>CAZFIA010000080.1:0-18341 GCA_964519335.1 uncultured Pseudomonadales bacterium
CCCGTACTGGTGGTTAATGGCGCAGAACCCGGTCCGGTAATGTGTGTCACCGCAGCGGTTCACGGCGATGAGCTGAACGGCATCGAAATGGTGCGCAGCCTGCTCTACAACATCGACCCCAATAAACTTACGGGCACCGTCATTGGTGTGCCCATCGTTAATCTCGACGGCTTTCGCCGCAACTCAAGATATCTCACTGACCGGCGTGACTTGAATCGCTTTTTTCCGGGTAACCCGCGCGGCAGCTCAGCGTCTCGCACGGCCTATGCGTTTTTCAACAAAATCATTTTGAACTGCGAGGTGTTGGTAGATTTGCACACAGGTTCTTTTCACCGCACCAATCTTCCGCAACTGCGCGCCAATCTAAAGAACGACGACGTGGTAGCGCTGGCCGAAGGTTTTGGCGACATGGTGATCCTGCATTCTGCGGGCTCAAAGGGCACCTTGCGTCGTGCAGCTACCGAATACGGCATACCTTCAGTAACCCTCGAAGCCGGTGGTCCACTGCGGCTGCAAAAGGAAGCCGTCGATAGCGGCGTAAAAGGCCTGCAGAATCTGCTTGGCCACCTGGATATGTACGGCAAACGTAACAGACGCTTTGTTCGCGAACCGGCCTACTACAAGAGCAAGTGGATACGCGCTGATCAGGGCGGCATTCTATTTTCTAAAGTAACCCTGGGCGAACGAGTGAAGCCAGGCGAGCTGCTAGGCACCGTTACCAACCCCATTACCAACGTACGTACCGAGATCACCTCTCCTTACACGGGCAGAGTTTTGGGTATGGCGCTGGATCAGGTGCTGCAGCCGGGGTTTGCCGCGTTCCGCATTGGCATCCAAACCTCCGAAGAAGAGGTTAAGGGCACTATTCCAGATCCAAAGCCGAGTACCGAGCTAAGCATCAGTCGACCCGCGCTTGATGAGTCGCAACGCACGCCTGCAGCGATCACCGACGAGCCCATCGCCGAGGAAGAATAACGGCCGCCCCCTAAGGTTCGCCGAGCAACCCTGCATAGCGATTGAGTTCGGTTTGGCGATCACGCCAGCCGGGGTTATGCGCATCCATCAGCCCTTGAAAACGCTTGCCGTGATTCATCTGCTTTAGATGGCACAGTTCGTGTACGAGTACGTAATCGACCAGCGCCTGGGGCAGCTTAACCAGATGGGTATTCAGCGCGAGCTGGCCCGATTCATTGCAGCTTCCCCACTGCGAACGCATGAAGCGGTTCTTCCACCTGGGCACGGTGTCGAGCCAATCGATTTCTTCGACATAACGTTCAAGGGTGGTTTGAAATACTGTTTTTGCCTGGCTGGTCTGCCAGCTGCGCACCAATCGCCGCACCAGCGCCTCCGGGCTTTCAACGAGTCCAGGCAGGTAGACCAGCAGCATCGAGCTATCACCGCGAGAACAAATCTCAGCTCTCGCACGCGCCTGTTCATCAAAGCAGATAAACAACTTGAGCGGTTCACCTGCGTGCATGATGAGCTCGCCGTGCTGGTACACCGGGGGCAGAAACTCTGGGCTCTCCTCGGCCACGCGTTGCAAATTGTAGGCAAACCAGCGCTCGTGAGCACACACCATCTCAAGCAGCTCATCGACGGAGGTGCGCATAGGCGCTTCGAGCCGTACCCGATCGAAGGCCTCAAAGTTGATACCAATACGAGACTTGCGGCGTCGGGTGAGCTCCACTTCGAAGGTAACCGGCCGATCGCGAATGGTATGGACAAACTGCATATCTATAGATACTCAGTCGTTCTCGTCACGAAGTGTAATCTCTAATTCTCCGTTAACGGCAAAGCGAACGCTCACCTGCATCGGCCGGCAGCACACCTGGCAGTCTTCAATGTAATCCTGCTCTTCGCCGTCGACATCATCGATAACCAGTTGCACCGGCTCACCACAGTAAGGACAACTCGAATCAACGAGTTGGGTTGCTAGCGTCACTATCGAACCATCACGTTGCCGCCATCAATGATCAAGGCCTGACCCGTCATGTAGCTGGCCGCGCGGGATGCCAGAAATACGCCTACGCCGCGCAGCTCTTCGGGCTCGCCAAAGCGGTCGAGGGTGATGCCTTCTGCCTCACGATCGTTACCTTCTTCGTCTTGCCACAGCACCTGTGCAAAGTCGGTTTTAAAGACCCCGGGGCAGAGCGCGTTAACGCGAATATTGTCTTTGCCGTATTCCGCCGCGAGGTTCCGCACCAACGCAAGATCTGCCGCTTTACTTATGGAGTACGCGCCCAGATGAGTTGACGGCATAAAGGCGCCGTTGGAGGAGGTAATCACAATCACGCCGTCTTTTTTCTTCACCATGTCTGGCAACACCATGTGCGCAAGCCAGTGGTTCGATTTCACATTGGTCGACATGGTTTTGTCGAAGGCCCAGTCGGGAATCTCTGCAGAAGGACCGTAAAAGGGATTCACACCAGCGTTGGCCATTAGAATATCGATCGAGCCGAGCTTTTTCTGGGTGTTCTCAACCAGCGCCTCGAGCTGGTCTTTGTGGCCAATGTTGCAGGCCATGGCAATGGCGCGCTCTTCGCCCACTAGCTCGTTGATGGCGGCAGCCGTTTCGTCACAGACATCTTGCTTGCGGCTGGATACCACAACCTTGGCGCCCGCCATAGCAAGCCCCTCAGCTAGCGATCTGCCCATTCCTTTGCTCGAACCTGTGGTCAATGCCACTTTTCCAGACAAATCGAATAGCGTTGGCTTGCTCATTGGTTTTACACTCCGTTTTTTCGAAGTATGCCACAGCCATGACTACTCTCGTGCCGGATCGCTACGGCACCGAAACACAGGTACCCGACGACGCCATTCGGCTTAGCTTTGTGCACGCGAGCGGCCCCGGTGGCCAGCACGTCAACAAGGTCGCAACGGCAGTGGAGCTGCGCCTGCACGTTGCCCGTAGCGGTTTGCACCCCGCCGTGCAAGATCGCCTGCGTGGGCTTGCAGGTCAGCGGTTGACCAACGGCGACGAGATAGTGATCTTTGCGCAAGAATCACGCAGCCAGTTGCGCAATCGCGCGGCCGCCCTGCTACGCCTTGGCGAGCTGATTCGTGAAGCCAAGATTCGACCCAAGCGGCGCATCAAACGCACGCCCTCGCGCGCGGCCAAGCGACGCAGAGTAGACAACAAAAAACGCCGCAGCGCCGTCAAGCAAAATCGCTCGAAGCCGCGGCTAGACTAATTGGTTGCCTCTTAGCTGGGTGTCTCTACAACCAAACGCAGGTTGGGCAGGACGCGTCGGCCATCTGCTCGTCATCAGGCGACTGGTATTGCGGCGTAGCAAAGCGTTCGACCCGATCATCTCCGGATTCTTCACCCTCGTCGCTGGCGTCACCCGCCATCACCGCAGCTTTCCATTCGTCATTGGCTTGCTCAGAGTCTTCCCACTGAAACGGCAGCCGGGTAATGCTGCCGCGCTGCGCATCAGTGAACACCTTTAGTGCCGCCCGCATAATGTCGGTTTGTTCGGCAGCGTCATCGGGTCGACCGGCGGTGTGGCCCAACGGAAAGTCGAGAAAGGCAGCGCGCGGCGGATTGACCGCCGCCGTTATCGACCAGGCACTGGTCATAGATAGCGTGGGAATGCCTTGTGCTTCTAAATGCCGACTGATCAGTCCTACAGACTGATGGCACACCGGTCAGACCGGCACCAGCAATACGACGTCGACTTCATCGCGCTTGAACCGTGCAGCCAGTTCTGGCGCGATCTTCTCTTGCACTTTACGCGCCGAGTAGATGCCGCCCATGAAGGTGTAGGCGTTGGATGCAAGTTCACCCAACTCGCCGTTGTTCGCAAGCGTTCCTAACCCCTGCAATGGCAACACCACGTTAGGGTCTTTGCGCGCATCCGTTAGATCGTAGGCAAAATGAGTAGCGCGCAAACGGCTCACGTCATCGGCTGTGTTGATCACCCGCAGGCTGATGTCATCTTTGTAATGAAACGCCACCTGCCCTGCCTGATAAACGCCACCCGAGCTAACCAGCCCTAACCGACAGTCTGACAGCGGTTTACTAAGCGGCACAAAAGGCGGGGGCTCAGGATTGTGTACCCAGCTATAGGGCGCATAACCCAGTGACGCGTAGGTATCACGGGTGCGGCGAATATGATCAACCGGCGGCAGCACGCTAGATTACCTAGAGAGCGTCGACGAGGTTGCGTAACTGGTCGCAGGCCTTAACCCGTTCTTTTGCATCGTCGCCAAAGAAGCTAACGTTTAGCGACGTAACACCCGACTCTTTTAGCGCGTGCAAACGATCAGTCACAAACTCAGGCTCACCAACCAACGAGTTATTGGCGAGATAGGCATCAGGAATAGCGGCTTCAGCGGCGTCTTTCTTGCCCGCTAGAAACAAATCCTGAATCTCTTTGGCTTCTGCCTCAAAGCCAGACTTACAGAAAATATCGTTATAAAAGTTCTTTTGTCGTGCGCCCATGCCGCCTACATAGAGCGCAATTTGCGGGCGCGCCATGTTGCGCAACGCTTCGCGGTTTTTACCGATAGACACACCGCCCCCTGCAAACACATCCAGCGGCGCCCTGCCTGGGTCGCGCTTTGCGTTACCTTTGGCCAACGCATCACCCCACACATTGGCTGCACCTTCGGCGGTATAGAACGCGGGTAGCCAGGCATCCGCAAGCTCAGCCGTGGCTTCAACGCTCTTGGCGCCTAATGTGGCAAGCGCAATGGGTATTTCGTCGCGCACGGGATGGTTGATGAGCTTGAGCGGCTTACCCAGCCCGGTGCCCTGCCCCTGGCCTAGCGGCACTTCGTATTTGGCACCCACGTGGCGAACCTTCTCGCGCTTCCAGACCTGACGACAGATCGCGATGGTCTCGCGCAATCGAGCCAGAGGCGCATCGTAAGGCAAGCCGTGAAAGCCCTCGATCACCTGTGGACCCGATGCACCCAAACCGAGCATGGCCCGGCCGTCGGACAGATAGTCGAGGCCCGCGGCGGTCATCGCCAAAAGCGACGGGGTGCGGGTAAACACGGGCATGATGCCGGAGGCGATGATCAGCCGGTCGGTATTGGCCGCGATATAGCCCATAGCGGTCGCCGCGTCATACGAATAGGCCTCCGGTACCCAAACCAGATCAAGGCCGGCTTTCTCATACTCTTTTAGTTCGGCGACGCGCTCTTTCATGCCGCCTGCGTAATTCAAGAGCATTGAGATTTTCATGTTTCATTGGCCTTTACAGATTTCTGAGAAATAGTACCCAATTTGGAGCCAAATTTGCTGCGCGGCCTGTGGAAAAGGCGGTTGCAAATTACCGGCGTTTCACCATACTCAGCGCACCTTGTTCAGATAAAAAGGAGGTGATCAGTGATATCTATTGCGAACCGTTTAACCGTGAGGTTCTACAAGTAGTGCCCTCTGGGCCTGCGTCGTAAAGCCTCCGGGCACACGAAAGCAATTAAAAGGGCTGGTCATTGACCAGCCCTTTTTCTTTACACCGCTTCTTTTGTTGCCCCGCCACTTCTGCGCCACAACACCACCAGCACCGTCGCCGTAGTGGTGATCGCCAGCAGGGTCAGCTTATAAGCTAGCGGATTGAGTGCGAGGGTAAGCAACGCAAACTGACCGATCGCAAAAACGGCCGGGAATACGAGCGCCTTACCCAGAGAGACACGCCGCAAGTTGCCGGTGAGCAGCAAGCCGCCGACCAAGGCCAACAGGACAATTACCGGCGCATACACAAACGGAATGATGTTGCCCACGGCTTCGACGCTCGGCGGCAGCGAAATCAACAAGGTGACGCCCAAAACCTCGGTGAGCACGACACAAACCAGCCCGGCTACCACAAACCACACCACTGGCATCATACCTTCATCTCCTGCTCCATTTTAGACTCACAAAAACACCCGCCCCGACTCTGCCACAGATACTAAACAGCAGATACCAAAAAACAGATAGGATTAAGCACTAGGGTATTCACGTTCTGGGGAGGAGTCATGCCTGACAAAAACACGATACGTTCGCTACTGATAGCCAATCGCGGCGAGATCGCGGTGCGCATCACCCAGGCGGCCCGGGAGCTCGGCATGCGCACCGTGGCCGTCTACACCGACGACGATAAACAAAGCCTGCACGTTAGCCACGCTGATGACCACGTGCCCTTGCGGGAGCGCGGCGTACGAGGCTATCTCGACGGCGCGGAGATTATTCGCATAGCACGAGCCACTGGCTGCGACGCCATACATCCCGGCTATGGCTTCCTTGCCGAAAACGCCGAGTTTGGCGCCGCCTGCGAGCGAGCCGGCGTTACCTTTGTCGGGCCAGACTCAAAAACCCTGGCGCTCTTTGGCAACAAACTCGAAGCCCGGCAATTGGCAGAGCAATGTGGCGTGCCGCTCCTCAAAGGCACCAAAGGGGCCACCACCCTCCAAGATGCCCAGGCGTTTCTTAAGTCACTGAACGGCGCGCCTGCAATGCTTAAAGCCGTGGCCGGCGGCGGCGGTCGCGGTATGCGCATCGTCACTACACTGGATGAGTTATCCCCCGCGTTTGAGCGCTGCCAGTCAGAGGCGCAGAGCGGATTCGGCAATCCAGATCTGTACATCGAAGAGTATCTAAGTGCTGCGCGGCATATCGAAATTCAAGTGGTGGGCGACGGCGCGCACTGCATGCACTTGTTTGAACGCGAATGCTCGCTGCAACGGCGGCATCAAAAGCTTGTGGAAATTGCACCCAGTCCAACGCTCAGCCAAGCGATGCGAGTAAAGCTCTGCGACGCCGCCATTAGTATGGCCCGAGCGGGCAACTACGCAAGCCTTGGCACCTTCGAATTTCTTATCGACGCTGAGGCACCGGATGAGCGCTTTGTATTTCTTGAGGCAAACGCTCGTCTGCAGGTAGAGCACACGGTAACCGAAGAGGTTACCGGCATAGACCTGGTGCAAACCCAACTGCAAATCGCTGGCGGCGCAACGCTCAACGACCTTGGGCTTGAACAATCAGCTCTTACAAACCCGCACGGCCACGCCATTCAACTGCGCATCAACACAGAAGCAATGAACGCCGATGGCAGCACCAAACCTACGGGCGGTACCATTCAAGTGTTTGAAGCACCCACCGGACCAGGCCTGCGTTGCGACAGCTATGCTCGCTCCGGCTATACCACCAACCCAAACTTCGACTCGTTGCTCGCCAAGCTCATCGTTCATTCCCGCACGCCGCGGTTCTCAGCCGCGGTTCGAAAGGCGGTCAACGCGCTCGATTCGCTTAAAATAGAAGGCGTTGCTACCAACCAGGCGTTCCTGAGTCGACTCATCGAGCATCCAGAGTTTGCAGCCGGTGCCCCCACCACTCGCTTTATCGAAGACAATCTGCCGGCGCTTCTGAACGACGACCCTTCCGCCAACTCTGAAGGCTCCGCTGCGGTACTTGCCGGGGCGCAGGTCAATAACGATCCGTTAGCGGTGCTGCAGTACGGCCATGGCGGTGCGGCCGGCGCTACCGCTGTCTCTACACAGGTTGCGCTAGTTGACGAAACCCTGCCCGCCGGGGTTGCTGCCATTAAAGCGCCTATGCAGGGCACCGTAATCAGCTTCGACGTGGGCGAAGGCGATACCGTATTTGTCGGCCAACCCGTTCTGATTATGGAAGCCATGAAAATGGAGCACGTGGTAACCGCTACTAGTAGCGGCACGGTACAGCGCCTCGGCGTGAGCGCCGGAGATGCGGTGTTCGAAAGCCATCCCCTAATCTATCTCGCCGAGGGTGATGTGGCGGCCCGCGACCTTGGACAGGCCGTCGAACAAGATTTGAATTACATCAGAGACGATCTGCAAGAAGCTATGGATCGGCACGCGGCGGGTTATGACTCAAGCCGACCCGAAGCGGTGGCCAAGCGTCACGGCAGAGGTAACAGAACGGCACGCGAAAACGTCGAAGACCTTTGCGACGAAGGCACGTTTGTCGAGTACGGCTCAACGGTGATTGCCGCACAACGCAGGCGCCGCAGCATCGACGACCTCATCAAGAACACGACTGGTGACGGCATGGTTTGCGGCCTTGGACAGATAAACGGCGAGCTGTTCCCCGAAACAGAATCCCGCGCCATGATCATGAGCTATGACTACATGGTGCTCGCGGGCACTCAAGGCATGAAGAACCACGCCAAGAAAGACCGTATGTTTGAGGTAGCAGAAAACTATAGGCTGCCTACCGTGCTTTATGCCGAAGGCGGCGGCGGTCGGCCTGGCGACACCGATGGTTCCGGGGTTGCCGGTCTTGATTGCTGGGCGTTCACGTACTTTGCGCGCTTGTCGGGCCTGGTGCCGGTGGTGGGCATTACTAACGGCCGCTGTTTTGCCGGCAACGCGGTGCTGCTTGCCTGTTGCGACGTAATTATTGCAACGGAAGATTCGAACATTGGAATTGGTGGCCCCGCCATGATCGAAGGCGGCGGCCTCGGCGTGTTTCGACCTGAAGAAGTTGGGCCCATGGACGTGCAGGTGCCTAACGGCGTTGTCGATATCGCGGTCAAGGACGAAGCGGAAGCCACGGCCGTTACCAAGAAGTATCTGAGCTATTTTCAAGGCCGCACCAGCGAGTGGGAAGCACCCGACAATCGCAAGCTACGCTTTGTCGTGCCCGAAAATCGTTTGCGCTACTACGACATGCGCGACGTGGTTCGTGGCATCGCCGACATCGATTCTGTGCTTGAGATTCGCGAACACTGGGGCGACGGCATCATCACCGCGTTTGCGCGGGTCGAGGGCCGACCCATGGGCATCATAGCGAACAACCCTGGCCACCTTGCCGGCGCAATCGATTCTGAAGGTGCAGATAAAGGGACGCGCTTTATGCAGCTGTGCGATGCCTTCGATATTCCGCTTTTGTTTTTGTGTGACTGCCCGGGAATTATGGTTGGCCCGGAATCAGAGAAGACAGCACTGGTGCGTCACGCCGGACGCATGTTTGTCACCGGCGCCAACATCGACGTGCCGTTTTTCACCATTGTCACCCGCAAGGCGTACGGTCTAGGTGCCCAGGCGATGGCGGGCGGAAGCTTTAAGGCGCCGCTGTTTTGCGTGAGCTGGCCCACCGGTGAATTTGGCGGCATGGGCCTCGAAGGGGCGGTAAAGCTCGGTTATCGCCGTGAGCTTGAAGCCATAGAAGACCCAACAGAGCGCGTGGCGAAGTACGAGCAAATGGTGGCCGACATGTACGAGCGCGGCAAAGCGGCGAACGCGGCGTCACACTTTGAGTTTGATGACGTTATTGACCCGGCTGATTCACGCAAGTGGATTATTTCAGCGCTTCGTTCCGCGCCACCAAAGCCTGCTCGAACTCACAAGAAGCGTCCGAACGTCGATACCTGGTAGGCGTGTAAAGACCAGGCGCCCAATGAACGCCTGGTTTCTATACTAGTCTCGGGGCAGTTTTGGCCGCGATACCGGAAACTCGCGGCGTGCGCGCGCCATCGTCATCAGCGCATCAACCGAACGATATTCGGCGAGTTCGCCAAGCTGCTGGTGCGTTACGCGCATCAAGCCAAACTTGTCTTCTGCATTCTGTTTAAGCGCATCGCCGGGTGTAATCCAGATGCTGTCCACCGTCTCAATTTGATCGTGCGTGCCGGTTTGGCCAACCGGTGCTTCGGCGATAAAAAATCGCGTATCGAAACGACGCGGTCGGCCTCTGGGCGTTACCACCCGGTTGTAATAGTGGATACGGTCGACGGCTAACTTGAGTTGCTCGCGTTCGCAAATTTCATCAAGGCCAAGCTTATGATCGTGCAGCGGCTCGCGCAGCCTGGCAAACCGTTCGGCCATGCTGGGATCGGCAAATTCAAGATAGTTTCCAGACTTGTCGTAGGCGAGCAACAGCCCCGCCTCCTCGAAGCTTTCGCGGATACCGGCTACCCAGTAACCCAGATGATCGTAGCCCAGTGCTTTGGCCTGCGCGCTTTGCTCGGGGGACGGTCCTTCGCAAAGCTGTGCGTACTTATTGAAATGATCTTCCGGATCAACGCGCCCACCCGGGAACACATGCATCCCGCCGGCAAAGGCTGCCTTAGAGGTTCGCCGGAGCATGAAAATCTCAAAGGTGCCCGGCGCCGGTCGTACCAGTATGACCGTTGCTGCAGGGCGAATAGGTTGCGTTTTTATCGGTTTGGACGCTTCGGTCGACGTATCACTCATACCCAAGTATCACTCTTATTTAGAGGCTGTGAAACTAACAGGCATAGATTGTGGGCCCGAAATGAAATTTGATGGCAACCAAACCGGCGGCTTGGAAAGCTCAAGATCATTCATTCGATCAAGCACTTCGGTAAGCATCGCATCTATTTCTGCGCGCGCAATGTGTTGGCCCAGACACACATGAGTACCGTGCCCAAACGCCAGGTGCTTAGCCGCAGCACGCGAGATATCAAACTTGTCGGGTTCGTCGAACGCATCGGTATCGCGGTTCGCTGATCCGTAATACATCACTACCTTGTCGCCGGCGCGAATTTTCTGGCCACCAAGCTCAACATCTTCGGTTGCCGTGCGGCGCATATAGATCACCGGGCTCACCCAACGCAATAGTTCATCCCGAGCGTTAGGGACTAACTTGGGATCGGCGCGTAGCGCCGCTAGCTGTTCCGGATGCTCGAGCAAAGCAACCATACCGGCAGACAACAGGTTGCGCGTGGTGTCGCCGCCGGCATCTACCAACAGCATAAAGAACAGCTGAAAATCCAGCAGATCCATTTTTTGGCCGTCAATTTCGGAATGAATGAGTTGGCTGGCCAGGTCATCTGCCGGGGTTTTGGTTTTCTCTTCAAACACCTGAGCTGCATAGCCAAACATTTGCATTACGGCATTGTCGCCTGCGCCCTCAGGCAGCGCCTCAGGCGAGGTATGAATAGTCTCGGTGAGCTCATAGAGCTTTCGACCATCGTCAAGCGGCAGACCCATAAGTTCGGCGATAACAAACGACGGCATTTCTCCGGCTATGTCTGCTACAAAATCGCACTGGCCGCGATCGATCACAGAATCCACAATCTGTCCCGCAAGTTCCTGCAGTCGTGGCACTAGTGCCATGGCCTGACCGGGCATAAATTCCCGACTGATCAGTTTGCGGTAGCGCGTGTGCATGGGCGGGTCCATCGTCAACATCATTTTCTTCGGATTGTCCGGATCGCCAAGAACAGCCGCGTCCGGTGCCGGGTCATCGATCATGATGGTGGGTTCTGAACTGAAGCGTTTCGGATCGTGGCCCACGCGAAAGACATCGTCGTAACGGCTGAGCACCCAAAAGCCTGCTCGCTGTCCTGCTGCGCTTGAGTCTCGCAGGTCTTCATGCCAATACACCGGCGCGTTGTCGCGTAACCAGCGGTATTGATCAAACGGGTGGCCCTGGGCGAAGCTCCCGGGCGATATCAAATCGATCTTGATGGCACTCTCCCCTGCTGCTGCACAGCTTACAGTGTGCACTAGTAAGAGAGTTTATACTCCGCCGCCGCCGGCTGCGCGCCAGCTGGTATCTTTTCCGCCTGACGTTTCATAATCCTAACCTCAAGAACTCAACTCAAGCTGACTAAATGACCATCTTTCGCTCATTAGTACTTTGTGGCGGCGCAGGAAAGCGAATGCGGGGGCGTGATAAACCACTGGAATTGTGGGCGGGCGACACTCTGGTGAGCCATGTATTGGAGAGCCTCCCAGAAGGTCCGGTACTGATCTCAGCTAACCGCTCGCTGACGGAATATCAGGCGCTGGGATGGCCGGTGGTTCAAGACGGTACGGACAAAGACTACGAAGGCCCACTCGCTGGCATCGCAGCAAGTGCCAGCGCGATCGACCCACCGATCGACCCAACCAAGGAGCACAGCTGGTTGTATGTAGTTCCCGGCGATACGCCCAGGTTACCGGTAGATCTTGCGGCAGAACTGCATAGCTGCTGCATAGAAACAGATACTGTCGCCGCCTGCGTAAAGACCGAACGGCTGCACCCGTTACCCTTAATAATTCGAACCGATGCCCTACACAGCGTCCACAACTACCTGGCACGCGGCAATCGATCTGTCCTGGGTTGGCTAAAGGAACTAAACCACAGCACCCTAAATCGACCAACAGACGATGCGCTGTTCGTTAACATCAATACGCCCGAACAATTAGAGCATTTGAATACGACAAAGCCCTAACCAGAACGGCGCAGACGTGCGTTTAGTTTTGACGCTTCTTTGTCTGCTGTTTTGCTGGCCCCGGTGTTCGATGTTGTGGGCGCCACCAGTGCATCTCGCTGCCCCATCAACTCGTGGAGCTCTTCTGTTGCCACCCCAATTTGGGCCGTTGCAATTGAATCGATGTATTCAATAATGCTGTCGAGCCCACGCCGCACGCCCAACAGAGCTGCCTTTCGCGGCGAGGGCTTTACGAGCCGGCCAAGCAGCCAGGGTAACCCTGCACCCAGAGCCACCAACAGCACCGCGTTCAGGGCAAACCCATCGGCGACAAAATCGCCGCTACCGGTAGCTCCACCATAGAACCCACTAATCACAAACCAGCCGATCCATAGCAGAGCGAGCAACGGCAAGCCGTACTGCAACCAGCGACAGGCCGCAAACACGCCGCGCTGCAGCGCCGTACCCGGACGCGCCAGCGACATACTCACCGACTCCCGCAACGCTGATTCACTATGAGCCGTTAGCGCCGGACTGATCACGGCGTCGAGCTTGGCAAGTGCACCCCGGCTCCAGCCGTTTTGCGCACTGGTAATGCGAACCTCAGACAGCGCATCAGTGACGCGTTCTGTTCCCCATTGATCCCACAATTCGCCGGGCGCCGCCGCCTCACCTTGCGCCATCCGCGCGGCAACGGGCGCCAGCCGATCCACAAGGTCTTTCTGCAGTTCTTTCGCCAACACTTTTTTGCGTTCAGCCCAGGCCATTTTGAAGCTGCGCGTATCTTGCGGCCAACCTTCGCTTGCAGCCGCCACTTGTTCACTAAGCAAACGCAGCCGCGCGACTCTCCCTTCCTCCTGCAGCGCTTCGCGCAGACGCTCCTGAGCCAGAGAGTCGATGAACGCCGCCAGCGCATCAAACTGATCGAGTTCGCTAGGTCCACCGCAACTGGTGGCAAACAACATAGGCTCTGCGAACCCTGCGGCCTGCACGGCCATCGATAAATCGTCGAGCTGCGCCGGTTGACCGCGATCGATCTGATTCATGACAAACACCCAGGCACTGCGTTCAGCGTGCGCAGACAACAACGCCCATGGCGCTTCGTCGCGGTACCGCTCTGGGCTGACGACATACACCAGCACATCGACAAACGGCAAAAAGTCGAGCACCAGTTCACGGTTGTGTGCCGCCGTGCTGTCCACATCGGGCATATCCACCCAAACCACATTGCGGCGTTCATCATTAGTGTGAACGGATCGTTCGAAGCCACTACGCGGCGGCCCGGCGAAGGTGACGGCTTCGTGCACATACACCGTGGCCTCAAGCGACGTCGGCCGAATAACACCTACCTTGGCGATGGCCTCACCCACCAAACGATTCAACAAGCTACTCTTGCCAACGCCTGTGCCACCGAACAGCGCAACCACCAGCGGTTCACCTGCGTCCTCTGCAAACAGATCTCGCGAGGTGGTGCCTGAGAGATTCTTGAGCCCAAGCGCTTCTTTGGAACTTAACCAGCCCGTCTTCTGTGCTTGATCTGCCCAACTACTCGCGCGCTCCGTGCGATCACGAAGTTGTTCGGCAAGCCCGTAAGCCGTATTGGTATCGTTGGATTTGTTACTCATTGTGCTAAAAATTCATCGCGCGCTTTAACCAACTCTTGCGCATCAAGCGCACCAAACTCCAGCAAGGTCGCATCATCTGCGTATTGGGCAAGCTGTTCGGCAAGCCCGCTATCAAGCAACGTTGACACGGCTAGAAACTGTTTCTCCTGCAACTCGGCCACCACCTGGTCGACATAGGTTTTGGCCGCAGACTCGGTCAGTGTTGAGGTGAGCGACAACATCGCGGGCGTTAACACCAGATCGGCAAGCCCTATACCGCCGGTTTGCAACGCAACAACCACACCCGCTGCATCAGCGCTGGCACGAACGGCCCGCAAACTGTTAAGGAGCGCAGGACTCTCCTGCAAGCGCTGGTAGAGCTGCTGCGCTGCCTCAGTGACCGTTTTCTGAAATTCCTGATGGTGCCTTAGCGCATCTAGATGAAACTGTTCGAGCAACTCAGGCTGCTCTGCGCTTAAGCGCTTTGCCAGCCGTTCCCAAAGCGGATTGTCAGTCGCCGATTCCAGCCCAGTCATGCGTAACCCCAGCAACAGATGCACTGCCGCTTCCTGCAACATCTCGGGTTCACGACCCAGATTGTCCTCGGCTTCTCTCTTGCCAAAGAGCTTACGCACCGGCCAGGTAACTACTTTTCGCACAGACCCCATGCTGCGCGCTATAAAGGGTATCTCAAGCAACACCAAAAGCTCGCCGAGCAATCGCTGAAACGTATCGTAGCGGTCAGCGTCAGCCAGATAGTCGCGCCTGTAGGCTGTAAGGAACTTCTCTTTACCCGCATCGACTTCGTCGCGCCAGGTGCGCTGCACCTGATCTTCAGCAAGCACCGGAGCCAGCCATTCATCCCAGCCGCGATCAATGAGCCCGTGTACGCCTGCGCGAACCTTGTCTGCCGGCACAGGCTCAAGCCCGCCAAGCGTGGCTAGCACTCCGCTTACGTCGACGGCCGTGTCTGGTCCGGCGTGGTTAATAGAGGCGACATCAAACACCACGTCGCCCAATCGCTCACGCTGGGTTTGTTCAACGTGTTCGTGCAATTGCGACCACGACGCAGGGTCTACCTTGTTAACCACAAGTGCTGCACAACGTTGTAAACCGGCAAGCCGCTCGAGCAGTTCCCAGACCGCCATGTCGCCATACTTGTCGCGGCTAACAATCAACACAATGACATCCGCCATGCCCGCAATGGCAAGTACCGCTCGACGATAGGTATCCGCGGCCAGTGAGTCGAAGTCTGGGGTGTCCCACACAATGAGCGGCGGATTTTGCCCAGACGGATTTTGACTAGACGGATTTCGCGCCGCGGGCGACACAGCCGTGTCTACGGCAGCCAGCGAATACTGATCCAGATTCGACGGCGACAATTCATCGCCAGCAACTCGCTGGGCGGGCTCGAGCGCCTCACCGATGCGGTCAAGTGTTTGTCCATCGACATCCGAGGCGGCCCCGCGCGCATGCCGCGTATGGCCTGCAAGGGCGCTCACGGTGGTGACCTCTGCACCCACCAGCGCGTTAACCAGCGTGCTTTTGCCTGCCTGAGTAGGCCCCAGTACTGCCACCTGGCACAGCTGCGGTTCGAGCTGCTGGACTGCCAGCTTCTCCAAACTGGCAATCGCGAGCCCCAGCAGATCGAGCGCGGGCTCAGACACCCCGGTTACGGCCCGGGCGCCAAGAACGCTACGTAAATTCTTAAGATGCGTAAGCATCCGCTAATTGTAGCAGCGCCAAGTCCTACCAGAGCCCAGCGTTTGCGTTAGACCACCATTACCCAGAGAATTGCAAACTGACCCCTAATTGAGATCCACGATGACGACAACCACTCTAGATCAAAATCTGTCAAAGCTCTGTACAGCCCGCAAAGGTTTTAACGCGCAGCGCATTGCAGTGGCGTTACTGGCTGCACTAGCACTCAGCTTTGCAGGCAGCCCGACACAAGCCGCCGACTCAGACGAAATCCGCGGCACGCTGTTTGCCGAAGCAACGGGCGCCCTTAAGGCGGCCAACGGCGCGCGCGCGAGCCTGCTGGCACCAACCACCTACTCTGAGGCGAGTGGCTTCTACCGAAAAGCAGAAGAACTGCTGAAAGAAGAGGCGAGTCTTGACTCAATACGCCGCAATCTGCGCAAGGCGGCAGACGGCTTTAACGATGCAAGCGCGGCCGCCGCAAAAGCCGCCCAGAACTTCTCGGGACCACTTGCTGCGCGCGCTGCAGCAATAGAGGCAAACGCTGAACAAAACGCGGCAGAAGACTGGAAAGCGGGTGAGGTTGCGCTGGCTGAAGCCGCAAAACGACTGGAGAATGATCGCGAATCAAGCGCGCTCGAATACGCAGCAGATGCCGAGGAAAAGTTTCGCAGCGGTGAGCTAAGCGCAATCAAATCAACCTATCTCAACGAAACCAGAGATCTGCTGTCGCAGGCAAAGAAGCTGCGCGCTGATCGCTACGCCAGCAACACCTATTCCGAAGCGAAGAGCCTGTTGAGTCAGGCCGAAACTCAGCTCGAGGAAGATCGCTACGACACGGATCGACCCCGCAACCTGGCACGCCAGGCCAAGCACGAGGCGTACCATTCGATTTATCTAGCGCGCATTGGCAACGACGTGCGCAAAGGTGATCGCAGTACCGAAGACGTGTTGCTTGAATGGGAGGCTTCTCTGCGTCGGTTAGGAGACGTACTCGATACACCTCTGTACTTCGACAATGGCGAGACGGCGGCAGTGAACACGCTCATCAGCAAGGTCAACGACATGAATGCACTGGTGGAGCGGCTGGCACAAGATTTAGGCGATAAAGAAGCACAGGTTGCCGCTCTTGATGGGCAAGTGAATGAACTGAACGACAAACTGGGTGGCGAAGCGGCTGCCGTGCAAAGCCTCAACGCGATCCTGCAGGCGCAAGAACTGCACCGCCAGCGATTCTCCCAACTCGAAAACAGCTACCTGTTAAGTGAAGCCGAGGTGCTGCGCCAGGGCAACGACGTGATCCTGCGAATGGTGGGGCTCACCTTTGACAGCGGTAGTGATGAGATCAAACCCGAGCACGGCGAACTTCTGCAAAAACTCTCGGCATCCGCAGATGTCTTCCCGCGCGCCACCTTGAGCATTGAGGGCCACACCGATGCCTATGGCAGCGACACGGCCAACCTCAAACTTAGCGAACAGCGTGCCCTGGCCATCAAGACCTACCTTACCGAGGAGACTGGACTGGACGCGTTGAGACTTGCGTCGGTGGGTTTTGGCGAATCACAGCCCGTGGCCAACAACGAGACCGCCGAAGGGCGTGCGAAGAACCGTCGCATAGACATCGTGATCACACCGTTTGAGGCGCTCTAGCGCCTCTGAGTGGCGAATATTCCTTCAAGAATAGTGCTACAACCCTCTGTTTTAACTAAACAAATGTAAGCGAACCAACCACGAGCATCTAACAAGCGCAAAACATTATCGGGCCTTGGTCGGGCTACAGTGAACACCTGTGTGGGCGAAATGCGCCCTTGGTAGTCACCTCTGATTCGAGTCTTGTCGATGCGCTGCAGTTTAGTGTCATCGGACCCCCGCGTCCGTTCTGGTCCCGCCCGTTTTGTTCCCGATAGAGGTTCGTGGCTGTGCGCGACACTGTTCGCGCTACTGACCTCTGTGGCCCAGCCCGCGCTCGCCAACCCCCTTACCAATCCCCTCGCTAACCCGGGCGAGCATCTCGACGCTCGGCAATGGACTCACCAGGCCCAACTACGAAACCAGGCCCTGGAGGCGCTCGATACGCTTAGCACCGCAACCGAGCATGGACTGCCAGAAAACCGTTATGCGCTCCCTCGATTGAACCGACTTGCGCTTGATCTCCAAGACACTAGCAACGAGCAACAATTTAATGAGCTGCTCACAGCAGCCCTGGAAACCTACACAATCGATCTGATCCAGGGTTTACAGCCCAGCGCCTTTGTTAACAGAGGCGACCCCAAGCACCGCAAGAATGCCACCCACACCGTGAGCTCTCAGCTACGCACCGGCGTTCTGAAAGGCTTGCACCGAGCCATCAAAACCAACCGCTTAAACAAATTCATGCGCTCAATTGAGCCTGCGCACAAAGACTACAAACTGCTCAAGGACGAACTTCGTAAACACAGAGCGCTTGTCGCTCGCGGGGGTTGGCCGCGGGTTCGCCTTGGAAATAGCGGCGAATCGCTTAGAGTCGGTGCCTATCATCCGTTCGTAGCGGATGTACGCGCAAGGCTTGCGGTAACTGATAGCAGCGTGGCGCTTAATCCCGCCAACAATCCAGAGCGCTACGATGAGCGCCTTGAACAGGCGGTGATACGCTTTCAAATTAATCACGGTCTGGCGGGCGATGGCGTGATCGGTAACAGCACATTCACCGCACTGAATGTAACTGCCGCACAGCGTGTGCAACAGATCGAACTCAATCTAGATCGCTGGCGAGGGCTGCCCAGAGTTATGCCTGCAAATCACATTTGGGTGAACGTGCCGCAATACGAAATGAAACTGCAGCTCGACCGCGAGCAAGTACTGGATATGCGGGTTGTCGTGGGTAAAACCTCGTCACCAACGCCCATGATGCACGATGTGTTGGAACACC
>CAZFIA010000081.1:0-18074 GCA_964519335.1 uncultured Pseudomonadales bacterium
GAACACCCCGTCCCAATATTCCGCAGCAAAGTTGGCGCTGTGGAGCTTAATCCCTAGCGTGTCCGCTACTCTCTGGGCATCGGCAAAGTCATCGATGGCAGTGCAGTATTCGGTACCGTCGTCTTCGTCCCAGTTCTTCATGAACAGGCCTTCGACGTCATAACCCTCGTTTAAGAGCCGAGCGGCCGCAACGGAGGAGTCAACGCCACCAGACATCCCCAAAACTACCTTTTTACCGCTGCCCGTCGTCATACAGTCAGTGTAGTGGGCTAGTGCCCAGTTGAGAATTAATTATTGAAACGGGTTGATAGAGAAATAACGCCGCTTTCAGGCGATAATCCCCGTAGTTTCAGCCCCCGCGATTACAGGAATTGGTCATCCTCATGAGCGAATTTACCCATCTAAACAAGCAAGGCGAGGCCAGCATGGTCGATGTGGCAGATAAGCCCGTTACCCATCGTACTGCCCGGGCTGAAGCTATTCTGCGGATGGCACCCGAGACGCTGACCGCCCTTAGCGAGCAGAGCCTCGCCAAGGGCGATGTTCTGGCCGTGGCGCGCATCGCCGGAATTCAGGGGGCAAAACAAACCTCGGCGCTAATTCCTCTATGTCACCCACTTATGTTGAGTAAAGTGGGGGTTGAGTTTGAGCTTAAGCCGCCAAATGCGCTGCGCATTGAGACCTTTTGCCGAGTTACCGGAACGACCGGTGTGGAAATGGAGGCCCTGACAGCGGCCAGTATTAGCGCGCTCACGGTTTACGACATGTGCAAGGCGATCGATCGGGCAATGGTTATCGAATCGGTTCAGCTGTTGGAAAAAACCGGCGGACAGCGCGGGGATTTCCTGCGTTGAAGATCAGGGTGTTGTTCTTTGCCTCGCTTCGCGAAGCCATCGGGATGGAAGCGCTTGTGTTAGAGGTGTCAGAAGGCACTTACGCAGAGCTTCGTACGCGCCTGGTCGATAAGCTCGGCGAAGCCGCTGATCCGCTGTGGCTCGAAAACGTTCGTGTGGCGCACAATCAAGAGCTAGTGGCGCAAGCCACAACTTCTCTGGTACTGATTGATGGCGATGAAGTGGCTTTTTTGCCGCCGGTTACTGGAGGTTAGAGTTTGTTAGCTGATCCTGTCATCGAAGTCCAGGAGGGCGACTTTGATCTCGGCGAGAGCTGGGCTGCCCTGCAGCGCTCGGTAGGCAAAGGTGTTGGCGCCATGGCGGGCTTCACTGGATTGGTCCGTGAATCTACTGCAAGTGACGCCGGTGGTAGCCGGGTTGATGAGCCTGTCAAAGCGCTAGTTCTCGAGCACTACCCAGGCATGACAGAGGCGAGTATGCGCAAGATCGTGGATCAAGCGAGTGCGCGTTGGCAGCTATTAGGTGTGCACGTCGCGCATCGGGTAGGGCGTCTGGCCCCCGGTGAACAGATCGTGATGGTTCTGGTGGCCTCTGGACACCGGGCTGATGCGTTCGCGGCCTGCGAGTACATCATGGACTATCTGAAGACGGACGCGGTGCTATGGAAGCGCGAAGACTATCTGCACACCTCAGGAACTTTGGAGAAGACAGGTAGCAGCCGCTGGTTGCACTCGGCCGACGAGGACAAGGCTCGTCGTTCCAACTGGCAAGATTAGCGGCCTTTACTGGCTAGGGGCCTCTACTGGCTAGGGGCCTCTTTTGGAGCAGTGCCCCCTAGGCTTTCGACAAAATGGTATTCAGCGTCGTGCTTGGCCGCATCGCAGCATCCAGCTTGTCGCTGTCGGGGAAGTAGTAGCCCCCCATATCAACGGCCACACCCTGTATGTCTACCAGCTCGCTGATAATTTTGTCTTCGTTGTCTAGTAGCGCTTTGGCCAGGGGCTCAAAGCGAGACTTCAGGCCCGCATCGTCGCCTTGCTGCGCAAGCGCTTCGGCCCAGTAGGCCGCCAGATAGTAATGACTGGCTCGATTGTCGGGCTCACCTGTTTTGCGCGAGGGCGACTTGTTGTTTTCAAGCAGTTTACCGGTTGCTGCATCCAGCGCTTTGGCGAGCACCAGCGCTTGTGGATTGTTGCTTTTCTCTGCCAGATCTTCGAGCGAAACCGTGAGTGCTAAAAATTCGCCCAGCGAATCCCAGCGCAGATGGTTTTCAGCCTCGAACTGCTGAACGTGCTTGGGGGCAGAGCCGCCAGCGCCCGTTTCGTACAAACCGCCACCTTTCATCAGCGGCACAATGGAATACATTTTTGCTGAGGTGCCGAGTTCTAGAATAGGGAACAGATCGGTCAGGTAGTCGCGCAGTACGTTGCCTGTTACTGAGATTGTGTCTTCCCCATGGCGCAGTCGATCCATGGTGTGTCGAACCGCGGTGTCGATGCTCATGATCTGAATGTCGAGACCCTCGGTGTCATGATCTTTGAGGTACAGCTCGGCTTTTTTAATGAGGTTTGCGTCGTGGGCGCGATATTTATCTAGCCAGAACACTGCAGGGATGCCTGACGTTCGGCTGCGTTTTACGGCGAGACCCACCCAATCCTTAATCGCTTCGTCTTTGGTTTGGCACATGCGCCAGATGTCGCCCTTTTCGACGCCGGTATGCTCGAGCAGCACGTCTCCAGATTCGTTGACCACACGCATGGTGCCGTCAGCGGGGACCTCAAACGTCTTGTCGTGAGAACCGTACTCCTGGGCTTTCTTTGCCATCAAGCCAACGTTTTGGGCGGTACCCATGGTTGTGGGATCAAAGGCGTCGTGGTGCTTACAGAAGTTGATCACTTCCTGATAGAGGGTTGCGTAGCTCGCATCAGGAATAATGGCTTTGGTATCGCGCAGGTTTCCGTCTGCGGCCCACATCTGGCCGCTGCTGCGTACCATGGCAGGCATGGACGCATCGACGATCACGTCACTGGGGACGTGCAGGTTGGTTATGCCCTTGTCGGAATCCACCATGGCGAGCCCGGGTCGATTTTCATGGCACGCTCGCAGATCGGCTTCGATTTCGTTGCGCAATGAAAACGACAGCGTTTGCACCTTTTCGTAAATGTTGGCAAGTCCGAGGTTGGGGTTTATGCCCAGTTCTTCGAAGGTGTTCTTGTGCTTTTCAAATGCGTCCTTGTAGTAGACCGTCACTGCGTGCCCAAAAATAATGGGGTCAGAAACTTTCATCATGGTTGCTTTCAGGTGCAGTGACGCGAGTAATCCTGCCCGGCGAGCGCCTTCGAACTCTTCGTCGAGAAATACACGTAGCGCTTTAACGCTCATGAATGCCGCGTCGACAACCTCGCCATCAAGAACCGGAACGGTCTCTTTCATAACGGTCACTGTGCCGTCGTTCTGAACGTGTTCGATCCTTAGGTTCCCCGCCTTGGGAATCGTTGCCGACACTTCGCTGTGGTAGAAATCCCCTTCCCGCAAATGAGCAACATGGGTGCTGGACCCCTGACTCCATTTGCCCATTGGATGAGGAAATTTGTTGGCGTAACGCTTGACCGCTTCCGGTGCGCGTCGATCGGAGTTGCCTTCGCGTAACACGGGGTTTACGGAGCTGCCCAATACCACGGCGTAACGCTCTCGCAACTTTTTGTCTTCAGCTGTTTTTGGATCTTCAGGAAAATTGGGGACCTTGTATCCCTTGGCTTGCAGTTCTTCGATGGCTTCGACTAATTGCGGTACCGATGCGCTGATGTTGGGCAGCTTGATAATGTTTGCTTGTGGATCAGCTGTGAGTTCACCCAGCTCTGCGAGCGCATTGGGGACTCGTTGCTTTTCTGTCAGGCTTTCTGGGAAGTTTGCGAGAATCCGGGCGGCTAAAGAGATGTCGCTTAGAACAACCTCAACGTCACAGGCTTTCGTAAATGTTTGAATAAACGGCAACAGTGAGTGGGTCGCCAGCGCAGGTGCTTCGTCGGTGTAGGTGTAGACAATCCTGGATTTGTTCAATGTCGGGTGCTCTTGTGTTTTTCTCTGATATTGCTCGGGGTTCTAGGCGATTCGTATGGGTGATTGGGGTTGAAAAGACAGTCTTCACCAAATGACCCAAAATCTCCGGCGGAGGAGTATACCTGCATTTTTCGCCACGCTCTCACTAGTCCTTGTCAGCGCTGATTGGCCACTCTTCCTCACGACACTCACCCGCAAGTAGCTCTCCGAGCTCAATATCGCCGATACGCACCCGAACAAGGCGTAAAACGGGGTGTCCCAAAGCGGCGCATAGGCGCCGGACGATTCGGTTTCGCCCGCTGTTAAGCGTGAGCGAGTACCAGCTCGAATTCCTCTCGCGATGCTCTGGCAGCTGACCTGGGTGCGGGCCTAGAAGACTGATCTGGTCCTGATGGGATTTGCCGGACAGCTCAGTTGCGGCCTTTGCCGTGATTTGGCCATCGGAAAGGACCGTACCCGCGCAGAGTTTCTGGACAAACTGGGGGCTGGGTTTACCCTCAAGCTGGACCCAGTATTCCTTGTCCGTCTTCGCTTTTGGGTGGCTGATTTTGTGTTGAAGTGCCCCGTCGTCCGTCAGCAGCACTAAGCCTTCGGAATTTTTGTCGAGACGCCCGGCGGGATAAACGCCTGACGTGCATACATAGTCAGCAAGCGTTGGGCTTGTAGAGTCAGTGTTCTTTGAGAATTGGCACATAACACCGAAAGGCTTGTGCAGAGCAATCAGCATATATCAGCGTTTGTCAGCCTATCTCAGCGTAGTTGTTTCGAATGTTGCACCAGTCGGCGCAACATTGATCCGTCCGTTTTGGCCCTATGCTTGGCCTAGTCGACGGCGACCTCTGCCTCCGGCAGTTTCTCACCCGCTGGTGGTGAGTTCGGCGAAGCGCTAGAAGCGGTTGCCGACGAACCATTGACGCCATGCATCGGATTGATGTGCAAATTATCCTGATCCCCGCCTGCTGCACCGGTTTCTGCAACAGCCGCACCGCTGCAGCGGATATTAACGGCGTGCATGCCCTTGGGGCCTTCCTGCACATCGTATTCAACTTCCTGTCCCGCCTTTAACGACTTGTATCCATCCATCTGGATCGACGAGTAGTGGATGAACAAATCTTCCTGTTTGTCTTCCGACAAAACAAAGCCATAGCCTTTGGCGTTGTTAAACCACTTCACTGTTCCCGTGGCCATAACGGTTCCCCCGAATAATTGACTACTTTCGAACGCGTCTTTTGCTGAGCTCGTCCAATCACTACTACCCTAAGTACTAATACCAGTAAGTACTAATACCAGTATTAGCCCCTCTCTCCAGCCCCTCAGAGATCGCTAACCACCGCGCACCACGCCTTAGAGGGCGGGATGGAGGGTGGAACTGCGTCGCATTTTGCGTACTGAGGGTACCTTTGCTGCCCATATCTGCTCATTTATGCTCTTGCGAGCTTCGCGCTTCTCGTTCCCCTGATTCCCTATCTTCGTCAGTCAGGCCTTGATTACCTGTGTGATTGTCCCCACAAACACTGCAGATTTTGCCCAACAATAGATTAAGTAACACAGTGAATCTTGAATTTCCAACGATATGTGCGCCCAAATGAGGCACAATTGCGGTTGAACGGGTGGTTAAGGTCGCCATCAGCGGGCGTCTGGAGCCTGACCGGGCGCACGACTTGGTGCGGGCGGCACGCTATCATTGCGGCGTTTCTCATACTTAAGATGACGCGGTTTACAGTTACTTGATGCACCTTGAACTACCCTCTGAACTTGATGTTATCGATCTGGACGCACTGACTGCTCAGGTCCCTGTCGATTCCACCGGCTCGTTGGCCCTCTCCTCTGAAAAGAGGTTTGAACTGAGGTCTGACGGGGTTGCGGATCATCAGCGTGGCGCCGGCGAGGACGAGCCTGATTCAGGCGAGCCAGAAGGCGATGTGCTGACCGCACCGGAGGAACCGCAGTTGAAGCGGCCACCGATGTACAAGGTGCTGATCTTGAACGATGACTACACGCCCATGGAATTTGTGGTGCACATTCTCGAGAGCTTTTTTGTGCTGTCGAGAGAAAAGGCCACTCAGATCATGCTGTCGATACATACAACCGGCAGTGGTGTAGCGGGGATATTTCCTCGCGATATTGCTGAAACTAAATCTGAGCAAGTGAATCAATATGCTCAGGAAAATAACCATCCGTTGATGTCAACGGTGGAGATGACGGACTAAATTTATGCTAAGCAAAGAGCTTGAGCTCACGCTGAATCTGGCCTTCAAAGATGCCCGCGCGAAGCGGCACGAATTCATGACCGTGGAGCATTTGTTGCTCGCGTTGCTTGATAATGAAGAAGCGGTAGATGTATTGCGCAAAGTGGGTGCAGACCTCGATAAGTTGCGCCAGGACCTGGTGTCGTACATCGACAGCACCACACCTTTGCTGCCTGAGGACGACGCAGACCGGGACACTCAGCCCACGCTGGGTTTTCAAAGAGTGTTGCAGCGTGCTGTGTTTCATGTGCAGTCGTCTGGCCGCAAGGAAGTCACCGGTGCGAATGTGCTGGTTGCGATCTTCAGCGAGCAGGAAAGTCAGTCGGTTCATTTGCTGAAGCAACAGAACATTGCCCGTATCGACGTTGTTAACTACATCGCACACGGAATTTCCAAGGTCTTCGGTGATTCGGGTGCTGCTGAAGCAGGCTCGGTTGAGGCCGAAGATGAGGCGGCAGCAGGAGAGGGTGCACAACAAAGTGCGCTCGAGCAGTTTGCCTCCAACCTCAATGATCAGGCGCGGGCTGGCCGCATAGATCCGCTGGTAGGTCGTGGACCTGAACTCGAACGCGTTGTGCAAGTATTGTCTCGTCGGCGCAAAAATAACCCACTTCTGGTTGGCGAATCGGGCGTAGGTAAAACTGCTATTGCCGAAGGCCTGGCCAAGCGCATCGTCGATAGCGATGTGCCCGATGTTGTCGCTGATAGCACTGTGTATTCGTTGGATCTAGGTGCGTTACTTGCGGGCACCAAGTATAGAGGCGACTTCGAGAAGCGCTTCAAGCTGTTGTTGGGCGAACTCAAAAAAGAAGAAAACGCCATTTTGTTTATCGATGAAATACACACCATCATTGGAGCGGGTGCCGCCTCCGGTGGGGTTATGGATGCGTCAAACCTGTTGAAGCCGCTGCTTACCACCGGTGAGTTGCGCTGCATGGGTTCAACAACCTATCAAGAGTATCGCGGCATCTTTGAAAAGGATCGGGCGCTATCGCGACGATTCCTCAAGATTGATGTTTCGGAGCCAGACGTAGAGGACACCTATCTCATCTTAAAGGGTCTGAAGTCGCGCTTTGAAGACCACTATGGCATGCGCTATACCGATAAAGCCCTGCGGTCAGCCGCAACGCTTGCCGATCGCTACATTACGGATCGCTTTATGCCTGATAAAGCTATCGACGTGATCGACGAAGCGGGTGCTGCACAGCGCCTGCTGCCGGAAAGCAAACGCAAGAAAAGCATAGGTGCGACGGATATCGAAGCCGTGGTGGCCAAGATTGCCCGTATTCCATCCGCCCGCGTCACTGTCTCAGACAAAGAAGCGCTGCGTGATCTGGGCGGCAAACTCAAGATGGTTGTGTTTGGTCAGGATGAGGCCATCGATACGTTGAGTTCTGCAATCAAACTTTCACGCGCAGGATTGAAAGACGTTGAGCGTCCCATCGGCTCCTTTCTGTTCGCAGGTCCTACTGGTGTCGGTAAAACCGAGGTGTGTAAGCAGCTCTCGAACATCATGGGCGTTGAGCTCTTGCGCTACGACATGTCCGAATACATGGAGCGGCATACCGTATCGCGTTTGATCGGTGCGCCTCCCGGCTACGTTGGTTTTGATCAAGGTGGTCTGCTCACAGAGGCGGTAAACAAGCATCCTCACTCCATCGTTCTGCTCGACGAGATTGAGAAAGCCCATCCGGAAGTCTTTAACCTGCTGCTGCAGGTTATGGATCACGGCACACTTACTGATAACAACGGGCGCAAAGCCGACTTCCGCAACGTAGTTTTGGTGATGACCACCAACGCTGGCGCCCAGGATATGAGTCGAGCGTCTATTGGCTTTACCGAGCAGGATAATCGCAGCGATGGTATGGAAGCGATCAAGAAGCTGTTCACGCCAGAATTCCGCAACCGACTCGACAGCGTTGTGCAGTTCAATGCGTTGAATGAGCAGGTGATCGAGATTGTCGTCGACAAATTCCTCACCGAGTTGCAAGCTCAGCTTGATGACAAGAAGGTCCAAATCGAAGTCGACAAGGCTGCGCGTGCCTGGCTTGCGGAAGAGGGTTACGACGAGAAGATGGGTGCTCGCCCCATGCAACGTCTAATTCAAGAAAAGATCAAACGCGCTATTGCCGAAGACCTCTTGTTTGGTGCACTGGCCGATGGCGGTGGGCTTGTAAAAGTCAGCGCCAACAAAGATGGTCTCGTGATTGATGTCGAAGGGGCAAAAACCCAGCCTACGGCTAAGGCCTAGCGTGAGAGACAAACAGCCGAACGGCTTAGGCTGAGAGAGCCTACTTACGAAAAGTGATACGGCCTTTTGACAGGTCGTAGGGTGTGAGTTCTACCTTGACCTTGTCTCCGGTGAGAATCCGGATGTAGTTCTTGCGCATCTTTCCTGAGATGTGAGCTGTTACAACGTGACCGTTTTCTAGCTCAACGCGAAATGTGGTGTTAGGCATGGTGTCGACCACGGTGCCTTCCATTTCAATCTGTTCTTCTTTCGCCATTCAGCGATTTCACTCCTATTTAGGGAAGCGCGGAGTCTGAACGATGCCGCGAGTGCTGGCAAACCCTCTGGGGGTCCATTCAGGTTCAGTTCATACCTGCTTTGCCGCAGGGTCCAACGGAAGTTCAGGGGAGAATCAACTCAGCGCAGCGTAATCCAGCGCTCGTTGACGAGCAGTTCGAGTGGCCGATACTCGGTCTTATAGCTCATTTTTTGGCAGTCTTTTATCCAGTAACCCAGGTACAGATAGGGCAGCCCCATCTCCACGCACAGCTCGATCTCTTGTAGGATGCTGAACACACCCAGACTGCGCGCGTCGAAATCTGGATCAAAAAAGGTGTAGATCGCTGAGAAGCCTTGCGCCTGATGATCGAGCGCACCCACTGCGACCAACTTGTTGTCCAGATAGCTGCACAGAAACTGGGTGCGCGCCCAGGGACTAAGCAGGAAGCTCTTGAATTGATCGGCATTGGCCGGGTACATATCCCCATCGCGGTGGCGCTCGGAAATGTAGCGCTGATAGAGCTCAAAATACTTGGGCTGAAAGCTCGCGGGCTCGAGGACTACCTTTAGGTCGCGATTCTTGGCTAGCGTTCGTCGGTGCCGCCGCTTGAGTTCAAAGGTATCCACCGGAATACGCACGGGAACACACGCCGAGCACCCCTGACAGTGGGGTCGATACAGATGGGCGCCGCTCCGGCGGAAGCCGAGATCGGTTAGATCGCTATACAGCAGCTCCGAAACCGACTCGCGTGGATCGAGAAACAGGGTGGTGGCTTCGCGCCCCGGCAGATAGCTGCAAGGATGGGCCGGTGTAATGAAAAACTGGTGCTTGCGCAGATGATCGCGGCCAGGCTTATCCATGGTTTGGTGTTCGCTCTGTCGGAGACGATGGTGTCAGACACCACTTACCGCGGGCGGTTTGGGACAGGTCATTGTTCTCAAGGGCGACTAGGAATTGCTCGCGGGGCAGTTCCTGTACGCCTAGTGAGGCCAAATGTGGATTCATCATTTGGCAATCGAGGAGCTTAAAGTTCCACGTGGATAGTTGCCTGCAGAGCGCTGCGAAGGCGCATTTGGATGCATCAGTTTCGTGGGAGAACATTGATTCACCGAAAAACATGCGCCCCAGTGACAAGCCGTACAAGCCGCCGACGAGGTCGCCATCCCGCCAAACCTCGATGCTGTGGGCAAACCCCAGCTCGTGGAGTTCGATGTAGGCCTTTTGCATGTTCTTGGTGATCCAGGTACCTGCCTGATTGGGCCGCGGGGTGTTCGCACAGGCTCGAATCACGCCTGCAAACGCCTTGTCAGCTGAATAGGTGAACCGTTGCTGGCGTAGCGCCTTACGCAGGCTGCGCCGGGGCTCGAATTCGGCAGGAACCAGCACGCCTCGTGGGTCGGGGCACCACCAGAGGATTTGATCCTGATCTGAATTGAACCAGGGAAAGATGCCATTGGCATAGGCCGCGAGCAGTCGGGCCGGCTGTAAATCGCCACCTATCGCGAGCAGACCGTCAGCGTCCAGACGCGCGTTCTGCGGGTCGGGAAAGCCGTATTCATTGGGTGCAAGCGGCGGCAGGGACAAAGCACAAATCCCGGTTTAGGTAAGCGAATTGGTGTATCCGGGAAGCATAGCCAAGTTACTTCTCAGCGCCTAGAGGCGCCCTGAATCCGAAATGTAAGGTGGTTTAGATAGCGGCACTAAGAGTATGAAAAGGCTATGTATTCTACTTTTGCGAGGTTACACTGCTCCCTTAACAATTGGTCAGGAAAGTAAAGAATCATGACTGTAGGAGTATCGGGCGAGCTGGTCGAACCGCGCATGGGTTTAGCGGGTGCTGTGCCTCTGCGCGAGGTTGGGGTCGTCATACTGACCGGGCTTGCCGCTTTCGTCTTGTTGGCGCTGACCAGCTATTCGCCATTTGATTCTGCCTGGACGTACAGCTCCTCACATTCTGAGATTCGGAACCTGGTGGGCAGCAGCGGGGCCTATTCCGCTGACATCCTGCTGTATCTGTTGGGACGCATTGCCTTTGTGATTCCGCCTTTGCTGGTGATTTTTGGCGTGCGGCTGCTTGTGCGTCGTGGTGAAGAATTCATTTGGGAACGAGCCGCGCTCCGGCTTGCTGGTGCTTTGGTTACGCTGTGCTGTCTTGCCACTCTGCTCGCCCTGCACT
This sequence comes from uncultured Pseudomonadales bacterium, assembly GCA_964519335.1. GTDB lineage: Bacteria > Pseudomonadota > Gammaproteobacteria > Pseudomonadales > Azotimanducaceae > JALZVT01. The sequence goes on from CAZFIA010000081.1 coordinate 10,850, forward strand.
GGCCTGCCGGTGATTTGCCGGCAGGGGTCGGTGGGGTCATCGGTACTGCTTTTGCTGATGCGGGTTTGCCCTTGTTTCATTGGGTGGGACTCACACTGCTGCTGGTGACCCTGTTGCTCGTGGCCGCTCAGGCCACTTTAGGGTTCTCCTGGTTTGAGGTGCTTGAATCGGTTGGACGCGCAGTGGTCGGCGGTTGTGGATTCGTTATTGCCCTGTTTGAACGGGGCCGCAATCGGTGGGATTCGTTTCGCGACTCGCTTAAGGCTCAGGCGCATGCCCGCGAGAAACAACGCATAGCGGATAGCGTTCCCGGTGGTAGTGGGTATCCATCGAAACCTGCGGCCACAGCGCTGCCTTCCTCTGCCCTCGGCGCGGGTGCAACCGCTGGCGTGGCGGTTCCAGTGGTCACTTCAGCTAAAGCGGTGGCGCCAAAAACTGCGCCTGCCCCTCGGGTTCCTTTGCCTAAAAAAGGTAGCGGCAAGCTGCCAACTGGAAAGCCGAAGGGTGAGTTACCTGGGCTTGAACTTTTAGATGACGCAGACAACGACCCGTCATTGGGTCGCTCGGAAGAGTCGTTGCAAACCATGGCTCGCCTGCTCGAGATGCGTTTAAAAGATTTCAATATTGACGGTGAGGTAGTTGGCATATTGCCCGGCCCGGTAGTGACTCGTTTTGAGCTGCAACCTGCGCCCGGGGTTAAAGTGCAGCGGATCACTTCTTTGGTTAAGGATCTGGCGCGATCACTGGCTGTTATCGGCGTGCGCGTCGTTGAGGTTATTCCCGGTAAATCTGTTGTTGGTATCGAGATACCCAACGAGCATCGCGAGATGGTGCGACTGAAAGAGCTACTGGTTGCAGAAAACTACCAGAAGGCCGAGTCGCCGCTCACTCTCGCGCTGGGTAAAGATATCGCGGGTAACCCCGTGGTTGCTGATATTTCCAAGATGCCACATTTGCTTGTCGCCGGCACAACCGGCTCGGGTAAGTCGGTTGGCGTCAACTCTATGCTGCTGAGCATCCTGTATCGGGCGCAACCCGAAGAAGTGCGATTAATTCTGGTCGACCCCAAGATGTTGGAGCTGTCGATTTATGAAGGCATTCCCCACTTATTGACGCCTGTTGTTACGGACATGAAAGACGCGGCTCACGCGCTGAATTGGTGTGTCGGAGAAATGGAGCGGCGCTACAAACTAATGGCGGCGCTTGGTGTGCGTAACCTTGCAGGTTACAACGAACGAGTTACATCCGAAGACATTGCAGACCCCTTATGGCCTGCTGACAGCGACGAAGCAGCGCCACTGCTTGAGCGGTTACCGTTTATCGTTGTCGTAATCGATGAATTTGCTGACATGATGATGATTGTTGGCAAAAAAGTAGAGCAGCTCATTGCGCGCATCGCACAGAAAGCTCGAGCCGCAGGCATTCATTTGGTACTGGCCACGCAACGACCCTCAGTTGATGTGATCACCGGATTGATCAAGGCGAACATACCCAGCCGAATTGGCTTTCAGGTGTCGTCAAAGATCGACTCTCGAACCATTCTCGATCAGGGCGGTGCCGAGCAGCTACTTGGTCATGGCGACATGTTGTACTTGCCTCCGGGTACGGCGGTGCCGAATCGGGTTCACGGCGCTTTTGTATCAGATGACGAAGTACATAGGCTGGTTGCAGACTGGAAACTGCGAGGCGAACCCGATTACCGACCGGAAGTACTCACCGGGGGAGACGACGAACCCTTCGTACAGATTGAGTCCTCGGGCGATACTGAGCAGGAAGACGAGCTCTACGATGAAGCGGTGGCATTTGTGCTGGAATCCCGACGCGCCTCAACCTCATCGGTGCAACGCAAGTTGCGGGTGGGCTACAACCGGGCGGCACGGCTAATCGATGCCATGGAGGCCGCAGGGGTCATCAGCGCGATGAACTCAAATGGCAGCCGCGAGATTCTGGTGCCCACAACTCGTGAATAGGGTGTAAACAATACGCATCCTTGATTGACCAGATGCTGTTAATGCCGCTGTTAATTAGATATTCACATCAGGGGTAGTAAACTGTCCCCATGATGACCCTTAAACCGTCTAGAGCCTCCGTTCTTGCCGCTGGTCGCTGTGCGGCCCTCTATATCGCTCTGCCTCTGCTAGTACTAGTAGCGTCGCCTGCTCGTGCGGTCGATCTCCAGACCCTGCTGAGTGAAATGGAGAGCTATTCGGCCACCTTCACTCAGACCATTATGGGGGGGCGCAACGAAATTCTGCAGAAGAGCGATGGCTACGTGCGGATAAGTACGCCGAGTCGGTTCAAGTGGGTCGTAAATGATCCCTATCCACAAACTCTGGTAACCGTCGGCGACAAACTTTATCTATACGATCCCGATCTAGAACAGCTTTCCGTCGAGCCGCTGGACGCCGCTATTGCTGGCACGCCCGCGCTGATTTTGACGGGTGGTGTGAAAGACCTGAAATCCATGTTTGAGATCTCCGAGTACTACGACGGCGAGAATAGGGCCTACAGCCTGTTTCCCCGGGCCGAAGATGCTTTGTTTGCACAGATTCGGCTGCGCTTCGATGAGGCCGAGCGCTTAAGCCATTTAGAAATAGAAGACCATCTAGGTCAGCTCACTCAGGTTGCATTTAGCGATGTGGCGCAAAATCAGTCGGTAGACGCTCGAGAGTTTGCGTTTGACGTACCAGAGGGCACCGAAGTCATCGGGGAGCTCTAGAGCCGTCTTTGGCTGCACTTTTAAGGCAGCGCACTCGTAAGTTACCCAGTGAGTTAACATAGGGTAATGAGCACGATTGATCCCAACACACGCGAACTTTTTGCCGATGCTCCCCTGGACGCGTCGCTGAGCGCACCGCTGGCCGCGCGCATGCGCCCGGTAACGCTCGATACCTTCGCTGGCCAGGAACATTTGCTTGGGCAGGGCAAGCCGTTGGGTGATCTGGCACGAGCGGGTCGCATCCACTCGATGCTGTTGTGGGGGCCGCCGGGTGTGGGCAAAACAACACTTGCCAGGCTGCTGGCTGATGCCTCGGGCAGTCACTGGATTGCGCTTTCGGCGGTACTCGCTGGCATCAAAGATGTTCGAGCGGCTATTGCTGAAGCTGAGGTTCAGCGCCAGCTTGGCCGCGCAACCGTATTGTTCGTCGATGAGGTGCACCGCTTTAACAAGGCACAACAAGACGGCTTTTTGCCACATGTTGAGCGCGGCACCGTCACCTTCATTGGCGCCACCACTGAAAACCCCTCGTTTGAGGTGAACTCGGCATTGCTGTCCAGAGCCAGGGTCTATGTTTTAAAGGGGCTTTTGCGCCAGGACCTAAGCGCCATCGTTGATCGCGCTCTGAATGAGTACCTGCCTGGAATAACCCTTGTCGATGAGGCTCGCGAGGCGCTGTTTGGGGTCGCCGACGGCGACGGTCGACGATTGCTTAATCTGCTTGAGATCGCGGCGCAACTTGCAACCGAAGGCGTTATTGATGCGAACGCCGTTACCGCCGCCAGCGGTGAACGCGCCCGACTCTTTGATAAAGGCGGGGATGCCTTCTACGACCAGATTTCAGCACTACACAAGTCGGTTCGCGGTAGTGCGCCCGATGCCGCGCTTTACTGGTTGTGCCGGATGTTAGATGGAGGCTGTGATCCGCTCTACATAGCGCGACGGCTGGTGCGCATGGCCTGCGAAGATATTGGGAATGCAGATCCGCGCGGTTTGCAGCTTGCCATGACCGCCTGGGACGCTTATGCCCGGTTGGGTTCGCCAGAAGGTGAGCTCGCGCTCGCGCAAACGGTTCTGTATCTCGCGAGTGTGCCCAAGAGCAACGCAGCCTATACCGCTTTTGGCGCAGCGATGGCTGAGGTCAAGGCGGGACAGTCTTTGCCGGTTCCCGCGCACCTGCGCAATGCGCCTACTGACCTGATGAAGGAAATAGGTAATGGCGAGGGCTACCGCTACGCGCACGATGAGCCAGATGCCTATGCGGCGGGCGAGCAGTATTTTCCGGATGGCATGCAACCCTCGAACTATTACGAGCCCAGAGATTCAGGACTCGAAAGCAAAATTGCCAGGCGACTGGCTGCCCTGCGCAAACTGGATGGGAGCGAGAGCGTCGGAAAGAGCAAGAGCAAGCTGTGAGCGCGTATCTGTGGGTTAGCCTAGGCGGTGCACTCGGGGCCTGCGCAAGGTTTGGTGTCGCACAGATTTTGCCGGCTGGAATTTCCGGGAGCTTTCCCTGGCCCACCTTTCTCGTCAATGCACTTGGCGCGCTGTTGATCGGATTGGCGATTGGCTGGGTTGGCCAGAGCGGCTGGTTCAGCGAGTATGGTCGAGCGTTTCTTGTTACGGGCGTCTTGGGCGGTTTCACTACGTTCTCAGCATTTTCGTTGGAGGTCGTGCAGCTTGCCCAGGCCGGCTTTGTTGTTCAGGCGGTAACCTATGCCCTTGTCAGTCTGGTAGTCTGCGCCGCTTTTGCAGCGCTTGGCCTTATGCTTGGGGCGGCACTCGGCGTGTCGTCTTGAACCGTACCTTCTCTCCTTTATAGGTTTCATTAACCAACATGCTTGATTCCAAGATTCTTCGACAGGACCCAGCAGCCGTTCGCGACGCGCTCGCGATCAAGGGCTATGACTTTGATGTTGAGCGCTACAACGCCCTCGAAGCATCGCGCAAAGAGCAACAAACGAAAACAGAGTCGCTGCAAAACGAACGCAATCAGTCGTCAAAGAATATCGGCAAGGCCAAGGCTGCGGGCGAGGACATCCAGCCGTTACTCGACAAGGTAAGTTCGCTGGGCGATCAACTTGATACTGCCAAGGCGGAACTCGATCGGGTGCAAGAGGAACTGGCACTGTTGCTGCAAGGCGTACCTAACTTGCCCGATAAAAGCGTACCCCCGGGAAAGAGCGAAGAGGACAACAAGGAACTTCGTGAGGTCGGCGAGCAACCCACGTTTAACTTTGAACCAAAAGATCATGTTGATCTCACCGCAAACGGTGGGCTCGATTTTGAAACCGGCGCGAAAATCACTGGGTCACGCTTTACCGTCATGAACGGTGCCATTGCTAGTCTGCATCGTGCGCTCGGGCAGTTTATGCTCGACACACATGTCCGCGAGCACGGCTACCGCGAGGTGAATGTGCCCTACATCGCCAACAGCGATTCGCTGTACGGGACGGGCCAATTACCCAAGTTCGGCGAGGATCTGTTCAAGGTTGAGAAGGGCGGCGCAGAGAACCCAGCCGAAAACCCGGCGGATGAAAGTGATGGAGCGCAGGCACCTGATTTCTATCTGATCCCAACTGCAGAAGTCACCATCACGAATATTTATCGAGACCGGATCCTCGATGGCGATCAACTTCCCGTGCGTAACGTTTGCCACACGCCGTGTTTTCGTAGCGAGGCTGGAAGTTACGGTCGCGATACCCGGGGCATGATCCGCCAACATCAGTTCGAGAAGGTAGAGCTGGTTCAGGTCGTTCGACCTGAAGAGTCTTGGAATGCGCTTGATGAACTGGTGTCACACGCTGAGAACATTCTGAAAAAGCTGGAATTGAACTTTAAAGCCATGATGCTGTGTGGTGGCGATCTCGGGTTTGCCGCTGCGCAGACGATAGACCTGGAAGTGTGGTTGCCTGGACAGGGCAAATACCGCGAGATTTCCTCCTGCAGCAATTTTCTCGACTTTCAGGCTCGTCGACTGCAAGCGCGGTTTCGGGGCCAACCTAAAGCGAAGCCTGAGCTGGTGCACACGCTAAACGGCTCAGGCCTGGCGGTGGGACGCACTTTGGTTGCTGTGCTTGAGAACTACCAGGATGGCGACGGCAAGGTCCACGTGCCCGATGTGTTGCGCAGCTATATGGGTGGCGCGTCGGTCATCGATCTGCCCGCCGGCGAATAGCCGCTAGCAACCAGCTGACCACTATCTACTACAGGCAGTTTGTCGGCTTCGGCAGCCCTGCAACCCGGGCGAGATTCTTCGCGGCCCCATCGGGGAATAGCAGATTCAAGTGGATGCTTGATCCCTTGTCCTGACCCAGCTGTTCGCGCGCTAGTTTAACCAGGGGGCGCATCGCTAGTACCACATCGGTCGTTGCGTAAAACTCGCGCGCCAGGTCGATGAGCTCCCAGTGTTCGTCGGTAAGCGTCAGATTGATCTGCGCGGCCAACCGCTGAGCAACCTCTGGCGTCCAGTCCGCTAGGTTCTCCAGAAAGCCGTCCGCGTCAGTCATGGCTGATTCCAGCTCACAATAGGGCTGTGCGTGGCGCACAGTGCTACAAGTTGCTGATCTGAGATCTGTGTTACACGATCGGGCAAAGGGTCTACAAGTCCGCGTTCTTTGATATCCACGGCGGTGGCGAGCAGATCTCTTTGGGCATTCCGTTTGTCCGTGCTTAGCGCGGCACTTCCCCCGCTTAAGGCGGCAACGCCTTCGCCGAGCAATACGATGATGTCGGCACTCGCCGCGACCTGCTCACAGGCACCAAATGCGTTGCTGCGTTGTACAAGATGGATAGCCATCAGTCGGTAAGCACCGCATCCTGCGAGTCTATTAGCTCTGAAATTTCTTGCCCGCTTACTGGCGTGGGCTTAATCGCGCAGTCTTCTAGCTGCACGCCATGACTCAACAGCGCCTCGGCATCTGCATATATATCACTCACCTCATAAGCATCGAGCGACAGGAGTATCTTCGCCAGGTTGCGCTGGCCGGTTGGACTTTGATTGGCAAGCAATTGGGTAACGCCCGCGCCGCGAAACAAGACGCTAACGCGCTGTTCGAACGCGGCGGCAACCAACAAGGCATCAAAGGCCTCAAACACTCGATCGTCGAGGTAAGGCGGTTGCTGCAAAACGTAGAGTAAAGATTTAGCGTCCATCGCTATTTCCTAGTTCCCGAAGGTGACAACGCGGTCCGCATTGATCAACCCTTCGACAAATACGCCAAGACCCACTAGCTCGAAGCCTTCAGCAAGATTTGCTGAAGGCTTGCCGTGGCGCTCGGCTTCAGATGCGCTCAGCACGCCGCGACGCGCGGCAGCGGCAATGCAGACGTTGAGTGCAAAAGAGCCGGCTGCTGCGAGCGACTGCCAGGAAGCGATAGATTGGGGATCATCCTGAGCAGGTGAGCGATTGGCATCGGCCTGATAGATGCCGTCGTGGTAGAAGAATATTTGTTCGATTTGGTGGGGGCCGGGGGCGACTGCTGCGACGAATCGTTGGGCGAGGAT
>CAZFIA010000082.1:0-14946 GCA_964519335.1 uncultured Pseudomonadales bacterium
AAAACGCTCGCTCTGGGCACCTTGCTCGATACACCCGTGTTGCGCCATCCGGCAGTGCTTGCCTCGTCGATCGCGACAGTTGCAAAGCTTGCACCGGGGCGCGTGCATATGGGGTTAGGGGCGGGCGATACCGCGGTGCGTCTTAACGGCCTTGCGCCGTCGACGGTAGCCTCGCTTGAGAAGGCGACGGTAAGTGCCAGATCTTTGTTGGGTGGAGAGTCTATGGATGTGGGTGCTACGCGTCCTGCGCGTTTGCGTCATGCCGACATCGACAATCGAGTGCCGGTGTGGATTGCCGCGCAAGGCCCCAAAACGTTGCGCATGGCCGGGCGCGTTGCTGACGGGGTGTGGATTAGAGTAGGTACCCATCCCGATAACCTACGCGCGGCCTGGCAATGGGTGTGTGAGGGTGCAAATGAAGCCGGCCGCAACCCTTCAGACATTGCACTCGGCGTAATTTTTCATACGGCGGTTTCTGAAGATCCTGATGAAGCGCTGACCATCGCCAAAGCGCTCGCGGCGGGTTATTTCGAATATTCACCTTTTCTGTTTGAAGGCGCCGGGTATGAGTGGAACGGCCCCGATATACACGAACTGCAGCAGCAGGTATGGCCTGATTTCCACCATCACCCGGATATGGTGGCGGCGGGCCAAGTGGTGGACTTTTTGCCTACTGAGGCGGCAAGTGCGTTTGCGCTGCAGGGGAACTGGACGCAAATTGCCACGCAGCTCGAGGGTGTGTTTGATCTTGGGCTCCCGGTAGATTACGTTCTTCCTCATCCGGTGCTTGCGAAAGGCAGTGCGATCGATTTTCTGAATGCAGCACCCTCGCAGTTACCCGGTTGGCAATAGGTAGTTAGGAAATTCGGTATGGGTGCATTGAACAAGGGCAATACGAGCCGCCGATCTGTGTTGCGCGGCGTAGTTGCGGGGGCAGCAGGGGCGTCAGTCCTGGCGGCGACACCTGCACTTGCGAAAAAGACCGCTGAGAAGGCTGCAGAACTTAAGGGCGCGTTCCCCGATCTGCCTTACTCAGGAGAGTTATTGGGTCCACAACCCGGCATTGCCAAACTCTCCGGCAACGAAAACCCTTATGGCCCTGCACCGTCGGCGCTCAAGATGATCGAGTACGCCGCCCGTAGAGGCGCCTATTACCCGTTCCAGGCTAACACCATTCTCAAAGAGATGATCGCGGAGCGGCACGGGCTTGATGCGGCAAACATTACGCCGTGCACCGGATCTGCTGAAGCACTGCGTGCGCTTGGCTTGTTGTATGGCCGCAACGGACCCATAGTGGCGCCGCGCTTGTTCTATGATGCAACCGCACTGTATTCGCAACGTCTCGGACTCTCTTCCATAACACGTGCGCCGCTCAGGCCTGACTTGCAGATTGATCTAAAAGCTCTGGATGCGATGGTTACACCGCAAACTGGCATGGTGCAACTGTGTAATCCAAACAATCCAACGGGCCTGATGGCCGACTCAACGTCGCTTAAGAACGCCGTAAAGAGTATGGCAAAGCGCGCGCCGGTGGTTGTAGATGAGGCCTACATCGAGCTGTCGGGCGATGAAGATGCACTGACCTGCATCGATTTGGTGAAACAGGGCCACAACGTGATTGTCACGCGCACCTTCTCCAAGCTCTATGGGCTTGCTGGCATTCGGGTGGGCTATACCATTTCTTCCCCCGAGACAGCGAAAACCATCGAAAACGCGACTATGTCATGGATGCCGGGTCCGAGTCTCGCAGCGGCCATTGGCTGTTATAACGATCACTCCTTCATCCGCTATTCGAAGTCGAAGATCTTTGAGGCCAAAGAGATGATCGAAAGCAAAGTGGACGAGTTGGGGCTTGAGCGCTTGCCGTCCTCCACCAACTTTGTGTATTTCAAAACAGACAAGGGTGCAAACAGCGTATTCGATGCGCTGCAGCGCAAAGACGTTCGCATCCGTCCTCAGTATATGGATTACGCCGAGTGGTCGAGAGTGTCAGCGGGGCATCTCGATGACGTTAAGCGATTCTGCGATGAGTTGCCTGCGGCGGTGGGGGCTTAGCTGCGTTTGTCAAAAAGCTAAATCGCTCGCCCGCCGTCGACATCCAATGAAATGCCGGTGAGAAACTTGGCGTCATCTGAGGCCAAGAACGCATAAGCATCTGCAACGTCTTCCGGCAGCGCCCGGCGGCCCATTGGAATGGTGGCGACCACACTCGCCTCCATGTCGTCGGGCAGATCTTTTTTGCCAATGGTTTGAAAGTCAAAGTTGGTCGCGGACGAAACCGGACACACGCAGTTCACTCGAACGTTAGGTGCCATCTCTATCGCCATCGACTGGGTTAGGTTGATTACTGCAGCTTTTGACGCGTTGTAGGGGGCAAGCCCCGGTCGCGGACGCTTGCCGCCTATGGAGGCGGTGTTAATGATGGTGCTACCGGGCGGCATGTGCGGGAGGGCGGCACGCGCGGCCAGAAATATGCTGCGTACGTTAATGGCCCACATGCGATCAAAGTCTTCAACCGGCATCCGCACCATGTAGCTGCCTTTGTGAGGGGCGCCCGCGTTGCAGCAGAGCACATCGATTTTACCCCAGGCATCAACTGCTGCCTTAACCATGGCGTCGTTCTGATCCGGCTCGGTAACGTCTATGCCAAAAGAGATGGCGCCAGCTAACGAATCTGCAACGGCTTTAGCGCCTTCCTGATTGATGTCTGCGCACATCACCGAAGCGCCTTCAGAGGCAAAACGCCTGGCTATTGCAGTGCCGAAGCCCGAGGCTGCCCCCGTTACTATGATCGCCTTGTCCTTGAATCTGCTCATGTGTTACCCCGGGTGTTCTTCTTTAGGCCTGCGCATTGTTAGCTGACTTAAGTTGCGCCTGAATTTCTTCATGGCGTTCTCTGTCGATGCTGTACTTGCCGTAAAAATACACCGCGCCGATGATGGGTACCACGGCGATGATGCCTTCGAATACGCCAAGCTCAAAAATAACCTGCGCCGGCACTTCGCCCACCTCTGCTTTTGCGGGAAATCCGATAACATCTACCGCAATCCCTGCCAGCAGATGGCCCAGCCCGTTAGCCACCTTGGCGAAGAACGTACGGACGGCGTAGAAGATGCCTTCCTGGCGTAGTCCGGTTTTGAGTTCTTGTTCATCGACCACGTCGCCGATGGCGGAGTACACGCTTGCGTTTAGCACAGCGAGTGAACCGTAATAGAAAAATACTGACACGCAGACAATGCGAAACACCCAGGCAGACTCGTTGCCGGGCATCATGTCGAGGGAACGCAGAATGATCGGCAGGCTGGCTGCAATCGCTGCAATAATAACTACAAGGCGCATAGTGCCACCTTTTTCGAAGCGGCTATTCAGATAGGCGACCAACGCCATTGCCGGTATGTAGCTCACCGCAGCCACTACAGGGAATACGGCAATAAGATGCGCCGGCAGCTCCCAATAGTAGATGCTTATATTTGCTCCTAGTGCTTCTCTTACGCCGATCATGGGCGACAGAAAGAACAAGCCAAAAAACAGCATCATGTAGTTCTTGTTCTGGAAGACGACGCTTGCGTCCTTTAGAAAGGTTATAAAGGCAAAGGGTGCCTGATCTGCAGGTGGTTGCGGCAGGTGGGGTATGCGCGATCGAGTTAAAAAGGCGGTAAGGAAAATAACGATCGCACCAAACACGCCCAAGATCGCCGCAAACCAGCTGGTGTCGATTTCTGCAACGGGGCGATCACCGAGTACCAGATTATAAAAACACCAGGACAATGCCGCGCCGCCTCCGAATGCAAACAAGGTGTTGTAGCGAAAGATGCGAGTGCGTTCCAGATAGTTATCGCTGAGTTCGGAACCCAGAGCGAGGTGCGGCAGGTGATAACAAGTCAGAAAGAATTTGAGAAGGCTTGCAAACACAAACAGCCACAGTGCAAGCCCCCATTGGGTACCGGTGGCCTCATAGCCTAACAGTGACACGATGTCGCCGCCGGTTGCTAACAGAATATCGGGGGGTTGGTAGATGCAGTAGATCACGGCGCCGAGGGGCAGGGCGGCAAAGAAGATGAAGGGGTGTCGTCGCCCCCAGCGGGACCGGAAACGATCAGAGAGGTAGCCGATGAGTGGATCACTTACGGCATCAAGGATTATTGAGAGAAAGACCGCGCCACCCGCCATGGTGCCCGGTAGGCCAAAAACAACCGTGTAGATCAAGAAATTGAAGCCATTAAACGCGTAGCCCACGGCCCCCTCGGCCGCGCCGCCCATGGCATAGCGTAGTTTCAGACTGAGGGTCAGGGTTCCATCGGGTCGGAGGTCAGACAAGTGATGTCCTTAGAGCGCGGCGAGTTGCGTAGGTCCCTATGAATACTAATGGAAGTAACTCGCTTTGTTGCCTTGTAATTGCTAATTGTTTTCGGAAAGCTGGTGGCGGGTTTTTTGCGTGTATTTGTAGGCGGTGGGCAGTGGCCAGATCAGGCGGTGGAGCCAAGAAAGTGCTGTATACGCTGGCAACCGCCAGTCGTATTGGTCTGCTTGACTCTGCCAAGGCGCTCACCTCAAAGAACGCGTGCAAGGCCTGCGGCCTGGGCATGGGTGGCCAGCGCGGTGGCATGACCAACGAGCTGGGAGAGTTTCCGTCGGTGTGCAACAAAAGCGTGCAGGCGCAATCAACCGATATTCAATCGCCTATCCCTTCCGAAGTGTTCGCGCACAGTCTCGACGAGCTGGGTGAACTGTCGGCCCACCAGTTGGAACACCTTGGTCGTTTGGGCAAACCCATTCGTAAAGAAGTTGGTGGGTCGCGGTTTGTAGAGATCGATTGGGATGAGGCCATTGAGCGTTCGGTGCAGGCATTGGCGGGAACCAAACCCGAGCGGTCGTTCTTCTACAGTTCCGGGCGGTCATCAAATGAAGCGGGGTTTGTGTTGCAACTGCTTGCAAGACTGTACGGCACTAACAACGTCTCGAACTGTTCCTACTATTGTCATCAAGCCACCAGCGAGGCGCTAGGATCGACCATAGGCACCGGCACGGCAACCGTAGAGCTCGACGATCTGGCCGGTTGCGATCTGTTTTTCCTTATTGGCGCTAATCCAGCATCTAATCACCCGAGGCTCTTGCACAAGCTGATCGATCTGCGGCGTCGGGGTGGGCAGATTGTGGTAATCAACCCGCTGCGCGAAGCAGGGCTCGTGCGATTTGCGGCCCCGAAGATGGTGAGTTCGCTTATCAAGGGCGGCGACGAAGTGGCTAGTGTGTATCTGCAACCGCGCGCAGGTACCGACGTTGCGCTGTTCACAGCCATTGCCAAGGCTGTGGATGAGCTTGGTGCGCTTGATGAAGAATTCATTGCGCGGCACACCAACGGCTTTGCGAGTTTGATTGAGCATGTCCGCGCCCAGGAGTGGGGTGAACTTACCGACACCTGCGGCGTTGAGAAGAAAGCTATCGAAGAAGTAGCTGCACTCTACGCAGGTGCCAACAAGGCCATCTTTGCCTGGGGTATGGGCATCACCCATCACCTGAATGGCGTTGAGAATATCGAGTGGATTTCGAACCTTGCGTTGCTGCGCGGCATGGTGGGCAGTCGACACGCTGGGCTTTTACCCCTGCGCGGCCACAGCAATGTTCAGGGCATTGGCACCATCGGCGTGAAACCGGTGCTGCCTGAAGAAGTAATGCAGCGAATGGAGGCAGAACTGTCTGTTCAGCTCCCCAAAGCACGCGGTTTGCATACGCTCGCCTCGTTAGAGGCTGCACATGCCGGCGCCATAGATGTTGCGATGATGGTGGGCGGGAACCTGTTTGAAGCGACACCGGATACAGCCTGGAGCGCGCAAGCGCTTGATGCCATCGGCACCAAGATTTATCTCACCACCACGCTAAATCGCGGACACATTCAGGGTGTTGGCTCTGGCGAGGCGATCATTCTGCCGGTGTGCGCCCGCGATGAAGAACCCGAACCCACCACTCAAGAGTCGATGTTTAATTATGTACGTCTGAGTGATGGAGGTATTGAACGCATTGCTACCGTGCGCTCTGAGAGTTCGATCCTTGCTGATATAGGCAAACACCTGTTGCCTGACGTGGGGTTCGACTTTTCGGAGTTCCGTGGCCACCGGAAAGTGCGGAAAGTGATTAGTAGAGTTGTGCCCGGCATGGAGGCGCTTGCGGATATTGATGTCGCCAAGCGTGAGTTTCATATCAGCGGCAGGCTGTTGCACTCGCCGGAGTTTGGATTTGCTGACAAACGCGCGAACTTTTTGGTGCCGGGTGCCTGTCCCGTGGTTCAGTCGGCAGCCAGGCCCTTTACGTTGATGTCCATTCGCAGCGAAGGCCAGTTCAACTCTATTGTGTACGAGCAGGTGGATAGCTACCGCGGCGTGTCAGACCGCTGGCTGGTGTTTATGAACGAGCTCGATATGGCGGAGCTGGGTGTTGCACCTGATATGCTTGTCGATCTGATTTCTGATCAGGGCGCAATGCGCGGGCTAAAAGCTGTGCCATTCGACCTGCCCAAAGGTAACGCCGCGGCCTATTACCCTGAGGCGAACGTGCTGACATCGACCGCCAGTGATCCACGAAGCCACACACCTGCCTTCAAGTCGATACCGGTGACTATCGCTGTGAGCAGCATGTGATCGATTGCACTTCGTGCTTATAATCGCTCTGGTCTATTAGGGGGTAGATGTGGTTAGAGCGATCAAAGTTGTACTGGTGCTGTTGGCGGTTCTGTTTACCAGCATAGCGATGCGCTGGTTGGTTAGTCCAACAGGGGTTGCGGCAGAATTTGGCTTTGAGCTCGCGCAGGGCCTGGGGCGTAGCACTCAGATAGGAGATCTGTTTGCGTTTTTCCTTACCGCTTCGCTGTGCATGCTCATCGGTGTCGTTAAAACTGAGCGGCTTTGGCTTTATCCGCCGTTGTTGCTGTTTTCTCTGGCTATGGTCGGTCGGTTGATTGCCTGGCTCGTTCACGATGCGGCCTTTGCCGCGACTCAACTCGCTGTTGAATTTGTGTCCGTAGTCGTTCTGGTGGTGGCGTTGTGGTTGTTTCCTGGTCGTAAGGCTTAATCGAAGAACAATGCCTGGTCGAAAACCACTGAAGGGCGCATTCGGCGCTAGCTTCCTTTTTTTGGCGTTCTTTACGCTGTCGCCGTTGTTGAGTGCGCAAGAGGCCGCCGCTGCTTCGGTAAAATCCCGCCCCAATATTGTATTCATACTCGCTGATGACCTGGGTTTCAGCGATATCGCGCCCTATGGCAGCGAGGTGCGCACGCCTGCGTTGTCTGAGCTTGCAGCACAAGGCGTGCGTTTTTCCAATTATCACACGGCTGCAAACTGCGCCCCTGCACGGGCCATGTTGCTGACCGGCGTTAATAATCATCTGGCCGGAGTAGCTAACATTCCGGAGATGATCGCCCCAGAGCAGGCGCAATACGAAACTTATCAGGGCGTGCTGGGTCGCAATGTCGTTACGGTTGCTACGCTCTTGGAATCAGCCGGCTACCACACCTACATGGCCGGTAAATGGCACCTGGGGGCGACGCCAGAATTGTTGCCCAGTAGCCGAGGGTTTCAACGCACGGTAGCGCTAATGGATTCGGGAGCAGATAACTGGGAGCAACGCCCGTACCTTGCGATCTACGACGAGGCGAACTGGTTTGCTGATGGCGAGCGTTACCAGCTGCCCGAAGACTTCTACTCGTCCCGGTTCTTGATCGATAAAACCATTGAGTTCATAGACTCAAACCTTGCAGACGGCCAACCCTTCTTTGCCTATGTACCTTTTCAAGCCGTGCATCTGCCGGTGCAGGCACCCAGCGATTTGATCGAGGCGAACATGGGGGTATACGACGCGGGCTGGGAAGTGTTGCGCAACGAACGCCGAGACAGCGCCGTTGAGCTTGGGTTGGTGCCTGAACAAACTCAGCTTGCGGAGATGCCAAGTACTAAAGACTGGGATGACTTGAGTGCCGAGCGCAAGCGTTACGAATCCAAACGTATGGCGGTGTATGCGGCCATGATCGAAGCCATGGACCAGAACATAGGGCGGTTGATTGCGCATCTCAAAGAACAAGGCGTTTACGACAACACCATCTTTATTTTTACCTCGGACAACGGCGCGGAAGTCAGTGGCCCTGACGACCCTCTGGTATTTCCGCAGTCGCGCGTATCGGCAAGCCTTGGCTATCACTCAGACTATGATCGATTAGGACTTAAGGGCAGTTTCTCCTCGATTAGTCCGAGCTTTGCGAGTGCTGCGGTTAGTCCACTTGCGTACTACAAGTTTCACACGGGCGAGGGTGGCTTGCGGGTGCCGCTCATTATTGCAGCCCCCGGACGACCTGACTTCACCGCGCAACAAAACTCGATAAGCCGCGCATTTGCCTGGGCCACAGACATTACGCCCACTATTTTGTCACTGGCAAACGTATCAGCTCCCGGCGGCAGATTTGGTGGCCGAGAGGTGCTGGAGATGTCGGGTAAAGACCTGGTGCCTATCCTTAGTGGGTCACAGCAACGCGTGTATAGTGAGACTGAAAGCGTTGGTTATGAGCTGACGGGTCATGCGGCATTGTTTCAAGGTGACTACAAGCTAGTGCGGGTTATGCCGCCACGCGGAGATGGCGAATGGCATCTCTATAGTTTGGTTGCTGATCCAGGAGAAGCGAAAGACCTTAAGGCGACTGAGGCCCCGCGTTTTGAGCAGATGAAACTTGCCTATGCGCAGTTCGAAACAGACAACGGGGTTCAACCGGTACCGGTAGGCTACTCTCAGGGCGGCCAGATTCTGCAGAACTATCTGGCAAAGCAGCTACGAGAGAACTTTCTCGTAGCGCTTCTTACGTTGCTGGTGTTGCTGCCTTTCTTGGTCGCGTATCGGATGAGGTCGAATTAGGCGACTTACGTAGGCCGGATGCCTTAAACCAGTTTGAAGCCTTCCTCGTTTAGCGGCATAGAACGAATGCGCGTGCCGGTAGCATCAAAGATGGCATTGGCAACTGCAGGCGCGAGCGGTGGCAGGGCGGGTTCACCGAGCCCGGTAGGTGCGTTGTCGCTTTGAATGAAGTGCACGTCTATAGCAGGAGTGGCTGCCATTCTAAGCACCGGGTACTGGTGCAAGTTATCTTGCTCGATCGTACCGTTTTGCATAGTGATCTGCTGCAGCGCCATCGTGCTTAACCCATCAACAATAGAGCCCTGCACCTGATTGATGGCGCCGCTCATGTTGATGATAGGGCCAACGTCTACGGCCACAGTGACCTTGTCTACATGGAAGTTCTGCTGTGCATCAACAGACACCTCAGCAACTTCTGCGACATGGGCGGCGTGGCAGAAATAGAACGCCATACCTATACCTTTGCCCGCGGGCATGGTTTTGCCCCAGCCTGCTTTGGTGGCTGCCATCTTGATCACATCAATGGCTCGGCCGGTATTGATCGCGCCGATCTTGCCTTCGTCTGTCCAGCGCCGTTCACCCATAAGCTCCACCAAAAACTCGACGTGATCGCGTTCGGCGAGGGTGGCCAGCTCATGAATAAAACTCTGCTCTACAAAGGCGTTGGTGTTTGAACCCGGCGCTCGCCACGCACCGCAGGCGGTGTCGACTTCCATGAGCGTCTGTTTCACGCGCGCGTTGTCAAAGACAACGGCGGGCAATTCACTGCCGCGCAGTCCTGAGCCAATGGCTGGCTTGCCAGACTTGCCGAAGCCGACATAGTGCTGGTCCCAGGCGGCCAGTTTGCCGTTGCTATCTACGGCGCCGCGTAAGTTCTCGAACCCGCCTGCGCGAAAGAAATCATTGTGAATGTCATCAGGACGTGACCAGGTGAGCTTGACGGGTTGTTCGATGCGATGGGAGATCGCCATGGCCTCTGTTGCGTAGTCGTGCATTGCTCGCCGACCAAAGCCACCACCCATGCGTTTTAGGTTGATCGTGACGTTTTCTGGGGCGAGCCCCAGAAAATTCGCAGACACTTCTTTAACCTGCTCAGGAAACTGACTGCCAAGCCAGACTTCCATGCTGTCGGCCGCACCCGATTCGCCTTTCTTGAAATGGGCGGTGCAGTTCATGGGTTCCATGCACAGGTGGGCAACAAACGGAAACTGATAGAAAGACTCCAGCGTCTTGTTGTTCGCATCGTTCAAGGCCGGATCGACATCACCCTCTGTCAGCACCTTGGCGCTGGCTTTTGTTTTCTCGGCAGCTATTGCCTCTTTGGCGTCGCTGACAAATTGTGACCAGCTGTCGGTTGATGCTTTGGAATCATCCCATTTCACCTTGAGCTTGCTTTTGGCATCAAGCACCGACCAGGTGTCGTCGCCAACAATGGCGACACCGCCGTACAATTGGGATGCGCCATTCATAAATGCCGAGGCGGCCTTACCCGGTTTCTTGTTGGGTTCGAGAATGAAGGCGTCGGTTACGCCAGGCAGGTTTTTTATCTCTTTGTCGTTAAAACTAACCGCCGTGCCACCGCGCCTCGGCGAACGGCTGTAGCTTGCGTACCTCATGCCGGGTATGTCGACATCAACCCCAAACTCGCTTTGGCCCTGCACGAGATCAATGGTGTCTACGCTTCTAACCGAGGTGCCAATAATGGTGTAGGCGCCTGGATCTTTGAACCTTAAGCTCTCGGGTTCTGGCACCTTTTGCTCCGCGGCAAGCGATGCTAGCTGCCCAAACGTCATGCTGCGACCTGAGGTGTGTACAACAGTGCTGTCGCGCGCAACCAGTTCGTCTTTATCAACCTCTAGCGCAAAAGCACCGGCGTCCAGAAGCATTTCGCGAGCAGATGCACCCAGTTTGCGCATAACGTTGAAGTTGCGTGGCACAGATCTTGAGCCGCCTGAACCTTGCAGACCAAAGCGGCTGCTGTCGACCGGTGCCTGGCGGACAATAACGTCGTCCCAGTTGGCGCCCATTTCCTCGGCGACAATCATGGGTAAGGTTGTCTTAATGCCCTGGCCCATTTCTGGATTGGGGGCATAGATGTAAATCTTGCCTTCTGCGGATATTTCGACAAAGACGTTTAGTTCTTTGGCCTTTACCAGCGCCTCGACTTTTTCCTTGTCGTCTTCTTTATCAGGCGCATCAGCGGCGAGTGCACTTTCTGACAGGCGCATCTCGAGCAGCAGTCCGCCACCGGCGAGTGCCGAGGCTTTAAGAACGTTACGTCGACTGGTGTTCAATTTATTCATGGTTATGCCCCCACCTTGTAAAACTTCGCGGCGGTATGAACCGCGGCGCGAATGCGGGTGTAGGTGCCGCACCGGCAATAGTTGCCGGCCATGGCCTGATCGATGTCTTCATCAGAAGGGGATTTGTTGTTATCAAGTAATGCCGCAGCACTCATGATTTGCCCCGACTGGCAGTATCCGCATTGTGGGACATCGTGTTCAACCCATGCCGTTTGTAGAGGATGCAAAGTATCGCCGTCCGCCAGACCTTCGATGGTAGTAACTGCACCCTTGACCGCGGAAACGGGCATTACGCATGACCTAACGGGGTTGCCGTCGATATGCACGGTGCAGGCGCCACACTGGGCGATACCGCAGCCAAACTTTGTGCCTTTGAGCTTTAGTTTGTCGCGGAGCACCCACAACAGCGGCATGTCGGGGTTTAGATCCATCTCAACGTTTTCGCCGTTGATCTTTAGGGTTTGTTTACTCATGTTTGTCTGCTCGTCTGGGCGTCGCATATAGATTTGCATCAAGCGTCGCGGTTAATAGGGCGCCCGTCAAGGGCCCTCCTGTGGCTTTAGAGAGGGTCTTGCTGCGAACGGCGCTGATGCTCTACCCTTTCTGCACAGAATGGGGGCGTAGAGGATGGAGAACGGGATACATGAGTGAATATACACCTCGAGCGCGCAGCCTATTGGAGCTAAAGGAGGTCGCCGCACCGCTATTTTCTGCGGAAGGCCTGAAGCAGGGAATGGCTGTAAAGCTGCGCGACAGCGACGTGGTGATTACACCCTTTGGCAAAAGCGGCACCACCTGGACCCAACAGATTGTCCACACCCTGCGCACGCGTGGTGATATGGATTTTGATGATATCTCGCGCGTTGTGCCCTGGATCGAAACCAGCTGGGTACTGGGCATTGATCTTGATGCCGAGCAGCGCGCTAACCCGCGCGCTTTCAAGAGCCATTTACCGGCGAGTCTTATGCCCAAAGGGGGCCGCTACATCAACGTGGTGCGTAATCCGGCAGACGTAATGGTGTCGTTGTTCAAATTTCAGGAAGGCTGGTTTGTCGAACCCGGCGCTATAGATATCGATGAGTTCGCGCAGGCTACGATCGGGCGCAAAGACGGTTACTTTCAGCATTTGCTGAGCTGGTGGGCGCGCAAGGATGATGCTGACGTTCTGTTTCTGGCTTATGAGCGCATGCTGAAAGATGCACGTGTAACCATCCGGCGAATTGCGGAGTTTATTGGCGTGCTACTCGATGATGAGTTACTCGATCTAACCCAGCAACATTCCACGATCGAGTTTATGCTCGAGCACAAAGACCGGTTTGATGATGCCCTGATGCGTAAGGCAAGCGAAGAGCGCTGTGGCTTGGCCCCGGGCAGTGACAGCGCAAAAGTTCGAGAGGGCAAGGCGGGCGGCGGCCGAGTGCTTTCGAAAGCAACGCTTGCCGTGATTGATGAGTGCTGGCAGACCCACATCACCAGCGCGCTGGGTTTTGCCAACTATGATGAGCTACTTGCGGCTTTAGAGAAGAGTTAAAGCTCGTCGAAACCCCTTCGACGGGCTCTGGCATCAGGTACACTCGAGTCATGAAACCTACTGATTCTTCTGTGCCCAGCAGGCGCTACGCCAACTATGTGTTGGCTGTTTTGGTGCTGGTGTATGTCTTCAACTTTGTTGATCGTCAGGTGCTGTCGATTCTTGCCGAAGACATTAAGGCAGATCTGGGCATCAGCGATTCCCAAATGGGCTTCTTGTACGGCACGGTGTTTGCCGTGTTTTATTCGGTGTTCGGGATCCCGCTTGCGCGTCTGGCTGACGTATGGACCCGGCGCACGCTGATTTCTATTGGGCTTGCGTTCTGGAGTCTCATGACCGTGCTGTCAGGTACGGCGCGTTCGTTTGTACCTCTCGCGCTTTACCGGGTTGGGGTGGGCGTTGGCGAGGCCAGCGCATCACCCGCGGCTTACTCCATGCTGTCGGACTATTACCACCCAAGAATGCGGGCGACGGTGCTCGCTATCTATTCATCGGGCGTTTACATCGGCGGGGGGCTGGGGCTCATCATTGGCGGCGTGGTGCTCGACGGCTGGGAAGCTGCGTATCCTCAGGATGCACCTTACGGTCTTAGCGGCTGGCAGGTTGCGTTTTTTGCGGTGGGATTGCCTGGGCTGTTACTCGCATTCTGGGTGCGAACGCTCAAAGAACCCGTGCGCGGACAAAGCGAAGGTCTGACTGTTGCGCCTTCCGAAGAAGACCCGTTGCGCGTGTTGGGAAGAGAGTTGGCTGCGGTGTTGCCGCCGTTGACGCTGGTTAGTGTGCAGCGCCATGGTGGGTCTATTCCCATCAATCTGATGGCCGCTGCAGCGATTAGCCTTGTTAGCTACGGCCTTATCGTTGCAACCGGTAGTGTGGTGCAGTGGATCGCATTGGGTATTGGGGCTTACATCACTTTTAGTTGGGCGCAGTCACTAAAGGGTCGTGATCCAGCCACCTTTGCAATGATGTTTCGTTCCAAAGCGCTCATCTACACGACACTCGCGTTTCCTTGTATCTCATTCTTTACCTACGGCGCGAGTTTCTGGACCGTGCCTTATCTTATTCGCAACTTTGATGTTTCCGCCTCAGACGTTGGTATTTGGGTTGGCCTTGGCAACGCTCTGGGTGGTCTTATAGGAGTAACTGCAGGTGGACTGTTGGCCGACCGGCTAAAGTTAACTCGCCCTAACGGCCGCCTCTATGTTGGTTTTATAACCATTTTGCTGACCGCCCCTGGGGTACTGCTTATGCTGTACACCTCAAGCCTTAAGTTCGCCTTCTTTATGAATTTTGTGTATCACATTCCTGCCGCCATGTGGGTGGGTGTTCCCAGCACCACGGCCACAGACATTGTGATGCCGCGAATGCGCGCTATTGCCACGGCGTATTTTTTGTTGATGAACACCTTTATTGGTTTGGCGTTGGGTCCCTATGTGATTGGTCGCATTAGCGACGCCATGATGACTGCCGGCCAGAATGACGCGGAGGCGCTGCGTTCAGCGATTGCGATTGCGCTGTTCATCTTTGTGCTCAGTACTATTTTTCTAATGCTCGCGATGCGGCATCTGCCGCGTGATGAAGCGAGCCGGCTGGAACGGGCGGAGGCCCTCGGAGAACCTGTCTCGGGTTGACGGCTGAGGCTGAGTGGAGCGGTTGACAATATCGACGAGAAGTGTAAATTTCGGTAAAACACCGGGATCGTGCTCTTATGTCCGAAGCCGTTAGCACCCTTAGTACCGTTAACAAAAAAGTCTCTGAGAGAGTCACGAGTGAGGCAACACCTGACTCCTGTATCGCGGCGCTCGAAGAGTTTGCCCGGTTTGGATTTCGCCGCACTTCCATGGTGGGGCTGGCCGATGCGGTGGGGGTTTCCCGACAAACTCTCTATAACCGTTTTGGCAACAAAGAGTCCGTACTGTCCTGGGCGGTAGATGGTCTGGTAAGCCACGTGCGTGACGAAGCGATTGCCTGTCTTTCGAGCGATCTGGGTTCACCCAATGAAGTTTTGCAGGAAGTGTTCTGGCAGTGGCTGGGCACTATTGCTGTGCTGTTGCATCGGCACCAGCACGCCGAAGAGATTTTTGGTCTAAGTAAAGCTGAGCTCGCGCGCAACCAGAGCGATCCGCTCGAAGGCATCTCAAATGAACTAAGCGCCTATTTGTTACGCAAAAAATTGCGGGCAAACAAAACGGCAGCCACCGATACGGCGTTCTCGCTGG
>CAZFIA010000082.1:15046-17982 GCA_964519335.1 uncultured Pseudomonadales bacterium
CCAGAAAATACTCATCCGTTGCAGAATGCCTGGGTTGAACACAGTGTGCCGCAGTGCGGCTATTGTCAGTCGGGACAGATTATGTCGGCCGCTGCGCTACTCGCGAACAACCCGGCCCCCAGTGCCGAAGACGTCGAAACTGCAATGTCTGGCAACATTTGTCGGTGCGGCTGTTACCCGCGAATCAAAGAAGCGATTTTGTCGGTTGCCGGCACAGAGCGTCCAGCAGAACAGGACAACTCACTCGCCTACGAAGTCTCTACGGAGGTGAAGGCATGAGCGCGCTAACGGTCTCTCGACGCGGCTTTCTGCGGACCTCTTCAGTAGCCGGTGGCGGATTGCTTGTCGGTTTTTCACTAGCGGGTTGCTCCACACCGGATATACCCATCGCCGGTTTTGAGGGCGACTTCATTCCCAATGCGTTTCTGCAGCTAGGCAAAGATCAGAGCATTCGGTTCTTCTGTCCTCGAGATGAAATGGGGCAGGGCGTAACCACTGGCCTTACTACAGTAGTTGCCGAAGAGTTAGACGTTGACCCGCAGTCGGTCATAGTAGAGCTTGCGGGCGTTCACCCTGACTACACCAATCCAGATTTTGGCGCGCAAGCCACGGGTGGCAGTACGTCTATAAAGGCGCACTGGGAACAACTGCGGCAAATTGGTGCTGACGTGCGCGCCCTGATATTGGAAGCAGCGGCGGCCGATCTGAATGTTGATGTTGCGTCGCTGTCTACCGATAACGGTCAGGTGGTAAATACAGGCAACGGCGAACGTCATCCCTATGGCGACTTCGTAACCACCGCCGCAGCACTACAGCCGCCGGAAGGTAGTGCGCTTAAAGATCCGTCAACCTTTAAGTACATAGGTAAAGAATTTCCGCGTTTGGATGGATTGTCTAAAGCGACGGGCACGGCCGTATACGGCATTGATGTTGAAGTTCCCGACATGCAGCATGCGGTTGTAAATCGTGCGCCCGTTGCGGGGGGTTCTGTAAAGAGCCTAAATGCTGATGTCGCAAAAGCCATGCCTGGCGTCATCGACGTGGTACCCGTCGTTACCGGTGTTGCTGTTGTGGCCGAGAGATATTGGCAGGCAAAACAGGCCGCCGCAAAACTGAGCATTGAGTGGGAGTTACCTGAGCTTGCTTCTGTTTCCAGTGCGCAAGTGCTGGCCGACTACAAGGCGGCTATGGCGGATAATGATGGCGACTCGGCGAGTTCTGAAGGCGATGCAGCGGCGGCCCTTGATAAAGCCGAGAGGAAAATCGAGTCGCAATATTGGGCGCCTTATCTGTCGCACGCGCCAATGGAGCCCATGAACGCTGTGGTTCATGTTCGCAAGGATGATGCCGAGGTATGGACGGGCTCCCAGGGCCCAGGTGCGGCGGCAGGTCTTGTTGCACGCTTCTCTGGTCTTGATGCCGATAAGGTTGTTTCGCATCAAACCTATCTTGGTGGCGCTTTTGGGCGCCGGGCGACCTTGCACAATGTTATCGAAGCAACCCAGGTATCCATGGTGACCGGTAAGCCAGTGAAGGTGCTCTGGTCGCGCGAAGACGATATCAAGTCGGGCATTTATCGCCCTGCGTCTCTGATGAACATCACCGCCGGTCTTGATGACAACGGCAAGATAAGCGCCTGGCGGGCGAAACGAGTAGGAGGCAACATCACGCCTGAAACGCTTAATAATGCGCTGCCCGCGTTCTTCCCGGGCATGCCGGATGGCATCACCAATTTTGCTGTGGGCCTTGCGGGCAGCATCATGGATGGCTGGGTGGTAGATACCTCGAGTATCGAAGGCCTTGCCGAAGATTACGATTTGCCAAACCACGACGTTGACCATGTCACTATGGATCACGGCTTGCCGCTGACGTTCTGGCGTTCTGTCGGCCATTCCTATACCGCCTTTGCTAAAGAAGCGGCAATGGATGAGCTGGCCGAACTTGCTGGTAAAGATGCTGCTGGTTTTCGTGCAGCGCACTTAACCAACAATCCGCGGCTTGCCAATGTAGTGCGCATCGCGGGCGAGCAGATGGCAAAGATGCAACCCGAACAAGGGCGTCATCTCGGTTTTGCAGCCCACACCTCCTTTGGGTCTTATGTCGCCGAGGTAGCTGAGGTGTCGGTTGAGTCCGGGCAGATCAAGGTTCACAACGTACTGTGTGTGGTTGACTGTGGCATCGCGGTAAACCCCGATGTGATTAAGGCGCAAATGGAAGGTGCCGTTATGTACGGGCTGACTGCTGCGCTGCATGGTGATCACAAACTGTTAGATGGTCAGATTCAGGAAAGCAATTTCCACGACTACCCGATTCTGCGAATGAACGAGGCGCCGAACGTAGATGTGGTTATTGTGGAGAGCAATGAGACGCCAACGGGAGTGGGTGAACCCGGGTTGCCGCCGATAGCGCCAGCGGTGGCTAACGCCGTGTATCAAGCAACGGGACAACGCCTGCGGTCGCTGCCGCTAAAACTAGCCTAAGAGAACTGAGAGAAAGCCAGGGGATCTTTATGTCAGAAAGTAAACCGTCAGAGTACAAACAGCTAACGCCGATCGAAGCCCAGGTGATTCTCAACAAAGGCACGGAGCCGCCGTTTGTTGGCGAATACACTGATCACTTTGAGGCAGGTGGACACTACGTGTGTCGGCAATGCGAAACACCGTTGTACCGCTCGGCGGACAAGTTTCATTCGACCTGCGGATGGCCCGCCTTTGACGATGAGATAGAAGGCGCGGTGCAACGCGTCCCAGACGCAGATGGTTTTCGAACCGAAATTGTGTGTGCCAACTGCGGTGGCCACCTGGGTCACGTGTTTGAGGGCGAAAGATTGACGCCGAAGAACACCCGGCACTGCGTAAACTCCATCTCAATGACGTTTGTCGCTGCCTAGTTCCGTAACCGATTCTGGCCGGTAGTGGTGTACGAACTCTCTGCTG
>CAZFIA010000083.1:0-15443 GCA_964519335.1 uncultured Pseudomonadales bacterium
GGTATTACCTACGCCACGACTGACAGCACGGTGCCTTGCGATTACGCACCGCGCTTTCAGCTGCAGTGCACAAAGCGAGTCATAGACTGGAACGCACTAAAGCAACTCAATGTACCTGTGGTGATGCAGCTCAATGGGCCAGACGATCAAGTGTTTTACGCAACCGCCATAAACACCCGCAACCAGAGCATTACACTGGATCAAGGTGGCCAGCGTTCGGTGGTCTCTATCGAGTCGCTGCAACAAGTTTGGAGCGGGACGGTGATAGCGCTGTGGCCAACACCCGAGAACTATCGAGGCAGCATCGCGCAGGGCTCAAATGAGCAGGCCGTGCGTGAACTGCGGGAGCTTTTAGGCAACGCAATCAATCGCGACCTCGGAGACTCCCGATCTTTCGATGCGCAGCTAAGCCGGGCGCTGCAGGATTTTCAATCAACCAACAAACTAGCCAGAGACGGCATCGCCGGCCCTGCGACCTGGTTGCTGTTGCATCGCGCAGCGGGCTATGACATTCCCGAACTGCAGGGCTAGGCGCAATGTCTTATATACTTGACGCTCTGCAAAAATCCTCTACCGATGGGCTTGCCGATGGCCTGCCGAGCCAGCCACAGGCAACCAGCGCAGGCCTCGCGTTACCCTGGAAAATCGCAATCGGTGCCGTGCTCGCAACCAACCTATTGTTTCTGTATCTGTGGCAGACAGATGCAAGCAATACAGAACGCTCGGTTGCAAACGCAAGTCCAACACAACAGCCGGTTCAGCCCGAGCTCACAAGCCGTTCAAGTCAGGACTATTACCCGCCGCAGCCAGTAAGTCCCAACCCTCGTAAGAAGACCTTGCCAGGAATTGCATCACCACGCGACCTGCCACCAAAGGCTCACTCACAGGGACAACTGCAGGATTTAGGGCAAACAACACAACCCTTACCCTCAACGGCTAAAACCTTCAGACCTACCGGCGCGCCTATTACCATCGCCGACCCGCCAACCCCCGGAACTTTGACACAGCCGCAAACCGCGAGAGAAATTGCTGCACAAGCGCTTGCTGAAACAGCATCACCGTCGACACCGCCAGTGACAACGCCATCTACTAAAGTAACCGAGCGTGAACCTGAAGAGCTGCCTGATACAACACAACGCACAGAGCCTGCGGCCGCCGACGTTTCACAACTGCATGAGCTCAGCGACAGCGCCCGAGAAGCACTTTATGTACTGACCTTTTCCTTCCACATCTATTCCGAAGATGCAGACCTGCGCGCAGTGGTGGTTAATGGCAAACGTTTGTCCGAAGGCAGCAATGTCATCGCTGCAAACGGCCAGAGTTTCCGATTACTGGAAATCTTCGATACTGGAGTGGTTATGCAGTTTGATCACAAAGGCGCGACTGAAACTGTAGAAATTCCAGTCATAGAAGACTGGAAAGAAGCCTAAATCTAGGCGCTGGAATTCCGCAGCTGATCGGAGTTTCGTGACGCCACAAAGATATCGACCAGATCGGCATCCAAGAGCCCCTCTTTTGCTTCCGTATACAAGATATCGAAGGCTCGATCGTCACCCATAGCTGATTTGTAGGGTCGATCCATAGAGGTGAGCGCATCATAGATGTCGCATACCGTCATTACCCGGCTAGCCAGCGGAATCTGCGCACCGGAAAGTCCTTCGGGATAGCCTGTACCATTCAATTTCTCGTGATGGGCACCCGCAATTTCTGGTACCTGGCTTAGCTCCTTAGGCCATGGCAACACGGAAAGAAATTCTTTTGTCCAGCTGACATGAGCTTCGATCTCAATACGCTCCTCAGCCGTGAGCGATCCGCGTCGAACTGATAGCGCGTGCAGATCATCAGCGGAGATCAATCCAGTCGAGCGACCATCCGATTCAGAAAACGAATATTCGTGAAGCGCACGAAGATGTGAGAAATCCCCATCCAGAACTACCGTTGGGTTATTCGCCTGCTCAATCATGCCGTAGTAGTCGTCGAGAATGCTCAACTGTTTTTGCAACTCGCGATGCACTCGAGCTCTCGCGACTTCAAAATCGGTGGATTTCTGATGCAGCAAGTGCAGTTCTTTCTCTACCGCCTCTCTGCGCAGTCGTTCCTTCTGTAGTTGCACTCTATAGTGCAGCGTTTCCAAGCGATCCAGAGTTAGCTTGTGCGACTTAACCAATACAGCCTCACGCACGCCAACCTTGCCAAAATCATGCAATAGCGCCGCATAACGGACTTCGCGCAAATGATCTTCGGGTATAACCATGCGTTTGAAACGCGGAAGATTCGATAGCGGCAACGCTTGCAACAAAGCAACCGTAGTTTCAGCAACCCGGCCTGAATGGCCGCTGGTGCTGGGGTCGCGTTGCTCAATCGCCTTAACAGAGGCCTGCACAAAACTCTCAAACAGCTCGTTAATGTCTCGAACCAGACGATTCTTCTGAATCGACAGCGCAGCCTGGTTGGCGATAGCGCGCAGTATTTCCACCGCTTCCTTATCGAAATCGACAACGCTGTCGCTTTCC
This sequence comes from uncultured Pseudomonadales bacterium, assembly GCA_964519335.1. GTDB lineage: Bacteria > Pseudomonadota > Gammaproteobacteria > Pseudomonadales > Azotimanducaceae > JALZVT01. The sequence continues at coordinate 2,514 of CAZFIA010000083.1, forward strand.
TCATCGAGCCGATTGATAAATTGCAAAACACCAACCACGGCACCGTCGTGGGCGCGCATTGGCATGACCAGCATCGATTGGGTGCGGTAATCCATCCGCTCGTCGAAACTGCGATTAAAACTATAGGGGGCTTCAGCCGGCAGCCTGTAGGCGTCGCGCAACCAAACCTCTTGTCCAGAGACCGCAACATAGCCGGCGATAGAATCAGCCGACAAAGGGACGGTTGTTTCCTGAAACGGCAAATTAACGGTACCGCTTTGCGTCAACTTAAAAACCAGTTGATCTTCGATTCCATCCCCATCTGGACGCGGTTTGGATTCGATCAGGTAAAGCGATGCACCGTCACATCGCGCAATCGCGCGTGCCTCTTTCAGCAGCGTCGCCAACAGTTCGTTGAATGACATTTGGCTCGAAAGCGTGGAGCTTACTTCACTGAGCTGTTGCATCTGTTGCTGCTGGACGGCAACTTTATTCAGCGCAGTTTCCAATCCACTGTGCATGCGCCAATGGCTCTGTGCGTGCGCTAAGAGACGCTCAAGGGCTGCCTTGTCGCTATGTAAAGATTCGGAGTTCCAGCTACCAAGAAATATATCTACCTGGGCTCTGCAGGCGGGATGGGTACCAACAAGCAACGCACCCGGATAGCGGCGGCGCGCCTCTTCCGAGAAATCTGCCTCGCCCAGAACAACAACCGCCACATTTCTATCTTCGATAGCTGTGTTGGCGTGTTCGTAGCCGGACTTCCTGTGCGATTGTGTGACCTGCCAACCCTGCGCGATCGCAAACAGCGACAGCGGAGATTCAGCGGCATCAGCCAACAGCAAACTGGGTTTGACTCCAATCCTGCGCATGTTGCCTATTGCTTCCATGTAACGAAGCAAGAGTATGACCAGAACCGACCAATTGAATGGCGATTCCCGTCACAGTTTGACTCGGATCAAAAGGGCCTAAGAGGTGAATAAAACGTCAATAAAACGTCGACTATTCAGGGTCCGCCAGCTGTTGGCCCCATTGCATCCACCCTGGCCTGCAGCTCAGTCAGGCGTCGATTGAGCTGCACCCGATAGGCATCGATCGCCGCCACGGCCTGCTCATTACGGATCACCCTTTGGGTGAGCGCTCGCGTATCTATATCAGCAATATTCTTGGCTAATTTATCTTGCCCTGCTGTGACACCCTCAACCTTTGCGGTGAGCTCATCGAGCTCCTCCAGGTTCTTGGTCAAGTTATCCAGCCCATCGCCCTGAGCGCTCAAATCGCCTTTCACGGCAGCGATGCCTTTGGCCACCTCTTCAAGCTGGGTCTTCTGTGTGGCTAAAAGGGCCTGATTTTCCTTAATCCAGCCGCGGTTCACTTTGTAGGCCACATCCCACACTTTACGGATCTCAGATTCCCAGTAGCCGAGCTTCTCCTTGGTATCAGCACCCGCGTCACCTATGACTTCGTCGGTGGCTCGCAGTCTGTCCTCAAGCACCTTTAAGCGCTCTTCCGCGGACTGCTGTTCTGTTTGTGCCCTGGTGAGCAGCTGTTGCTGATTCATCACATACCAGCCACCCACGACTAGACCTGCTACCACCAACATCAGGATCAGATTGGTGACCAACGAAGATCCGCCGCCACCGCCACCTGAGCGTCGGTTACCTCGAGTAGCAGTGCGCCCCGATCTATCCAGACCGGGGTGATCATCATCGCGACTGGCTGAAATACTGCCGGGCTTCATTTTGGTTACTACGTCCGCTTAGAGGAGCTTCAATAGACCCCAAAGCACGGCGGTCAATACAAATCCACTGGTGATAACGCCACTGACGGTAGTTATCGGACCCTGCTTACCAACGATGCCATTGATCTCGATGGCAAGAATGATGACCAGCGCGATCCAGAATCCGGCGCCCGCACCACCAGTAACGCCACTGGGTAAGTGCGCACTTGAGCCCATGAAAAACAGCATTGGCAGCGAGAACAGCGTATTGGTTCTTGACGCAAGCAGGGCTTTCCCGGCGGCGCCAGCTGCACCGGCAAGTGCCTCGCCACCCGCCTTGATTTGCTCGTTAGAGGCAATAACCACTTTTTGATTGCGCCAGATGATGCCCCAAACGTTAAGAAACATGAACGTACCCATGAGCGCGCCTAGAGCGATGTCCTGGGTGTAACCGCCAAAGCCTCCGCCGGCGCGATTGCCCAGCAACACACAACCGGTCAGGAAAGTGAATAATGCACCCCAACGGAACCACCAAAGGGCCCGCGGTACCAGTTTGGTAAAGGCATCTACCCGCGCATCATCCTCCGCTTCCTTGAAATAGGCGCCCTGCACGAAGTTGAAGTAGTACAGCAGGCCGATCCAGGTGATACCGGCCAGAAAGTGTCCCCAACGGAACAGAAAATCGAAAGTCATGTCCATGGCTTGCCCCTATTTGCTCTTGTTTGCTCTTGTTTGCTCTTAGTTAATTGCTTTTTTTGTCTCATCGAATTACGAATTTTCGAGTTCGATCGAGTATGCGGTCCATGTAGGTCCGTTTGTCGTCCCCACCATCATAGCAAACGAAAACGGGCCGCCCCAGTCTCCCGAAGCGGCCCATTCAAGTTTTGCTGTCTTCTTGCGAGCGCCCCAGAGCGCCCGCAGGAGTTCTACATCATGCCGCCCATGCCGCCCATGTCAGGCATACCGCCACCAGGCATTCCGCCAGGAGCCGCACCGGGTTCTTCCGGCAGTTCGCTGATCATGCACTCGGTGGTCAGCATCAAGCCTGCAACGGACGCCGCCGCCTGCAGGGCAGAGCGAGTCACTTTGGCTGGATCGAGAATACCCATCTTGAGCATGTCGCCGTAGGCACCGGTTGCTGCGTTGTAACCTTCGTTGCCTTTCAGCTGCTCGACCTTATCGAGAACGACAGAGCCTTCGTCACCCGCGTTAGCCGCAATCTGACGAAGCGGCGCACTCATGGCGCGCATGGCAATCTCAATGCCCGTGGTCTGATCGGGATTGGCACCTTTCAGCTTGCCCAAACCCTGCAGAACGCGAACGAGCGTTACACCACCGCCAGGAACCACGCCTTCTTCAACAGCTGCGCGCGTTGAATGCAGCGCGTCTTCTACGCGAGCCTTCTTCTCTTTCATCTCCATTTCAGTCGGAGCGCCAACCTTGATCACGGCAACACCGCCAGCGAGCTTCGCCAGGCGTTCTTGCAGCTTTTCACGGTCGTAGTCAGAAGAAGTGTCTTCGATCTCAGCCCGAATCTGCTTGATTCGACCTTCAATTTCTTTCTTTTTGCCGGCGCCATCAACAATAGTGGTGTTTTCCTTGGTAGAAGAAACGCGCTTCGCCTGGCCGAGGTCTTCGAGCGTTGCTGCTTCGAGGGTAAGGCCTACTTCTTCTGAAATAACCGTGCCGCCCGTAAGGATCGCAATGTCCTGCAACATGGCTTTGCGGCGATCGCCAAAACCAGGCGCTTTGGCCGCCGCAACTTTCACGATGCCGCGCATGTTGTTCACAACCAGAGTGGCCAGAGCTTCGCCCTCGATATCTTCCGCAATCACAACCAGCGACTTACCCGCTTTGGCAACCGCTTCGAGGATTGGTAAAAGGTCACGAATGTTTGAGATCTTCTTGTCGCAAAGCAGAATGAAAGGCGACTCGTGCTCTGCCGCCATGCTGTCTTGATTGTTGATGAAGTAAGGCGACAGATAACCACGATCGAACTGCATGCCTTCTACAACATCCAGCTCGTTTTCAAGGCCTGAACCTTCTTCAACGGTGATAACACCTTCTTTTCCGACTTTGCCCATCGCATCCGCAATGATGTCGCCGACAGCGGTGTCGCTGTTCGCAGATATCGTGCCTACCTGAGCAATAGACTTTGAGTTGGCGCAAGGTGTAGACATCTTGCCGATTTTTCCTACAGCCGCCTCAACCGCCTGGTCGATACCGCGCTTGAGATCCATAGGGTTCATGCCTGCTGCAACACTCTTAAGACCTTCGGTCAAAATCGCCTGTGCAAGAACGGTTGCAGTAGTGGTGCCGTCGCCAGCTTCGTCAGAGGTTTGGCTTGCCACCTCTTTCACCATCTGCGCGCCCATGTTTTCAAACTTGTCTTTAAGCTCGATTTCTTTGGCTACTGAAACGCCATCCTTGGTGACCGTAGGGGCACCAAAAGACTTGTCCAGAATCACGTTGCGGCCTTTGGGGCCAAGGGTGACTTTCACGGCATTGGCCAGGGTGTTAACACCGGCAAGCATGCGTACGCGTGCGTCATCTCCAAATAATACTTCTTTAGCGCTCATCGCTTGTTTCCTCTTATTTTCTGTTTCGTTGGCTGATTCTTAGGCTTCTACTTTTTGCCTACGAGCACGCCGAAGATTTCGCTTTCCTGAAGGATCAGGAGCTCTTCGCCGTTAATCTTTACGGTGCTGCCGCCGTACTGGCCAAACAGAACTTTGTCGCCTTTCTTTACGTCACAGGCGGTTACTTTGCCGTCATCGCCTTTTTTGCCTGGACCCACCGCAATCACTTCGCCTTGCGAAGGTTTTTCGGTAGCTGAGTCAGGCAGTACAATGCCGCCCGCGCTGGTCGTTTCTTCTTCCAGTCGGCGGACCACAACACGATCGTGTAAGGGTCGAATCTTCATTCTTTCAAGTCTCCCAATAGTCCCAAATTCGAGCTCATTAGCAGTCTTACGATGAGAGTGCTAATGGGCGGGGCGACTATAATAGGGATGGCGAATCCAATATCAAGGGGTGGACGCCAAAAATTCGGTTCGAGCGTCCATTGCGAGCCTATTGTGAAGACGGTTGAGCAGGCAATTAGCTCAGTCGGAGCCCCGATCGGGCTTGCGCTCGTACTCCCCGTCAATAATCACGCCGCTTGGGGGCTTTTCGGCGCCTGGGTCGGCCGAAGGGCGCCCTGACCCAGGAGACCCCCGAGAAGACGGGCCTGGTTGGCCAAACCCAGCCGGCCCAGAACCCATTCCGGAGGCCATATCCACTACTTTAAGGTGTTTGCCGGCATAGCGGGCGAGCATTGCCCGAATGGGAGGCATCAAGAGCAGAAAACCAAAGGTGTCCGTGACAAAACCCGGCGTGAGCAACAGCGCTCCGGCGACGGCGAGCATCATGCCTTCCGCAATCTCCTGGCCCGGCAACTGCCCCTGACTGACCCGGCTCATGCCTCTCGAAAGCGTCGTTGTACCCTGCCAGCGCAACAGTGAAACTCCCACGACGGCGGTAAGCATCACGCAGGCGATAGTTGGAATCGTTCCAATGTAGCCACCGACACTAATCAGCAGGTACATTTCGACAATCGGCACAATGGTAAACAGCAACAGTATCCGGCCCATATCGATCAGGGTGGGTGCTCGAGTAGACCCTGTCAAATCGCAGCGGAACAACAGCATTCCAGCACCGTTACAGTGAACTCAAAACGCACAACAAAAACTGCAACCGGAAAACTAATCAGCCGTAAGAAAGGCGCGCCGAGCAAGCAAGCGCTGGATCCGGATGCACCCAGCAACTCTGAGCGCATCTGGCAGGTTGTAGCCGCAATTCCGCGCGGCAAAGTCGCCACCTACGGTCAGGTAGCAGACCTCGCCGGATTGCCAAGAGGCGCACGCCTTGTCGGCCGCACTATGAGTCAGCTACCCAAGGGCAGCAAACTGCCCTGGTTTCGGGTTATCAATTCTCGCGGTGAGTTATCGTTTCCAAAAAACACCGCAAGCTGGCGACGTCAGCGCGATAAGCTGAAGGAAGATGGTGTTTTGTTGATCAAAGGCCGACTCAGCCTGAAGACACATCGGTGGGAGCCCTGATCGATCAACGCCCTCCGGGTGATTGGGATGATCGGGTTTATAGAGGTTCGTCTACTGAGGTTACCCGACGCAACAACGATAAAAGTAATACAACAGGAATGCCAAGCAAGGAACAGAATACGAAAAACAGGGTGTAATCGAGCTGGTCCACCATCCAGCCCGAGAAGCCACCAAGAAATTTCGGTGGCAGCAACATCAATGAGCTGAACAACGCGTACTGGGTAGCAGAGAACTTTACGTTAGTGAGCCCTGACAAATAGGCAACAAAGGCAGCAGTGGCCAAGCCCGCGCTTAGATTATCCGCACTAATTACCAATGCCAGATTCACCGTCGTTGGCTCCTGACCCCAAAGCCAAGCAAACAGCAAATTGGTAACAGAAACGAGTACCGCGCCAATCAGTAGCAGGCGGCCAAGGCCTATTCTTGGCGCAAGAGCGCCACCCAGGAACACGCCTAGTAGCGTCATGCCTAGCCCAAAGAATTTTGCAACATAAGCAATCTGAAGCTTGGTAAAGCCCATATCGACATAGAACACATTTGCGATCGCGCCAAGCACAGTGTCAGAGATTCGATAACTGCCGATCACCAGAAGGATAACCAGTGCTGTCTGGCCGTAGCGATTAAGAAAGTCAGCAAGAGGCGCCCACACCGCTTCACGAAACCACACACCGGGCGATCGGGCTTGTGAATCCGCTGGCCGCTGAACCGAATAAGCGGGTTCTGGCATAAGAAGCGTAGCAATCACAGGCAAGATCATGATCAGGCCCATCGCCAGATAAGCTATACGCCAGCTTGCGTAGTCATAAACACTCTCATCAGGATCAAACGTGGCCGCAATCAGTAGAGCGCCGGTACTACCGGCAATAACGCCTACTCGATAGCCGGCCATATAGGTTGCAGCCAGTGCTGCCTGTCTATCAGCGGGGGCGCATTCGATGCGATAGGCATCGATGACAATGTCTTGTGTGGCCGAGGCGAACGCGGTGAGCAACGCAAAACCTACAAGCGCTTCAAGGCCAATTTGCGGGTCATTCGCCGCCATACCCAGAAGCCCAATCACAACGCCACCCTGAGCCACCAGCAACCAACTTCGGCGTTTTCCCATAGAACGGGTGAAGCGACCAAACCCGAGACTGTCAACCAGTGGCGACCAAAAAACCTTGGCGGCGTAAGCAAGCGTCACCCAACCCACAAAGCCGATGGTGGTTCGATCTATACCGGCGTCGCGCAACCAGTTTGAAAGCGTTCCATACACTAAAACGATGGGCAAGCCGCCCGCGAAACCCAAGACAGTAAGCCAGCCCGCCTCAGCGTTTCGAAAAGGGGCAAGCAGACTTTGACTTGCGCCCGACGCCTCACTCACAACTGGTTATCGGCTGGCAAAGTTAAGTCGGCGTCTAGTCGCGGAAGTTGTCGTATTGCAAGGGAATATCTAACTTAGAATCCTTAAGCAGCGCCATCACCTTCTGTAAATCATCGCGCTTCTTGCCCGTCACTCGAACTTGCTCCCCCTGAATCTGCGCCTGTACTTTCAGCTTCGAGTCTTTGATCAGCTTTACAACACTCCGAGCATTGTCTTTATCCACGCCCTGACGCACCGCAAACTTTTGGCGTTTCTGCTTCCCGGCGCCTTCGACCTTGCCCGGGTCCAGCGCACGTGCATCCAGACCGCGACCAATCATCTTGCTGCGCAACATATCGAGCATTTGCACAAGCTGAAACTCTTCGAAGGCAGCAAGCTCAATGGCCTCAGCGGAATATTCAAAACTTGCATCAACACCCCGAAAGTCGAAGCGCTTTTCTAATTCCCGATTTGCTTGATCTACCGCGTTGCGCATCTCTTGCTCGTCGAGTTCAGATACCACGTCAAAACTTGGCATAACTATTTGTCCCCTCTTCTGAAATAAGTGGATTAAGCCGAATCAGCTTAAAGCGCTTTAAGCTCTGGGCCTGACTCTAAACTAGAGCCTGCCCTATAGAATGGTCCGGCGCATATCTGACAGCAACGCGCATAGCTCGGTTGCAAAGCGGCCAGCTTCAGCACCATTTATCGCGCGATGGTCGTAGCTGAGCGACAGCGGCAACATTTTCCTTGGTACAAACGCCGCACCATCCCATTGTGGTTTCATCGCGAGCTTGGCAACGCCCAGAATGGCCACTTCGGGTGCGTTGACTATAGGCGTAAAGCCGGTACCACCTAGCGAGCCGAGTGAAGAAATTGAAAAGGTGCCGCCCTGCAGATCTTTGGGAGAGAGCTTTTTGTCGCGGGCCTTGGCTGCCAACTCGTTTATCTCTTGTGCTAGCTCCCAAACCCCTTTTTTGTCAGCGTCGCGCACAACAGGCACAAGCAAACCATCTGGTGTATCCACAGCAAAGCCGATGTTGATATAAGACTTGTGGATGAGGTTCTCAATGCTGCCATCAAGAGACGAATTGAACTTTGGGTGTAGGGTGAGCATGTGCGCGCAGGCTTTCGCAATAAACGCAAGAGGTGTGATTTTGATGCCACGCCTTTCGACCTCTGGTTTAAGCGACTTTCGAAACGCCTCCAGCTCTGTGATGTCAGCTTCATCGTGCTGGGTAACATGCACCACGTTTAGCCACGATCGATGCAGGTTTTCGGCACCACGCTTTAAGATCCGTGACATGGGCTGAACCGAGACTTCGCCAAACTTCGAGAAATCGATCTCGGGAATGGCCGGAATGCCAGCTCCTCCACTGGCCCCAGCCCTTGCACCACCTGCAGACAATGCCGACTTCACATACGCACTAACGTCGTCTTTAACTATGCGGCCACGCGCACCGGTGCCACCAACCTGGGTAAGATCAACACCAAGCTCCCGCGCCATTCGTCTTACCGCAGGGCCGGCATAAATGATGCTGCCTTTGGGCGGCGGTGCCGCAGGCTTTGGTGGCGGCGCGAGACCACTCGCATCCAGGGTTGGTGCCGGTGCTGCCCTTGGAATAGGTACTGTCTTCTCCGCTGACGGAGCCGGAGATTGAGCTGATGAAGAAGCTTTGGGTTCAGCTTGAGGAGCGGCTTGTGATTCAACTGCCGTGGCGGCCGATGTATCTGATGGCGTCGTGGACGGGGCTGTTGCGCCTGCTGCCTGGGCGACACTCAGAACAACAAGCAGTGCATCTTCGCCCACGGAATCGCCTTCGCTAACTTTCATCTCGGCAACGACGCCATCCGCCGGCGCAACTATATCCATCGAGGCTTTATCTGATTCGACAACCAGCAGCATTTGCTCGGCTGTCACAGCATCGCCGACACCAGCACCAAGCTCGATAACCACTACCTCGCCCGCATCGCCGATGTCGGGCAGCCGCACTTCAAGTGAACCCGAAGCAGCGGCCGGCGCGGGTGCATCTGCAACAGCGGGCGCTGTCTCTTTTGCAGCTAGCTCTTGCGCTGTTGGATGTTCCGCAGCCGCCGGTGCAGCTTCGCTTTCGGCAGGTTCGGCAGCTCCGCCAGTGGCCGCTTGAATTTCAGCCACCGCCTGCCCGGTTGTGACCACATCGCCCAGCGCAACGCTGAAGCTCGCAACCACACCAGCCGCTGTGGACTGAATCTCCATAGATGCTTTATCCGACTCGATCACTATCAGCGCGTCATCGACCGCTACAGCGTCACCCGGCTGCACACAAAACTCAATAACCTCAACGCCATCAGCATCGCCAATATCGGGCACAATCACTTGTATTGCAGAATCACTCATTTGCTTTTTCTTTGGTAACGCCTTGCTTGTTGCGGCTCATAAGATCTCAGAATTAAACCAGCCTGGGGTTAGATTTTTGCGCGTCTATGCCTAATTGATCGCGCGCGCTGGCCACTTCTTTTTTACTCAGCACCTGCGCATCGGCCAACGCACTTAGCGCGGCCAATACAACAAAGGCGCGGTCAACCTCAAAGAAGTGCCGGAGTTTATCGCGGGTATCCGAACGCCCGAAGCCGTCGGTACCCAGAACCCTGTAGTCGGCCGACACATGACCGCGTATTTGTTCCGCATAGGCCCTGATGTAATCGGTTGCAGCAATTACCGGAACGTCGCCCGGTAACGACTCCTGCACAAACGAAACTTTGGGATCATTCAGCGGATCAAGCAAATTCGCCCGATCCACATCGTGTGCATCGCGTGCCAGCTCGTTAAAGCTGGTGACACTCCACACTTCACAAGCTACGCCGTAATCGCTCTCGAGCAGCTCAGCAGCGGCCAGCACTTCACGCAATATGGTGCCGCTGCCCAGCAGCCGAACCACTTTCTTGTTGCTCGCCTGCGCCGACTTCAGTCGGTACATGCCCCTCAGGATGCCGTCGGTAAGCGCTTCATCGATTTGCGGATCATCGCCATCGTAGCCGGGCATCGCGGGCTGCGTATAGGCTTCGTTCATTACCGTTAAATAGTAAAAGATGTTTTCGCGGTTTTCGTACATGCGTTTTAGACCGGCCTGCACAATCACAGCGAGCTCATAGGTATAGCAGGGGTCATAGGCGACACAGTTTGGAATCGTGCCAGCCTGAATATGGCTATGGCCGTCTTGATGCTGCAACCCCTCGCCATTTAGGGTCGTACGGCCCGCGGTACCACCTATCAAAAACCCACGCGCCTGAATGTCGCCAGCAAGCCAGGCCAAATCGCCTATGCGTTGAAAGCCAAACATCGAATAGTATATATAGAACGGCACCATGGTCTTGCCGTGATTGGAATAACTGGTGGCTGCGGCAAGCCAAGCTGACATGGCGCCGGCTTCGTTAATACCCTCTTCCAATACCTGACCGTCTTTGGCTTCGCGGTAGGCGGCGATTTCACCAGAATCTTCTGGCTCGTATAGCTGACCTTTAGAGGAGTAAATACCAAGTTGGCGAAACAAACCTTCCATTCCAAAGGTACGCGCCTCATCCGGCACAATAGGCACAACACGCTCGCCGATATTCTTGTCGCGAAGCAGTGTCGCCAGCATGCGCACAAAACCCATGGTGGTCGAGTTAGTGCGTTCGCCCGTACCCGTTAGCTGGTTCTTAAATGCCGGAAGCTCGGGGGTTACCAGGGTTTCATCGGTAACGATGCGTCGGGGAATAGACCCACCCAATCGCTCGCGGTTACGCTGCAGGTAGGCAAGCTCCGGAGAATCCTTGGGCGGACGGTAATAAGGTACGCTCTCAAGCTCTGAATCCGTGAGCGGCAAATTGAACCGATCGCGAAACTGTTTGAGTTCGTCGAGGTCGAGTTTCTTCACCGAGTGGGTGTCGTTTTCAGCCTCGCCCGCGTCGCCCATGCCGTAACCTTTGACGGTTTTTGCAAGAATAACCGTTGGCGCGCCTTTGTGATTTACGGCCTCGTGATAGGCCGCATAAACCTTAAACGGATCGTGACCACCCCTGTTCAAACGCATGATGTCATCATCAGACAGGTTCTCGACCAGCTTCAGAAGCGCGGGGTCTTGACCAAAGAAGTGTTCGCGCGTGTAGGCGCCGCCTTTGGCTTTGAAGTTTTGAAACTCACCGTCAACCACGGCGTCCATGCGTTCCTGCATGAGGCCCGTTGTATCGTTGGCAAACAGCGGATCCCAAAGTCGACCCCAAACGACCTTAATGACATTCCAGCCCGCGCCTTTAAAGTAGCCTTCAAGCTCCTGGATGATCTTGCCGTTACCGCGCACCGGCCCATCAAGTCTTTGCAGGTTACAGTTCACCACAAAGATCAGATTGTCGAGCCGCTCCCGACCTGCAAGCGAGAGTGCGCCGAGCGATTCCGGCTCGTCACATTCGCCGTCACCCAGAAATGCCCAGACCTTACGATCGCGCATAGGCGCAATGTCGCGGCTGTCGAGGTACTTCATTACATGCGCCTGGTAGATCGCCTGAATCGGCCCCAGACCCATCGACACCGTTGGAAACTGCCAGTAGTCAGGCATAAGCCAGGGATGTGGGTAAGACGAAAGCCCCTTGCCATCAACCTCGCGACGGAAGTTGTCGAGGTCGGTCTCGGTTAACCGCCCTTCAAGGAACGAACGCGCGTACACCCCCGGCGAAGAGTGGCCCTGAAAATAAATGAGATCGCCCGGACTTTTGTCATCTGGACCGCGAAAGAAATAATTAAAACCGACGTCATAAAGCGTTGCCGAGCTCGCAAACGACGATATATGTCCACCGAGCTCACCTTCACGCTGGTTCGCACGCGTGACCATGGCCAGCGCGTTCCAGCGAATCATTGCTCGAATGCGTCGCTCAACAAATAGATCTCCCGGCATAAATGCTTCTTTATGCGCCGGGATGGTATTCCGGTAAGGCGTTGTAATGGTGTAGGGCAGGCGCGCGCCGGTGGTTGCCATACGCGCAGACAATCGTTGCAGCAAAACGTTTGCTCGCTCAACACCGCCCTCATCGAGAACGGCTTCCAGGGCATCAAGCCACTCCTGAGTCTCCTCGGGATTAGTGTCGTTAATCTCTGATATAGGCATTCAGGCGCTCCACAACAATAGGCCGAATTGTAACGGAAGCGGCGCCGGGTTGTATCTCAATAGGACGCGTGCAGCTCTGCCAGCAGCCGCGACCAGTCGAAGGCAGCGCCGGGATCTGTTTTTCGACCCGGCGCGATTTCGTTGTGCCCAACAATTGTATCGGTCGCAAGCCGCGGATAACGCCCTAACAACCAGCCCAGAGTGCTGCGCAGTCGAGCGTATTGTTTTCTCGTGTACTTCTTGTCGTCGGTACCTTCAAGTTCTATACCAATTGCAAAGTCATTGCAGCCAGAACGCCCGCGCCAGCTCGATACACCGGCATGCCAGGCGCGTTCATTGAATGGCACAAACTGGGTAGCCCGGCCCCGACGATCAATAAACAGATGTGCCGAAACCGCGACCCCGGCTAAATCATTGAGCGAAGGGTCTAGCGTGCAATCAAGCTGATTGCAAAACAGCGCCTCCACCATGCCACCACCAAACTTCCCTGGCGGCAAAGAAATGTTGTGCACCACCACCAACTCAATATCTGCCCAGGCTGGGCGTGCATCTCTATTTGGGCTGAGCACCGCCCGCGCTCTGGGCATCCACACCGACGCCGAATCGGCGCTATCAGTTATGTTAGCCATCTTAATCATCCAATCTTGCTAACGGCTCTTGCTAACGG
>CAZFIA010000083.1:15543-17650 GCA_964519335.1 uncultured Pseudomonadales bacterium
TCTTGCTAACGGCTCTTGCTAACGGTCTTGCTAACGGCTCTTGTTAAACGGCAGACTCACTATTTCCTGCAGCGCCAACCGTGCAGTGGCGCTACCATAGCCTTTGAATGTTCTTACGCAAAACTGCGGTTGGCAACCGAGATTTACAGCAGGAGACCTTAACTGTGTCCGATCTAAAAACCCGGCTCGATACCGCTCGCGCCAATCCCTGGCTGCAACGCGCCATTATTCGAGGTGTGACCGATGCGCTGGCAGAAGACGTGCGCGACGGCGACATTACAGCGGCGCTCGTACCTGCCCAGGAGTTGAGCAGAGCTCGGGTGATCACCCGCGAAGACGGCATTTTTTGCGGTCGCGCCTGGGTTGAAGAAGCCTGTCGGCAGGTTGACCCCGAGCTGCACCTGCTCTGGGAAGTTCAGGACGGCGATACGGTTAGACCCGATCAGCCGCTCTACTTCATCGAAGGCTCAGCACGCAGCATGCTCACCGCGGAGCGTACCGCACTCAATTTTGTGCAACTTCTGTCCGGAACTGCAACGCTGGCAGGGCGTTACGCAAAACTGGTAAGCCATACGCGGGCCAAGGTGCTCGACACGCGCAAGACGCTCCCTGGGCTGAGACTTGCGCAAAAATACGCCGTGTTGGCAGGTGGCGGTCACAATCACCGGCTAGGGCTGTTTGATGCGTTTCTGATTAAAGAAAATCACATCGCCGCCGCCGGTTCTATCCGCGCGGCTATCGAAACAGCCCACGCCCACCGACCCGATGCGCCGATCGAGATAGAGGTTGAAAGTCTCGATGAACTGCAGCAAGCGTTAGATGCAGGGGCCCACCGTGTGATGCTCGACGATTTTTCTTTGGAACAAACTCGCGAGGGAGTAACGCTCGCGGCGGACCGAATTGAGCTCGAGGCCTCCGGGGGGATAAATTTTGAGACGATTGTCCCAATCGCCGAAACGGGCGTGGATTATATTTCCATCGGCGACATTACCAAGCGTGTGAAGCCCATGGATCTGTCCATGCGAATCGTCGATTCGTTAGACAATACGAACCTCTAAACCTGTTATCCGAGTTCACAAGTGTCCAGATACTCAGCCTTTGGCATTCATCTCTGCATAAGCCTGCTCATTTTCTTAGTGCTCGGCGCGATTATCGTGCTGCGCTGGTACCCCGATTACTTCTTCGAATTGGACGGCGGCTGGGAAGGCTTGCGGCTAATCCTGGGAGTTGACCTGGTGCTAGGGCCACTGCTCACGCTGATTGTGTTTAACGCCGCCAAACCCGAAATTAAAACCGACATGGCGATTATTGGCGCGCTGCAACTCGCCTGTCTTGCCGGCGGCATGTACGTGGTGTGGTCGGAGCGCCCGCTTGCGATGGTTTACGTTGACGGCCACTTTTACAGTATGAGCGCCGATTCCTGGCAAGAAGTTAACAAGCCCGTGCCCGACCTAAGTGGTTATCCCGGGCCCTGGCCAAAGCGATTGGCTGTAGAGCTCCCGAGTGACGTGATTGAGCTTTCGAAAATTCGCGGTTCCGCCTTTCGCTCGGGTTCATCCATGCGTGTGCTTGCCGAGTACTATGTCCCTATGGATGATCAGAAAATTGTTCTGAAAGACGCCTATCCGCTTGAGAATATACGCAGGCGCGATGAAGAGTTTGGTTTTCTTGACGATTGGCAGGAGGAACACGCCGGGGAACTCGAAGACTACGCCTTCTTTCCACTGGGTACGCGCTATAAGTATCTGTTCATTGGCTACAAGCGAGAACCGCTTGAGCACAAAGGTCTGCTCTACACCCCGGGGCCCCTTTAGCATCTAAATTACGGTTTTTGGAATAATGGGGAGTGGTGAATGGGAATGGGAATGGGAATGGGAATGGGAATGGGAATGGGAATGGGAATGGAAATGGTGCCGGAACGCAGAATCGAACTGCGGACCTACTGATTACGAATCAGTCGCTCTACCAACTGAGCTATCCCGGCCCTATGACGCGCGCCGCGCAGGATACCCAAACTTCGGTTCCCGCGCAGCACCTGGACCAAGTCTGCTGTTTACGATGGCCGCAGGCGTTCTATATTAGCCGCAGGCGCTATTAGCCGCAGGCG
>CAZFIA010000084.1:0-10004 GCA_964519335.1 uncultured Pseudomonadales bacterium
ACGATGGCACCAACCCAGATGCTGATGGCAACGGACAAGGCGGTGGCACCACCGCAGGCGATCCCGAAAACGATCCAACGGTGTTCCAGCTACCTCCGCAGCAGATATCGCTCGCGAAGCAACTGACAGGACAGGTACAGACCGGTCCTAACAGCTATCGCCTGGACTACAGCTTTGTACTGGCAAACACCTCCCCCACCGAGGCAGCAACCAATCTGCAGATTGCCGACGATCTGAACCAAACCTTCCCGGGTGTTACCAGTATCACCGTGACCACCGCTCCAGCAGTTACAGGTGGACTGTCTCTGGCTAACCCTGGCTTTAACGGTCAATCGGATACCTTCCTGCTGGCGGGCACTGAAAACCTGGCTGTGGGCGCACAGGCAACGGTCAGCTTCACGGTAACCGTAGACTTTGGTAGCCAAACCGGCACCTTCCTCAACACGGCAACAGCGAGCGCCTCCAACACACCGGGTGGTCCACCCATCGTTACCGACACATCGGATGATGGTAGTGATCCCAACAGCGACAACGCCGGTTCTCCAGGCGACACAGGTACAACGGATGACCCTACCCCGGTAACCCTAGATCCACAGGCCATCGGTCTTGCTAAAGATTTGGTTTCAGTTGTGGAGATCAAATCCACCGAGTTTGACGTTACCTTCGATCTGTTACTTGCAAACTTAAGCAGCACTCAAGACGCGACTAACTTACAAATCATCGAAGATCTGAACGCAACCTTTGCGGGAACAAGCACCTGGTCACTGACTAGTGTCACCCCCGGAACACTGCTTACGGTAAACCCCGGGTTCGATGGTGCAAGCGATACCAACCTGCTCACAGGGACAGACACTCTGACCCCCGGCACCAGCGACACCATTCGACTGCTTATCCGCGTTGAGACCGGAGGGTTTAACGGACCATTCACCAACCAGGCGACTGCAACCAGTTCAGAAACACCGGGTGGACCGCCTATTGCATCAGACTTATCTGACGCAGGCACCAATCCGGACACCAATGGCGACGGAAACTCTTCACAACCGGATGAGGATGATCCAAACGTCTTCCAGCTACCGCCGCAAGAAATCGGCATCGCTAAATCTGTTAGTGAATTCCGTCAGGTACAGGGTGCTGAATACGAGATCGACTTCGAACTTGTGGTTGCCAACCTGTCTTCAAGCGAAGCCGCTACTAACGTGCAGGTCACAGATAACCTGGTCACTGCCTTCCAGAACGTTGCTAGTGTGTTCCTTAAACCTGGGACCTTGACTACCGGCGCGTTAACCCCGGCAGGCAACTTCGACGGCATTGCTAATCTCAATATCCTGGCAGGCGCAGATACGCTCGCCATCGGCCAGAGTGAGATTATTCGCTTCACCGTGGTTGTTGACTTTACGGGCGGCACGCCGCCGTTCTTGAATCAGGCGGAAGCAAGCGTTGCTAACAGCCCCGGTGGCCCGCCCATCAACAGCGACATGTCTGATTCGGGTAACGATCCTGACGGCACCAATCCAGGTGCTCCTGGCGATACCGGCAGCTCGGACGATCCGACGCCTATCGAGATTCCCAATGCAGAGCTGCAGAAGATTGCCGGCCCAGCGATTAACGTATCTGGTCCACTGTACGACGTGACTTACACACTGGTTGTGCAAAACACCGGTACGATCGCACTTTCAAACATTACCCTGGTCGATGATTTGGCTAGCGCCTTAGCGCCGGCTACGCTTGTTGGTGTTCCCACCGTCACAAGCACTGGCTTTATCGGCACGGGCAACATCAATAGCGCTTTCGACGGTGCCACCGATACCAACCTGCTCGTAGGTGACGCGCAGCTGCCAATAGGCGCAACCGGAACCGTAACGATCGACGTACGCTTCTCTAACCAGCTAGGTGCGCCTGGCACCATCAACACGGCAACACTCGGCTCAGATCAAACATCTGCGACGGATTCGCAAGCAACAATTGCAGTTATCTCACAAGACTCGGACGGCGATGGTGTGCCAGACGATCTGGAAACAGGTGACCGTGACGGTGACGGTATCCCCGACGCCCAGGACTTCGATCCTATGGGCTACTTCTACTGTGAAGACAACGGCGAGATACTGCCTGGCGGCCGTATTGAAGTACGGAACCCGGCAGGTGCAATCACGAGTGCCATTGGTACAGCTAACGGCGTGACGCTAGCGCTAGACGGCAGCAACGGCTCTTATCGATTCTTCTATGACGGCACCCCCGGCATATACGAAATTGTTGTCGCTGAACTGCCGCCGCGCGGGGTACTAAGCACAACGCGACTCCCGGCAGGCGTGCTCGATGTCTCCTTAGTAGGTACAAATCCGGTAATTCTTGGTAGCAGCGAATTTGCAGCAACCAACTTCCTGGCCGATTTCTCGGCGCCGGCCAATACGCCTTACTACTTCGAACTCGACTTCGAGAGCGGCGACCCCGACGTACTGCTCAACAACATCCCGTTGACCGGTTGTGCTGGCGGCCCTGGCAGCATCACGCTAGGCAAAACCGCTGTAGATGAAACGGTAGTGATAGGCGACTTCGTTTCATACACACTAACGCTTACCAACAACGAGAGCTTCTTCCTTACCGATGTAACGGTAAATGACCTCACGCCTCCTGGCTTTGCTTATGTGGAAGACTCTGCCCAGATAACCCGGGCGGGTGTAGAGACCTCAATCGACGTAACCGGTACCCGGCCGATCACTTTCGACGTTGGTCGAATGGAAGCTGGCGAAGAGATACAGATCACTTACCTGCTGCGCTCCGGTGCAGGTGTCGTTCAAGGCAACTATGTCAACACCGCTGTTGCTAGTGTCCGCGGTGACGAAGCATCTAATTCTGCAAGTGCGCAGGTCGAAGTAGTTTCAGATCCGCTGATCAACATAACTCGAATCGTTGGTAAAGTTTGGCACGATCGCGATGGCGACGGCTGGCAGGACAGCGCGCGCGCTACAGATCTTCGTCTGTATGGCGGACCCTACGGAAAGCAACGCCGCCGTCTGGGCAACCTCGCAGGTCGAACGAGCGATTCGCGCAATCTCGCCGAAACTACAATGGACAACATCGTAGTAGATGGCTGGAGTGGCGATGAACCGCTATATCTGGTTACCGATCAGGGCTCCAGATTCGTAATCTCGCGCAATGGCGAGGTGCGAGCTAACCACTTCGGCAAGATGAAGCGGGGTCTGACTGCGCAAGACTTACGCATTACCCTAACCGACAATGTACTCACTATTGTGAACCACGGTATCCAGGAAGAAGGAATACCCGGTGTTCGTCTGGCTACGGTCGAAGGCCTGGTGATCGAAACCGACGCCTTCGGTCGATACCATATCGAAGCTATCGACAACGTGAAGTTCGATATAGGCAGCAACTACATCGTTAAGCTGGATCGCGCAAGCCTTCCAGATGGTAGTGAACTGACCACCGAGAACCCACGAGTAGAGCGCCTGACTCAGAGTTTAATGAGCGACATCGACTTTGGTGTGCAACTTGATGAGCCGCTTCTGTTGACCGAAACAGAAACTCAAGAGCCTGAGCTGGTTACTACTACACGCGAAGTCATAGAGACTAATACCGAGTCGGCGGCGATCATTCGTTTCCAAAGTGGCAAACACGTGATCACCGAGGGTCAGATTGCTGAACTGCGCTCGAAGATAGATTCGGTAGAAGGAAAGCGTAATATTCGCTTGAAATTCATCGGTCACACTGACAACGAGCCTCTGAGCACCACCAGCGAAGCTCGCTACGGCAACAATCAGGGTCTCTCCGAGTATCGCGCGAACGAAACCGCAAACTATGTTATCGATAAACTCGGTCTTTCGAGGGATATTGCTGATACAGAAGGTATGGGCTTACGCCAGCCGATAGCCAGCAACGACACCTCCGCAGGTCGTGCCGAGAACCGTCGCGTTGAAGTACTAATCAGCTACGACGACGTTCGGGTGATAGAAGAGACTCGTCCAGCCACGGGTGCCGTGGGCTCAAGCAACGGTGTAGCTCAATCGGTATCACGACTCAAGACAGTCAACGAAACAGTGAGCACCCGTGTTTCTGAGGTGCGCTTTGCCTCCGGCAAGCACGCAATCTCAGAGGATCAGTTGGATGAACTGCGCCGAGAACTCGCAGCTGTTGCTGACAAAGACAACGTTCGCGTCCGCTTCAGCGGGCACACCGACAATGATCCCCTCAGCGATGTATCCAAGGCGATCTACAAAGACAACAATGGCCTGGCCGAGTATCGCGCCCGAGAAAGTGCATTCTTTGTTGCAGGCCAACTAAAGCTGACAACCGATCAGGTCGAAGTGCTCGGATTTGGTGAAGACCAACCCGTTGCGAGTAACGCAACGCCTGAGGGTCGAGCTCAAAATAGACGAGTTGAAATCGACATCCTCTATGACGAGGAACGTACGGAGACTGTTGTTGAGGTTGTACAAAGCAATATAACGGTCTCGAGCGACGCCATAGAGAAAAACGGCGTAATACGAGCAACGGACGATCAGTCTCTATCTGATCCACGCCTCGCCTTTGTCAGCGAATACACCACCGTCACCCCAGGAGACGGCCAGATCGCTGTGCATGCGTATAGCAACTACCCCGCTTATCTTGATCAGCTGACCGTCGAACTGTTCGCAGATCACGATCATAATTTCGACCGACCTATCTTGACAGACACCGTGTCTATCGATCATCGGTTGGATATGCTGAAGACGCTAACCTTACCGGTTGCCGAGCTAGTGCCAGGTGAGACCTATCAGTATCGATTGATTGCCCAGAACAAGGCCGGTTTCAAAGACACTACTAAAGCTCGACAGATTCAAGTAGTAAGTCCAAACCGAATCAGCAACGATCGTACGGCCATTGGCCCAGAAGGCATCTACGGCATCAGCGATCTTGAAGCGCAAACGATTCCAGTGCCTGCCGGGCGGATCCGAATTGTTGGCCAGGATATTGGCAACCGCCATTCTGTAAGCGTCGACTCAGAGCCTGTCATGCTTGACGAAAACGGCTCGTTTATTGTTGAAGCTCATCTGCCACCAGGTACATACAACGTACCCGTGCAGCTGAACAACGGTGCCGCTGACGGTGTGGGCTCGCTGGAACGCGACCTCAATTTGACGATCGGCGACTCCTATCTGTTCATGGTCGGTCTCGCTAACGTGACTTTTGGTGGCACCGACATCAACGGTGCGGTTGAAACTCTTCAAGCCGATGATCGCTTCAGCGGTGATACCTTCACGTCCGGTCGGCTTGCCTTCTACCTAAAAGGCAAGATCAAGGGCAAATATCTGGTGACAGCTCAGCTCGACACCACGGAAGACGAGCTCAGTGAACTTGGCGATAACATTGGCGCCAAAGACCCAACCAGTATTTTCCGCCGCCTGGAGCCCGATCAGTTCTATCCAGTATACGGAGATGACTCAACAGTACGTGCAGACACCAACTCGCAAGGGGCATTCTATGTGCGTGTTGATTGGGACAAGTCGAGAGCGCTGTGGGGCAACTTCAACACCGGGCTCACGGCAAACGAATTTGCTCAGTACAATCGGTCTCTGTACGGCGCACAGCTGGTCTACCAGATGCCGCGCTACACAAAGCACAACGATTCGCGCTTCTCAGGTGAGGTATTTGTATCCGAGCCACAGACGGTTGCGGCGCACAACGAGTTTGCCGCTACTGGCGGTTCGCTCTACTACCTCGATCAGACCGATGTCGTACAAGGCAGCGAGAAGATCTGGGTGGAAGTACGGCGCCGCGGTTCCCTGCAGGTGCAAGAAACCATTACTCTACAAGCTGGTAAGGACTATCAGTTCGACTTCATTCAGGGTCGGATCATACTCAACCGTCCGCTCAGCATGATTTCGCGCGATCACTTCGCCAACATCATCCGCGACGACTCGCTGGAAGGTGACGATGTATTCTTATTAGCTGATTTCGAATATATCGCGCGTAACTTTGATGCCGACGACATTACGGTGGGTGCTGCAGGAACAGCCTGGATCACCGACAGCCTTGGCCTCGGCGGTACCTACGTGCGCGAATCTCGCGCTGGAGACAACTACGAGCTGAAAGGGCTCGACCTCACCTTCAAGAAGAGCGCAGGCACCTACCTCAAGTTGGAAGTTGCCGAATCGGATGCCGTTGCAGCATCGAGCCAGCTGTCACTCGACGGTGGTCTTACGTTCCAGAACATTGCGCCAGCGGGTGCAAACATATCGGGCCGTGCTTACGGCGCTGAGGCTCAAGTTAGTCTTGGTGACTTCGGCGGCGCCGATCGCGGGGTCGTTCGCGGCTGGTATAAGGAACGCGAAGCAGAGTTTTCTTCAAGCCGAGAGGCCAGCGAACTCACCGATACGCGTGACATTGGCGTCGAAGCCAATATTCGCCTTAGCGACCGACTGGATGTCATTGGGCGCGCTAGCGAATTGGAGCGAGAAGGACAGTCCCAAGATCGAACTGCAAGTCTCCAGGCGAACGCCAGGATCGGTAACAAGATTACTGCGTCTGTCGAGGGCCGCTACCAAGATCTCGAAGATCTGAGCGGCAACGGCTTCGACAGCGAGGCCGTTCAGATCGGCGCACGCGTCGGCTATAAGCCGAACGAAAGTGATGAGATATACGTCGAAGGTCAGACCGTAGTTGACGATAGCGGCGCGTTCGAGGCCAACGAGCGAGTAACCATCGGCGCTTATCGAACCTTCAGCGAGAAATTCGGTGCAGGACTCGAAGTGAGCGAAGGCTCGCGAGGTCAGGCGATAACCGGCCTACTCGACTGGAAAGCAAACGATTCTATTACGTTGAATCTGGAAAGTGGATTCGGTCAGGGCGCGAACTCTACCGCCGGCGCTACCCTAAATCTGGCGGACGATTACCAGGTGTACGGCAGTTATGGGATTGACGCTGATCGAACTCTGGGTCGCAGCCGTAAGGTAACCACGCTCGGCCAACGCAAGTCGTTCGGTAATCGACTCACGCTGTTCAACGAGCACCAGTGGATTCAAGGCCAGAACGAGAGCGTGGCGTCAGACGTATTTGGAGTTGATCTCAGCCTAAACGATTACTGGAACGTATCTACGTCATTCCAGACAAATGATACCGACGTAAGCGGGCAAACAACCCAACGCAGGGCTGGTACTATAGGTCTGAGCTATCAGAAAGACGATCAGCGCCTGGGCGCTACTCTAGAACGACGTATAGACGAGACCAACGTAAATGAGTTCGAACAGACCTTGTTTACCGGCGCTTTCGAATACAAGTTTAACGACGCATGGCGCGCCGTCAGCCGTCTGAACTGGTCTGAAACCGATGACGAGATAAACGGCGGCCGCGCGGCTCGTTTTACCGAAGGCAGCGTGGGCTTCGCCTATCGCCCGGTGAACAACGACCGTTGGAATGTGCTCGGCCGGTACACCTACCTGTTCGACCTGGTAGCTCCTGATCAGATCGTTAATCGACCGGATCAAGACTCGCACATCGGATCGCTTGAGGTTCTATACGATGTTAGCCGTCGCATTGAACTGGGTGGCAAACTGGCCCTTCGTCGCAGCCGCATTCGAATCGATCGCGATGATGGCCCATGGTTCCGCAACGGCGTTAACCTCGCGGTGGCAAGGGCACGCTGGCACGTTAACCACAAGTGGGACGGCCTGCTTGAGTATCGCTACCTCGAAACCGTTGAGTTTAACGATGATCGAGACGGCTTCCTTGTCGGCTTGTACCGACACATTGGCGGACACGCGAAGGTTGGTATCGGTTACAACTTTACCGATTACTCCGACGACCTAACCAACCTCGACTACGATGGCGGTGGTTGGTACATCGATTTGATCGGTAAGTGGTAGCGAAACGCGACTAGCTTAGCGCGGCGTAAACTAGCGCCGCGATCGCTAGCAAGTTGATTGCAATGGTGCGCCGCGGAATCTGGATGAGTCCAGGGTCCGGGCCACCTAAAGCAAACGAAACAATTGGGTTGAGCACCCGGGCGGGCGCCGACTCGCCTTTTAGTTTTGCGACAATTCGAGCCGCTAACGTTTGCAAGGCGTAACGCGATGTCACGATGCCCCCAAGGGCCGGCCATAAACCACTATGGCCTGCCACCTCGGTCCAGGGCTCAAAGCCATTCTGTTGAATCGACTTCAAGATGCTGGGATCTACAAATGTCGCGTAGTGGCTTAAAACCGGCTCAAAACCAGTGCAGAGCACAATGACATCAAACTCAGCTGAGCTGCCGTCCACAAACACCACAGTTTTACCCTCGCCTTCTAAATCAGCTTCTAAATCACTTTCTAGGCGATCGATCTCAGCTTTGTGGATGGGCACCTGACCCTCGCGCACCAGATCAACGATAGACACACCCACGTCACCCCAGGTGCCGTCGATATATGAAGGCGCTTTTGCGCCTCGCGTCTTAGCCATCCGTAAAAGCGGTGGGGTTGATTCTGTTTCTATATCCAGTGCTGCTAAATCACCGTATCGACGCTTAACGTCAAACATCAGGTAGAAGTCCAACGCGCGCATAACTAGGGGAGCCAGCAGCCACGAGAACGGTACGTATTTCAGAATCGGACCGCCGATGCTCAACAGTCGATGGTAATTTGCAAACCCCTCACGCGTAACCCAACTGTTAGGGCCGCGCATGAGGACAGACGGATGGGCGCCATTGTCGTGCAGATCACAGAGAATCTCGATGGCAGAGTTGCCGCTACCAACGACCAGCACCTTTTTGCCCACAAACGGCTCTGCATTAAAATATTCCTTCGAATGCAGAATCTCCCCACCCCAGTGCTCGCTTCCCGGGATATTGGGAATATTTGGAGTAATTCCAGTTGCTCCCGCCGCCAGCACGATCTGTTCTGCAGAAAATTGAACAGGTACCTCGGACCCTGGGGTCAGCACGTCGAGTTGCCAGCCGTCGTCTGAAGCTTTGAGGCTCTGCACACGATGCCCCAAACGAACATCCAGGCTATGCAGCGCCGCATAAGCGCCCAGATAGTCCGCCAGATCAAGTCGCGAGAGGTAACGCGGTACATGATCGGGGTATTTGACACCCGGAAGATGCATCGCGCCCGTTACATGGTGAAGATGCAGTCGCTCATACCGGTGCCGCCAGGCGTCACCTATTGCCTCATTCTTTTCCAGTAGAATGGGCTCTACACCCCTCGCCCTCAGACCGCGCGCAACACTAAGTCCCGCGTGTCCGGCGCCAATAACAATGCACTTGGAATGCGTCGCCGTGTGCTCAACGGGCTGCATTTTGGAAGGCCCGGGTGGACGCCTATGTGCCTTGAAATACGCCATTGTTTCGTCTGTTCTATCGACCGCGGGTGCAATAACTATTTGGCCGGCGCGTAGCCGGCCAGTGTCTGCTCTTCAAACTGCATTAATTTTTGCACACTAGGCCGTTCTAAGATTCGATCAAAATGAGAGTTGCAGCCTGAATATTTCGACACGTCGATTTGAAACTGCTTCGCCCTTCTAAAACACCAGAAGAAGTAGATATCCGGAATAGAAAACCGATCGAAAAACCACTCTTGACCATCCAGCATTTGCTCCGCGATCGCGAAATTCTCATGCATAACAAGTTGAGCGCATTTCCTAACGCTGTCTTCTGAGTCTGGCAGATCACAATAACGCTGCGGCAATACATTGGGAGTGAGTGTTGGATGTATGCCAGATGCACACCATGACAATAGTGAAATAGCCTGGAACTCTTGGGCGCCACCTGGCAACAAACCGGCAGACTCAAAGTTTCGCGCGATCCATTGCAGAATGGCCACATTTTCGGTTAACAAAGTTCCGTCAACCGAGAGCAGCGGAACCTTATGCTTGGGGTTCAGCTGTATAAATTCCGGACTCATGTGTTCGCCCTGAAGAAAATTCACAACCTTGACATCAAATTCGGCCTGGGCCTCGGTTAGTGCGACATAGGGCACCAACGAGCACGCGATGGGTGCATAGTAAAGGGTGATTTGCATGGTGATGAGCCTTTCTCT
>CAZFIA010000084.1:10104-17599 GCA_964519335.1 uncultured Pseudomonadales bacterium
CCGCTGACCCGCTGCGGGGTGATCCGCAGTATTACTCGCTGCTGGGCTTCAAGCCAATCTTCCAATGGATCTGGCAAGGTATAGCCAGTGTCTTCAATAGCTTTGAATACCAGGCGTGTAGCCGGAGCAACATCGCTGGTTTGCACTTCGGCCGTGCCTTCAATAGCAACAAAGTTGAACGGCTCCGCGTTACTGATCGCACACAGGTTTACTCTCGGGTCAGCATCCAGCATTTTGCGCTTGAAGGTAGTGCCCGGTGTGCTCACAACAACCTGATCGCCCTCGCAGGCATAGGCCACCACGGAACTTACCGGATCTCCTGCTGTGCGCAGGCTGGTAAGCACTGCCCAACGATGTGTTCGCAAAAATTCTTCGAGCTTTGAGTTGTTAGCAATCATTGTCCACTCACAAAGTTAGAGCTAAATTAGCGGGCGATCAAGAACTGTACGCGATAGGATTGGACCTGCACAACAAAATCAACTACACCAGAGCGCCCCATGAAAACCATCGATATTCCCAATTTCGGCGAGCTGCTGGCAGAACATCTGACCGCGGTTCCCGCTGAAGCCTATCCCTATCTACTCTCGCAGCTAGAACGCACGGCTGCCGATCGCTATCGCGAGTGGGCCGTTGCGGTACCTGAACATAAGGAAGGCATTTTGCAATGCGCGGCAAGGGAGGACGAAATCGCCGATCGAGTAGAAGCCATGTTTCC
This sequence comes from uncultured Pseudomonadales bacterium, assembly GCA_964519335.1. Taxonomy (GTDB): domain Bacteria; phylum Pseudomonadota; class Gammaproteobacteria; order Pseudomonadales; family Azotimanducaceae; genus JALZVT01. Next base: position 10,820 of record CAZFIA010000084.1, read on the forward strand.
GCCTACTGATGCGCATCGCACCCTTGTCAGCGAACTCATCCCAAAGGCCAAGGCCACCTACTACTCCGCCTTTGAGCCTTACACTGCTGTTGAGCAAATGACCATTCAGGCGAACGCCGAACGTCAGGGGGCCAATGCCTGGCAGACAATGAAAGCCGCCTATCCTGAACGCGCGGCAGAACTGGATGAGCTGTCAGCTATCGAGCTATCAAGCGCTGACTATCTCGACAGCACTCTAGGCAAGATGAGTTAAGGATTGGGTTAGGGTCGAAGGGGTTTACGCCAAATCTGTGCGAGTTTGCGTCTCTTCGGTGTTTTGCCGGTAAGCTGAATAGATCTGCAGCTGGCCCATCTCTCCGCCTTCTAACCAGTAGCCATGATCAGCACTACAGGTATCAATAATGATGCCTGAAGTGCCCTCATAATTAGTCGGCTCAAGTAATTGTTCGCACTCTGGACAACGGAAACGGCGCGCTCTCTCAGCCACTGGGACGCCCGACTTACCCACTTTCGCAAGCACTGCCTCGATAGCAGGTATGGGCCAGTTAGGAGTGGGTTGATTCGCGATCACACCAAGTTCCTCTGGACCTAGCCAGACTCCAATGCACTCGGGACAAACGTCGATAAGAACATTTCGGTAGTTGGTGCTCTGCATAGCGCCACAGCCGTTCGGACAATCCATATTTTCCACCGTTTCTGTTTGTTCTCGATCAGAGTTAGGACGTCGTAGTTTTAGGACGCTCTAATTTTCGACAGAGAAAAAAGCAATAGGGTCCAACATCCGAGCCATTTATAGCGGAAAAGTTCAGAAAACAAAACGCCTGTTCAGCCCATGCCTGGCTCATTGCTCAGTTACCAGACAGGCGGTTGAGTCGGACCGACAAGGTGACAAGCGGGGTCATCATGGGTTGCTCAACAAGCTCAAGAATGGTGCCGTCTGGGTCCTTAAAAGCGACAATACTGCCCCAGGAATCATCACCGGAGCAGCACGGGGTAATGGGTGACACCATCGTCACCCCTTGCGCAACAAGAGTGGCTACATCAGCTTCAATGTCACTGGTGGCAAACGCCATCCGATGAATGCCGAGGTGATTCACCGGCAATGCATAGGGCTGGTCAGCGTCAAAAGGTTCTAACCACTGAACGAGCTCTAGCGTTGAGTTATCGATAGAGTGCCTAACCGCCTCCCCCTGCCACTCAACCGGATCCGAAAAACCGAGCGCGTTCGCCTCACTCTTACTTGGCGCTGGCAAAGGTATACCGCTGCGCTTAAAGCCGAGCATCTGGTACCAGGCAATTGACCGTTCGAAGTCACTGACATTGATGTTTACTGCACCCAGTCGCGTGATACCTGCTGACTCATTATTTGTATCTGCTAGTGATGAGAGTGCTTCGGTCTGCCGCAGTTCGTAGCTGGTGCCGTCCAGATCGCGGAAGATGGCAAAGCCGCGGCCCTCCTCACGAAACACCGGCTCACTAATAAACTCGACGCCCAGATCACTCATGCTTTTGAAAGTAGCTTTCAGATCATCGGTGTGCATAACCGCGCGCGCCATACCCAGATGATTCAACTGCGGGTACGGAGGTTCGGTACTGCGCGGTATGGTGAACTCGATCAGGTCGATAACACCACCCGCAAACCCGCCAGGACCTACCAACTCGCCATGTAAAAGATAGCCACCCGCGTGATCTCCGCTTGCGCCATCGTAGGCTGTGGGTGTGGTGATACCGATCGCGCGCGCCATAGCTTGCGTATTGGTATCCGGGAACCCTGATACTGTTGAAAACCCTAGCGCACCGTAGAATTCTCGAGCAGCCGCAAAATCGCTAACGTTGGTATTGAAATGCACTCTGGAAAGGGCGTGAGTTGTAATGCTCAGGTTCTGCTTGATGCGGACTTCACTGCAGAGCGTCGTTTCCGATGTGGGGACAATCTGTATCTCGTTGCTCGTGCTTAGCGCCACGGGGATGGCGAGTCGCTTGTCTGCCAGCTGTTCGACGGATCCAGGCAGTTGAATCAAACTCCCGTTTAAACGGATCGAAACAGAGGATGAAACACAGCCTGCCGATGCAAGGAGTCGGCCAGGTCCTGGTTGCGCAAAAAACGATTCCTTAGTCTGGCGGGCTGTGGCTGGAACACTTAAAAAGCGGGTGAGATCGATTCGCGCGGTTGTTGCCGACAAGGGCACAAATGCCATAAATAGGAGAACAACCAGCACGACAAGCAGTAACAGTAAGACAAGGCGGACAAATTTTTGGATCGGGCTGCGATTTATTGGTGTTGCGGTTGCCATCATCGTGGGATAGTAACAGGTAGCTATAGGCGCCTAATTTCAGTGTTCACACCTTCTACTTCTAACACATTCTATCCCCGCTCGCCCTACTCGCCCCGCAAGCACGGTCGGCGTTATCTGCGCGCGTTAGCCCGCCTCTCTCTTTCCTTTGGTTGCCTGTGCTTTGCTTGCCTATGCTTCAGCGTCAACCTATACGCCTCTAGTGCAGCACCGAGTACCGGGCGATGGCAGGAATCATCTTTTACCGGACCGGAAGACGGCTTCCGTTGGCATGCCGTTTTCTATCTCACCGCAATAGAACGGCCGCAGCTAATTACTCGCCACACGGGCTTAATGATTCGCTGTACAGATGAGACCATCAGCGACAATCTGCAGGTCGCCTTCGCTTTTGGATCCGTACTGCGCACCAATTCCAGGAGCGAAGTCAAGGTAGACATCGCTCTAGATGGTAAATCACGAGAAAGTCTTCAACTAGTCACGCGCAATCATGCCAACGCCGAATTTATTGAATTTGGTGCCAAGTCCTTCTTGCAACAACTTATGTCTGCCAACACGTTGCAGTTTGGTGCCCGTCTGAGTCCGCGAGGCACCTCGAAAGTGGCCATGCCTCTGGCACCCGGTAGAACCAAGCTCAATGCAATGCTTGACCGGTGTGGTATCAACCTGGCGGCGGATGTGATCGCCGAGAACAGCAAACGCTCAAAAAGACAGATCGCAAAGACAGAGATTGGCATAACTCCATTGGCGCGCGCAGTTTCTGCCTATCTGGCAGCCAACAACGTAGCCGAGACACAGACAGCAAGCCGGGCCATCGTAGGCTTGGACAAATCTGTCGAAGAGGTCATCTCGGCGCTCGGTGCAGAGAATGCACTGACCGACGAGGCACGCAAGGGTTTGCCGGGTCCTGGCGACGAAGGTGTCTCGATGAACGAAATCGACGGCCTCACCCTACCCTTTCACGTACGTGTACCTACGCGTAGCTACGTTAAAAAGACAGCTGACGCTGGCATGCCACTGGCCATTGTTCTGCACGGTGGAGTGCGGCGTCCAGCATGGCGTGATCGCGAACGCTGGTGGCAAACCTATCCATTTGATGAACTGCTCAGAGAGTTTCTGGTGGTCTCGCCCGCAAGTTGGAAAGACGCATTTTGGTGGGGCGACACTCAGAATCGGAACCTCCGCCAGCTCATAGGACAGATGCAAAGGCACTACCGAATTGATGCATCACGCGTATTTGTGATCGGCGTTTCTGATGGAGGCGCGGGAGCGTTACACCTTGCAATGACTGACGCAACGCCTCTGGCCGGCGTCGTTAGTCTCATCGGTCATCCTCGAGCCCTCTTTGATGAAAAGATAAACACAGGCGCTGCGCCACAGTTGGCGAACCTTTCACAGTTACCCGTGTTTATGGTGAATGGCGCTAAAGATGACAGCATGTCACTAGCCACTCTAGAACCCTGGTTGCACTCTCTGCGCGAACTAAATGTGCCGCTCGACTCGACAATAGAGCCGGGTATGGGTCATGAGCTGTTTTTTAGTAAGTCGACCAATGAAAAACTCGAGACCTTTCTGCAAACAACCCGCCGGCAAAATGACGTTTTCGAGTTCGCCTGGGAAGCAGGGGCGGCCCAAATACCATCACGCCACCGCTGGCTGGTCATAGACAAACTAAGCCCGGGCGCAGAGCTGGGTTGTGTTCGCGCGCGGAAGAACGACAATGACGAATATGTTCTGGAAACAGAAGGCATTTCCAGCCTGCGTATTCTGGCAGCGCATGGCCAGTCCGAAATACAAGTCAAGATCAATCCAAAAGGTCGACGGCAAACGAGCGCACAAGTCATTGACCTTAAACCAACGCCATCGGTAGGGACGCTCCTAAAATGGCACGCCCGCGATGCCAACCGGGTGCATCACTATGCTTCTGAGCATCAGGTTGCCATCGAGTCCAATACCCGGAACCTTTGTCAAAGTCCGCGCGGCCATACGTTAGTGGCCGACGCAACCCAACGCCAGAATAGTCAACGGCGACGGCAGCAGGCGGCCGAGCGACGCTCGAGTGTTTCGGACAGGCGTTCAATCGGAGACGACTCAGAAGCGGACACCGCTGGCGGGTTACTACGAGAAACCAATCAACCCAGCCGACCCCGTAACGATCGACCCCGAGGGGATCCCACACGCATTAAGGAGCGGCGGCAACGCTCAGATGGGATACTAACCCCGAACTAGTTGGAAACCGTCATCACTCGGGCCACTTCGCGATACGAACGCAACATGCCCTGAGCATAGTCGAGATTCCACAGCTTCTGGTTATTTACAACCGTTGCCCTGGCCCGGGCTAAACCGCCCCGTGCCTGTCCTAGAGTTTGCAAGAGCTGATCTCGGTCATCGACAGCCAGCTCTTGTTCCGAGCTTTTGTCCAAACGTTCTTCTAATTCTCTAACCCTGCGCAACCGACGCGCCAGGTCTTCTCCAGCACTCTGGGCATCAGGGTACTTCTCAATAAAGCGCTGCCGGGTGAGCCAGGCAGCAGCGCGCTGTAAATCTGCCCGGGCTGCTCCACTACCAGCGAGCGCTTTAAACGCAATGATGGACTCATCGCTTTCGCCGCCACGCAACTGCGCAAGAATCGCATCCAATGCGCCCCGATCAACACCGCTGGGCGCACTAGTAGTCGATGATAATTCCAATAGCGTTTGAAAGTTGTTGGAAGGCCAGGCAACAGACCTCGGAGGACGAGGCGCCCTGGTTTCCTTCCGCGGGTATTCGCCATTAAAAGAGTCAATCGCATCGAGCAGTTCTTCAGAGATAGGTCGACGGCGTCCGACTTTGCGATAAAACACCTGCCCTTCTTGATCAATAATGTATACCGCATGCAAGGCTAGCTCTTCGGTGTCCGGGTTTTGCACGCCAAACTTCTTCACAACGGTTTGTGCCGGGTCACTGCCAATGTCGAAGGTGAGGCCCAATCGGCTGATTAAGCCCAGAGAATGATCCGGTGCATCAACCGACAGCGCGACAATTTTTGTGTTTCTGTCTTCAAATCGAGCAATCTGACTTTGCAGCTCACCGAGCTGCGAATTGCAGGCCGGTCACCAGTGGCCACGGTAAAACACAATAGCGACCAATCCGTGTGCCCGCAGATCGGCGAGACTTATGTCTCCTCCACCCGCCCGCGGTACAACAAAATCAGGGACCTTGGCGTCAATAGAAAGCGCAGCCGGCGCGCTGGAACTGGCGCCGTATTCAGGCGACCGAATGTCCAGCGCTTTGGGGCTACGACCAGATGGTTTGTAAAGTGGCACAGGGGAACTCACCGAAGCTGGTTTTGCCGCAACCTTTACAACACGTTGTTCACCAGAGCGCGAGAAGTAATCAGCTCCAGAATCAATCAGGTCCTGCGGGATATCAACCGGAGTATGCACACCCGTCTGCTGTACAGAATTCAATCGCTGTGCCAACAACTGCTTGCCTTCAGGAACTGTGAAAAACCAGTACGGCGGGAACGCTGCATCCGTTTGCACAGACTGCCAGTGTTCCTTGTACGGACGGTAGTGGCTCCAGCTCGGATCGGCATCCCCCATATGCATCACCACTGCCTCACCGGGCAAGGTCACGCGATAGAGAATGTTCTCAATCGAGCGACGCTCAGCTCCACCGGCATGCGCAATTCTGACAGCCTCTACCTTTATATCTCCGACACTAATTGCCAACGGCGCAGCGCCATAGTCGAGCGAAATACTAACTAGCTGGCTATCTGCGACGGTTCGCTGTTGTGCCCTAAGCGCCTCCCGCAGCGCATCGATCGCCTGGGTGGGAGCAACTACGACAGCAGTGGGATGCGCCGCCATGAACTGCATCAGATCTGAGGCAGAAAAATGATCGCCATGCGAATGACTGACGAACAACGCCTTCAAGTCATCGAACGGGGGCTGAGCATTCAGGAGCGCTTCGCGCGTTGCAGCGGGAACCGATTGGTAAGTGTTGTAGGTGTTCTGATACAAGGGGTCGAAGACAATCTTGGTGCCGCCTTGCGCCACCATTATCCCTTCGTTACCTAAATAGGTGGTAGTCAGATCGCCCGGTGCTGCTGCATTTGTAAAGGATGTGAAAAACCACGCCGCTGCAAAAACCACCCGAAATAGCGCCCGAGCACGCTGCAGGGCGCATCGCAGCGAGCTCTCAGAACTAGTCTTCCCAGCGATCGTCCTACCTTTGTTCATGCTGCATTCATCCTCAGTTGACCCTAATGATTATCATACAATTTGCGAGCACCAACGGTACTTCCCGGCGGTAGCTGGGCTGTGTTCTCAGAATCAGAAAGTTCCCTGATTGGGGAAAATAAAGCGTTGAACCACCCGTTGGCTCGCTAGTCTCAATTCCTACCTTTTAGAGGTGAGATATTCGCTGTGGCCCAAATATTGACCGACAAAATTGCAACTTCAATTGCAACTTCTTTGACACAAGGCAGAGGGACACAAGGCAGAGG
>CAZFIA010000085.1:0-16205 GCA_964519335.1 uncultured Pseudomonadales bacterium
GAGGTTTTAGATGCCCCAGTTTCATTAGTCATGCTGCTCTCCTCCTTCATACATTACTGGTCAGAGAATACGCGGGCTTGAGCTGCGCTGGAATAGCTCTGCTAATCTGTATCGGCTTATCTGCAAAAGGACCGGAAACCGTGGCCACTCAAACCGAAAACAAGACTCGTCCGCAAAAGTCGCCCAGGGCCCTTGCAGCCTACCTCGCCAACATCACCCCCGCCGGCAGAAAAGAAGATGCCGCCGTGCTCTTAAAGCTCATGGGCGACATAACCGGCGAGTCTGCCGTGCTCTGGGGTCCAAGCATTGTTGGGTTTGGCAGTTACCACTACCAGTACGAAAGTGGTCGCGAGGGGGACAGCCTGATCACTGGTTTCGCCGCACGCAAAGCCAACATGGTGGTCTACGTAATGCCGGGATTTTCGCAGTACAAAGGACTGTTAAAAAAACTCGGCAATCACAAAACAGGGGCATCTTGTTTGTATCTGGGGCGACTGCGTTCGGTAGATATGGACGTATTGGAAGAGCTGATCCGCGCATCAGTGACTCATATGCGTAATAAATATTCTACAACCTAAGTATCGACAGACTCAGCATGCAGCACACCCGCATCCAGCAGTTCGGAAACCAGGGCAGGTGTTTTACCTAACCAGTCGGCAAGAACTTCTGCGTTATGTTCACCTCGATGGGGCGCTGGACCACGCACGCCGCTTTCGGCATTAGAAAACCTATAGGGTGATTGAGTGATAGGGCGGGTACCGCCTTCCCTGTCTGGAACCTGGGTAATCGCTGCCCGGGCATGCACCGTGGGCTGGGATTCAAGCTCTGCCGGATCGAGCACCTTACCCCAGGCAAGGTTTACTTTAGCCATCAACGCCTCTACCTCATCCCAGGTCGCAAGCTCACTCATTACCTTTTCGGCCGCCTGCCGACGCAATGCAATCTTCTCGGGCAAAGGAGTTTCTTTGGTGGCTGGGTCGGCAACGCCCAGAATTTTCGAAAACTGGTGCCACACAAACCGCAAATCGGCAGACAAAAGCGCCATGCCCGCCCCGGTTTGAAAAATCATGTTAGGTGCAGGCCCCATGTTCTCGGAGTCTTCAACGGCATAGTGCACCTGATCGTCAGTGGCAATGGTTGCATCAATCATCGCGATGTCGATGTGCTGACCGCGGCCGGTGCGTTCGCGAAGAATAACTGCTGAAAGCAAACCCACGAGCCCATGCAGAGATGCATTGGTATCAGCAACAGACAGCGGCAGATCGGTAAGAGGGATGTCACCACGCTTCGCCTGCCGGTACATAAGCCCGGCCTCGGCATGGATGATGGGTGCATAGGCGGGTCGATGCGACTCTGGTCCGCCATGCCCAAAACCTGATATCGAGAGCATGATCAGGCGCGGGTTGATCGCGCTAAGTTCTTTGTAGCCAAGGCCCAATCGCGGCATCACATCGGGGCGATAGTTTTCGATCAAAACATCGGCGCCCGCCACCAGTTCTGCAACCAGATCGGTTGCGCCCTCGGCCCGCAAATCGATACAGATATCGCGCTTGCCCGCGTTCTGCTGGTGATAGTAGCCAGGAATATTTGCAATCCGACGGCCCCACAACCGCGTGATGTCGCCATCTGGCGGCTCGACTTTAACCACGTCAGCACCAAGATCGCACAGCATGCGGCCCGCAAAGGGTCCGGCAAGTACGCGCGAAAAGTCGAGTACCTTAAGCCCGGCGAGCGGATAACCGTCTGATTTAGATGTCATTTGCTGCTCCAAAGCTTTGATGTCTAGAGGTAGTATACGGCTGAAGCTTATTAGGACAAACGTGAGAGCAGAGCGTGGCGCAATCCCTTCGTGATCAACTGGTAGCCGCTGGACTGGCAAGTTCCGGCCAGGCAAAGAAAGCTGAGAAACAAAAACGAGCAGAAGCCCAGGCACGGGCCCAGGGCAAGAAAAAGCAGGGCAAAGGCGGCAAGAACAAGAAAAAAGGCGCGGCCGCCAAAAAACCTGTTGAAGGCTCACCGCAGGCAGCGGCTGCAGAACCCACGGCAACCGCGCGCGCCAAGCTTGCCCAGGCCGCAAAAGTACGACGCGACAAAGAACTCGCGCGGGAGCGCAACGAAAAAGCCCAGGCCCGCGCGCTACGCGCGCAAATCAAACAGCTGGTAAAAGAAAATGATCAGCGCGTAAAAGAAAAATCAGACACTGATGTGCCCTACAACTTCTTGCACAAGAAAAAGATCAAACGCATCTATGTACCCCAGGCACAGTTAGATGCGCTTAGCAAAGGCAAGCTCGTCATCGTGAACAACGACGGCCTGTATCATCTGGTGACGCCGGAAATCGCTGACAAAATCGCGCAGCGCGACCCCAAGTGGATTATTACCGCGCACGACGAAAGCTCATCCGCAGACGATCCCGACATGGACGATTACTACAAGAAATTTGAAGTGCCGGACGATCTCGACTGGTAGCCTTTCCTAGGTCTGAGCTCAGTCGCCGAGTAGCTTGCGCCGGAAGCGACGCATGCCGCCCAACCAGCGATCATAGTCATTGGCTTTGCGCTGAAAGTAGGTTTCGACTTCTTTATGCGGCAAAACCAAAAAACGTTCGTCGCGCATCGCGTTAACACAATCCTGCGCCACATCTTCGGGCTCAAGTATGCCGTCACCAGCCGCCTGGCGGGCATCAGAGTCTTTGAACGGTTTGTCTTTGTCAGCGGCCGCCGCCGGTCCAAGAATATTGGTGCGCACGGCCTGGGGACAGAGTACCGATACCCCAATGTTGCGATCGCCATAGTTAATGCGCACCCATTCCGCAAAAGCCACGGCCGCGTGCTTCGATACCGCATAAGGACCCGAGTCCATCTGCGTAAGCAGGCCAGCGGCTGATGCGGTGTTAAGCAGGTAGCCACCCCCGCGCTCGAGCATGCCCGGAATAACCGCTCGCGCTGCATATAGGTGTGACCAGGTATGGACGTTCATCATTCGCTGCCACTCAGAGGTGGCCAAATCGAGGCCACCCCCCACGCCATAACCCGCATTGGATACAAACACATCGATAGCGCCATGGGCGCCCTGAACCTGCGCCACTAGCGCCTCGACGGCCTGCTCATCGCCCACATCCAGCCCATGGCCGCTGGCTTTCTCGCCTATCCCGGCCGCCGTCTGCTTGGCGTTATCGCCGTTCAGATCGGTACAGACCACAAAGCGGGCACCCTCCTCGGCAAATTTCTGCGCCAGCGCCCGGCCTATGCCAGAGCCTGCCCCGGTAATCACCGCAATCTTGTCAATCAGCTCCATCCCCACTCTCCCCTACCGACCACTCAATTGTTGTTTCGCAGGCTACCGTACTGGAGATCGCAGCCGTAGTCAGCAGGCTCAGAAACCAATACATTAGAAGGCTGGGGATTGCACAAAAAGGGGAGCCAAGACCATGTCACAAGTCGATCAAGATCTATTCAATCTGGCGATGTCAGAAGAATCTCAGCCGCTCATGGATGGGGTCTTAAACCATATAGACGCTAACGTTAAGCCCATCATCGAGGAGTTCTTCGCGCTCGATAACGAAAAGGAAGATCGCTGGTCGTGGCATCCACGTCAACTTGAGCTGCTGGATGGCGCCAAAGCCAAGGCCAAAGAATCCGGCCTGTGGAATTTCTTCTTACCCGACTCCGAGATCGGTCAAGGCCTCACCAACCTCGACTACGCCTACATCGCTGCCGAACTCGGCAAATACCCGTTGGCGTCTGAAACCCTCAATTGCAGTGCACCCGATACCGGCAACATGGAAGTGTTGGAGCGCGTGGGTACCGAAGCACAAAAAGAACAATGGCTAAAGCCGTTGCTCGCTGGAGAAATTCGTTCCGCTTACGCCATGACCGAGCCTGCATTGCCATCGTCGGATGCCAAAAACATCAGCACCAAAGCCGTACTCGAAGGCGACGAGTGGGTGATCAATGGCGAAAAGTATTACATCTCCGGCGCGGGTGATCCGCGTTGCAAGATCATGATCACCATGGTTAAGACTAGTCCCGATGCAGCACCCAGTCGTCAACAGTCGCAAATTCTGGTGCCCATCGACACACCCGGGGTAGAAATACTCGATGCCATGCAGGTGTTTGGGCACGATCACGCGCCGCGCGGTCATATGCACATCAAGTTCGAAAACGTCCGCGTACCCAAAGATAATATTTTGCTGGGCGAAGGCCGAGGATTCGAAATTTCACAAGTGCGTCTGGGGCCAGGGCGTATTCATCATTGCATGCGATCGATTGGCAAGGCCGAGCAAGCGCTCGAGTTGATGGTAAAGCGTGGCGCAACAAGAGAAGCCTTTGGTAAGCCCATCATCAAGTTAGGGAAAAACCTCGAAGTGGTCTCGCGTTCACGGATAGAAATTAATGCAATGCGTCTCGCCGTCCTTCAGGCCGCGAAGGCGATGGACGTGCTGGGCAACAAAGAAGCACGCGTTTACGTGAGTGCCGTAAAAGCGATGGTGCCCGAGAAGGTCTGCAAGATTATCGACGACGCCATTCAGATCCACGGCGCTACCGGCATATCGCAGTGGACGCCCCTCGCCGGTTTGTATACCGACATGCGGCACCTGCGCTTTGCAGACGGACCGGACGAAGTCCACCACATGGTGGTGGGCCGCGCGGAGGTGCAAAAACACGACCTCTGGTAGTCCACCATGGCTACCACAGCAACTGACGCACTGAGCAGCGCCGAGCCTCACGGTAAGGCGCTAACTGGTTATCAGCTCGCCTCTTATGGCGCGCCAGCCCTGCCACTGTCGATGATCAATCTGCCGTTGGCGGTTTATCTACCCGCAGTGTATGCCGATTCGGAAGGCTTCGGCCTGAGCCTGGGCTTTGTAGCCTTAACGCTTGCACTCTCGCGCGTGTTCGACGGCCTAACCGATCCTATCGTGGGCTTTCTCTCTGACCGCACTCGCTCGCGGTTCGGACGACGCAAGCCGTACATTCTGTTGGGTATGCCCATATTCTTGACCGGCATCTGGATGCTGTGGGTGCCGTTGATCGAGTTTACCGACATTACTTTTCTCGGCGTTACCTTTAACTCGGGATATCCCTACTTGCTCGCGTCACTCGTAGTGATGTACGTAGGCGCAACTATAAAGGACGTTCCTTATAGCGCGATGGGCGCAGAGCTCGCGAAAGATTACAACGAACGAACCCTTGTTATGAGCTGGCGCGAGGCCTTTAGCGTCACGGGCTCGCTCGTTGGTGCGTTTTGTCCTGCCGTTATTATTTTCTGGGGCTTCACCAAACCCACCGACAACGTGTATTTCCTGGCGATTATCTGCTGCACGCTCATGCCGATCTTTATCATCAACCTGATGTTTACGGTCAAGGAACCCGCACCCAAAGAAAGCAACGCTGAAAAAATGAAAATTCGAGAGAGTTTTCGTTACGTCTGGGCAAACGAACCCTATCGTCGATTAGTAATTATTTTTCTGTTTGCAACCATAGGGTCGGGTCTCACCAATTCACTGAGCTTCTTCTTTGTAAAGCACGTGCTGCTCGCGGGAGATCTGTACGGTTGGTATCTGGCACCGTATTTCGTATCTCAAATCGTCGCAATACCCTTATGGTTCAAGTTATCTCGAAAAATTGGCAAGCATCGGGCAACCATGTGCGCAATTGGTTGGTATGCGTTCTGGTCTTGCTTTATTCCACTCATCGCTATAGCACCGCACCACTGGTTTGAAGCATTCGAAATCAGTCGATTGGCGAACCTTTTCTTGCCATCAGATTCGGCCGCATCTCTGGTGAGCTATTTTGAGGGCGTACCCACCGGTAAGTTTCTGTTTTTCGTCGGTGTAATGATGCTAAAGGGCTCATCCATAGGGGCCCTTTCTGCGTTGCCCTATGCAATGGCTGCAGATGTGATCGATGTCGACAAAGCCGTAACAGGCAAGAATCAGGGTGGCGCCTACTTCAGCATCTGGACCATGACCCGCAAGATTGCTTACGCTGCGGGACTCGCATCCTTCGGACTCGCTGCTGCCTGGATCGGCTTTGACAGTCTGGCAGACCCAATCAACGCACCCAATTCAGAGAACACACTGCTTTGGCTCGCCATCTTCTATTCTGTTATTCCAGCCCTGTTTAAGTTTGTTGCCATCCCATTGCTGTGGAGCTACCCGCTTACCGAAGAGAAAGTACGCTCTATCCAGCAGGAGATTGCAGAACAGGCTCAGAAGCCCCAAACCATGACTCAACAGCAGGTATAGACAACCTCACCGAGATAAAGGGATGCGCCCATGTCAGTAACCGGAGGCTGCCTTTGCGGCGCCGTTAAATATGAACTGGAAGAAGCCCCATCCATGATGGGCGTGTGCCACTGCAAGAACTGTCAGCGCCAGGCGGGTTCTGCGTTCTCAACCCTCGCGGGCGTGCCCAAAGATCAATTCAGCTTTGTGAGCGGCGAACCCAAACTCTACCTTGATGGCGACACCAAGAGCGGCAATCAGGTGGAACGATATTTCTGCGGCAACTGTGGGTCGCCGATCTACTCAGCAATAGACTCTCAGCCCGATACACTCTTTCTAAAAACCGGCACCATGGATGACACCACAAGCTTTGCGCCGCAGTTTCACGTCTGGTGTGATACCCGACAAAACTGGGTCGATCTGCCAGACGATGTACCCCAGATGCCTAACTAGTTTTAGGTTGAAAAGATCAGCACCTAAAAGTCTGGCGAATTGGAAAGCTCTATGGGCAATAGGTTGAGATCCAGTTCTTCCAGCGTGTTGATACGCGGAGGAATCACAAAACGTGGCGCAGAGCTGCCGGTTTGCCACACGGCAGATTCGAGCACGACCGCACGGCCGCCGCTTGGATAGCTAAGTACTTCCCAAATGCGCGTGCGCAAGGTGCCGGCAAACAAGCGCGAACGGGTAATCAAATCACCTGAAACTGACCAGTCCCAGAGCCCCGAGCTTTCTTTAACGATACAGCCCACCGTTACACCCGAGCAATTTAGATCGCCGGCAGCATGTCCTGTCACTCGACCCGCCAGACTTGAGTTTGGAAACTGATAGCCAAATATCCATTCAGGCTTTACTACGCCATTGGCTTGAAACCGATCAGCCTGCCAGATGTTTAGCCCGGCCTGCCAGGTTATAGGGTCAACGTTAACAAAATCACTTGCTAGGACACTTGCAGCTGCACCGCTATTGTCCGCCTGAGCAATGAGCTGTCCAGACACATGCGCAAGTTGTCCGTTGATGAAATATTCAGCCAATGCGAGCTTCTGTGCACCTTCATTGGCAATCGTCTTAATTCGGTGTTGCTCATTACCCGCATCCAGCACCAGCGTAGTACCGCTGTTGCTCCACGAGAAAGATTCGTTACTCAAGCGCCCCACTGACGTTGTGCCGTTACCGTTAAAAGTCAGAGCATCTATCTGATAGGTGACAGGCTGATTGTTAACTGTTGGATCCTGAGGGCTAAAAACAAAAGGTACAGCCCAGGTATCGCCCGCAGCAACCACCTGGCCTGTTGCGCTAGTAAGTGCGGCCTCTGTGTAAACCGTTTGATTCTGGACGCTTATTTGCAGCGTGCCGTCAGGCAGCGGATCGGTCCAACCTTGAGCCTGCAGCTCCTCGTCCATCGAATAGAGGTTGGACGTAGTGTTAACAACATCAAGCACGCCTGCCTGGTCGCTCAGAATGCGCGTGGTTCGATCTAGAACAGTTCGCTCGAGCCGCAGCTCGCTTCCTAACACACCGTTGTCCCATAAATTCTGGAAGAAGTCGGCAACACTCTGTGGCATGCCGTACACGCTCACCAGATCTGAGTAATCCGCGAAAATACCAACGACCTCGGTGTTTGTGAAATCGTTAAAGGTCACATTGAGCAGACCCGAATTGACAGCCCAGCTAAATCCTTCAGAAATATCCATAAAAGACTGACCGCTGCGAAAGCCTATGGCGTTCTCGTAGCTAAAGCCGGTGCCGTTGGCCGCAAACGTTTGTCCCGCGACAATGCCCGCAAGCCTTCCCGCCTGAGCGCTGTCGTGCCAGAGGCTGGTGCCGGTAACCATGCTAGTGGTAAAAGGCACTACGTGTTCAGTGCGAAGCGCAACACTTGTAGCACCGCGAACAGCACCCGTGCCATCTTTAAAGCGCACAAAAACTCGATTATTCGCAGGATCAAACGGCACTGTGCCGTTACTTACTACAAAGATCCCAAAAGTGGGGGTGGCAGCACTATTCACCTGCGTGGTGATTGGTCCGGCCGTGGGCACCGTTGGATTGATGCACACCGACGTAAGCGGGTCGGTTTCGCACAAAGAAACCGTTGCCGATAGAGAAGGATCAGACAGCTCAGCACTCACCTGCAGCACTTCGCCCGCACCAAGGTTTACGGAAGCTACTGTAAACACATTGATATTCGATTCAAAAGGCAGCTCTACAACGCCATCTGCCGTGGGCGTAGCGCCGAGTGCCACCACATCAGGAACCGGAGGATTGGACGCCGAGAAGGTGAAGGTGTTTACGCCGACAATACTGCCGGCTGCCGCTGCGTTGTCACACAGGAAACCAAGCGCCATCTCTGTCGGCGCAATTACGCTGTCCGGGGTAAGCTTGACCACAAAGGTCTGGAACCCACCAACCGGAATGTCCACTGGCGTATTTGGCGAACCCAGAGATTGGTTGGTAGCCGGATCGGTGATTTGAAAGTCAAAAGAGCCATTGAGCTGCGGATCTGCTTCGATCCGACAGTTACTGCCGTCTTCAGAACCTGCATTAAGCACCGTAGCAAACAGGGTGGCCGAGGACCCAAGTTGCACCGAGCGACTGTTGGGGAGCATAGAGGCAACCACGGTGGTTGCGGCCTGCACGGGCAAGATTGCACCGATAGAAAGGGTAAACAGCACCAGTGTACGGGCGATGGGTTTGCCCAGGTCAATTAGCGGGTTCGGACGGGACCTTTGATCATCTCTCATTTATTGTTATTCCAACTATACTGCTTTGTTGGGGCCTGCGACTTGAGCCACTGCCACACGCACTGTGCGGCCCATTTTACGGCGCAAGGTCACTCCAATGACCTGAACTGGTTCACAGTTTGAGGCTACAACTGCCTTGCAGCGCCACTTGCAGTCCGCGAAGAACAGCCGTCTTTTCGAGTAGAAAACAACAAAATAGCCATAATTGTCAGATACTTATTAACTATTTCTAATATTGAATAGAGTTCGCAATTGACCCGGTCGGGTCCCATTTTCGAGCACGCATGCGGCATACTCGCGGCCATGAAAATTTTAGTAACCGGCGCCGCGGGCTTTATCGGCGCAGCCTCTTCACACAAATTACTTGACCGTGGCGATCAGGTCATCGGCCTGGACAACCTCAACGACTACTACGACGTAACGCTCAAGCAAGCGCGCCTTGAGCGCCTGCAAAGTCGTGGCGGCTTCCAGTTCCACCGCGTAGATATCGCTGACGGAACAGCCCTCGATGCTCTGATCAAGGGTGAGAGGCCAGACCGCGTGATTCATCTGGCGGCCCAGGCAGGTGTGCGCTATTCATTGGAAAACCCACAGGCTTACGTTGAGGCCAACATCAAAGGCTTTGTGAATCTGCTCGAGAGCCTGCGCGCGCATGGCTGCGAGCATCTGGTCTATGCCTCAACCAGCTCGGTGTATGGGGCCCACACCAACCTGCCCTTCTCTGTTCACAGCGGGGTCGATCACCCGGTCAGCTTCTACGCCGCGACTAAAAAGGCCAACGAACTGATGGCCCACACGTACAGCCACCTGTTCAACCTGCCAACAACGGGGTTGCGCTTCTTCACGGTCTACGGGCCCTGGGGTCGACCCGACATGGCCCTGTTTAGTTTTGTCAAAAAGATCATCGACGGCGACCCCATAGACGTGTTCAACCACGGCAACCACACCCGCGATTTCACTTATATAGACGACATCGTCGAGGGCATTGTGCGCACGGTCGACACGGTGGCCACTCCGGACGCTAACTGGGACCCGGCCAATCCGGAACCTGCCACGTCACAAGCGCCCTACCGGCTCCACAACATCGGCAGCAATAACCCGGTTAACCTTGGACGTTATATCGAACACATCGAAACGGCGCTGGGGATCGAGGCAAAGAAAAAAATGCTGCCAATGCAGCCCGGTGACGTTGCCGACACTGAAGCTGATGTGAGTACGCTTATTAATGACGTTGGCTATGCACCTTCAACCGATGTCGCCGTTGGCGTTAAGAACTTTGTGAACTGGTATAGGGACTACTATGACATCTGAGCGGAAATCAATCAGGAAATCTAAGCTCGCCTTCTTAAGCCTGGCGCTACTGGGTGCATGCACAGCATCCGAGGTTTCGAATACGCAGCAGACGATCTCAGCAAGTGCAAAGACCACTGAGGCGCCAACCGTGTCTCTCGACATCATGCGCAATATCACCAGGACATTGTCTTTGGATGAATTTGAAGGCCGCGCACCGGGCAGCATGGGTGAGGAAAAAACACTTGCGCTACTAACGGCGGAATTTGCAAAAGCAGGACTAAAACCGGGCAACGGAGACAGCTGGTTTCAGGATGTACCGCTAGTGGGCATAACCGCTGAGAACGTAGCACCCCTTGAAGTTGCAAGCGATTCCAACAGCACAAGCTACGCCTACGGCTCGCAGATGGTTATAGGCAGCTATCGAGAACAACCCAACATCAGCATTAACGATAGTCCTCTGGTGTTTGTTGGCTACGGCATCAACGCGCCAGAACGCAATTGGAATGACTACGCCGGCATAGACGTCACCGGTAAGACGGTGCTGATTTTAGTAAACGACCCCGATTTTGGCACCGAGTCACTAACCGGCCCTTTTGGTGGCAGCGCTATGACGTACTACGGCCGTTGGACTTACAAGTACGAAGAAGCGGCGCGTCAAGGCGCTGTTGCCGCTCTGATTATTCATGACACCGCGCCAGCGGCGTATGGCTGGAATGTGGTTGAATCGAGCTGGACCGGCGCCCAGTTCTTCGCAAAGTCAGCCGACGGTGGCGCAGATCAAACCGCCGCTAACGGCTGGATACAGAAATCCGTGGCGCAGGAGATTCTGCGCGCAGGCGGTAAAGATCTAACCACGCTCATGGCCGCTGCTCGCGAACCGGGCTTTACCTCAGTCGCGCTACCACTCAAAGCATCGGTGAGCTTCGATAACAAAATCGAAACGCTACAATCCAAAAACGTGCTCGGCATTCTGGAAGGTGCAAAGCGCCCGGACGAATACGTGATCTATACCGCCCACTGGGATCATCTTGGGCGCTGCAAACCCGCACCCGACGGCGATGACATTTGCAACGGTGCCATCGACAACGCCACCGGAACTGCAGCACTGGTTGCTCTGGCCGATGCACACGCACGCGCGGGAGCGGCTGATAGAAGCCTTCTGTTTCTGGCCGTCACTGCAGAGGAATCCGGCTTGCTTGGCTCAAAATTCTACGCCGACAATCCGGTTTATCCACTCAATCAGACCGTCGGCGGCGTGAACATGGATGCGCTATTAATGGCCGGTGCCGCTCACGACGTGATTGTTGTAGGAAAAGGCAAGTCAGAGCTCGACGGCTACCTCGATCGTGCGCTCGCTGGCCTCGGCCGGGTAAGCAAAGCCGAACCCACCCCAGAGAAAGGCTTCTACTATCGCTCGGATCATTTCAGCTTCGCAAAACGCGGCGTGCCCATGATTTATTTCGAAGGCGGAGAAGATCTGATCGATGGCGGTGTCGAAGCAGGTTCAGCCGCGGCGCTTGATTACACAAAGAATCGTTATCACGGTCCAAAAGATGAGTTTGATCCCGACTGGGATTGGAGTGGTGCTGAGGCCGACTTGAAGCTCTATTATTCGGTGGCCCGCGCACTGGCAGAAACTGATGACTGGCCGAACTGGAATGAAGGGGATGAGTTTCGGGCGATTCGCGATGCCAGTCGTAGCCGCTAGAGCGCTAGACCAACCGAGCAAAAAAAACGGGCCCGAAGGCCCGTTTAGTTCACCATAGGTGATCGTCTCTTCTCTTACAGTCTAGCGTTCAACGTAAAGAAGAATTCTCGGCCAATGTCATAAATACCTGGGAAGGTATTGTTATTACCTTGAATGGCCGGGCCAGACGATACAGAGATCGGGAAGTTCTCTTCAAAGATATTTCGCGCACCAATCTGAGCGCTGATGCCTTCCCGGAACTCATATTGCAACGTTAAATCAAACCAGTTCGCCGCGGGCAGTGAGCCTTCGATGGCCGAATCAGGATCGCCTTCGTTTTCAACGCTAGCGGTGTGCCGCCAGGTGATGTTGCCGCTCAGACCTTGAACCGGTGTAAGCCAGGACAGCAGAAGCCGATGTCGGTAATCGGCACGAGGCAGACCCGCTGCGCCAACGAAACGACCCTCTCGTTCAATGGTGTCAGCGCCAAGGAACGGCGTGAAGTCGTTAGAAGACAAGAAGGTGGCGACATACGACACCCCGATGCTTCCTGCACTACCAATGTCGCCTGAGTAATTGGCCTGCACATCAACACCACTTGTCTCTAGAGACGCAGCGTTCACGTTGGTTAGCTGGAAACCAATGGCATTCGGACCTACCACGGTACCAGAGTTTAGCGAACCTGCTCCGTCACGGTTGATCAAGTCACAGAATACTGGGTTACCCGATTCAAGACAGTTGTCTAGAATGTTCTGCGCACCAATACCCTGTACAACGGCGTCGTCGATTTCGATGTCAAAATAATCAACAGAGATTGACAACCCTTCGATGAAGGTTGGCGTGAAAATAACGCCGACCGTAAAGGTATCTGAAGTTTCAGGCGTAAGTAGTGGATTACCGCCAAACAAGCCGCCAGCCTGAGCCGCGGCAATATCAGGAACGTTTCCAAACTGAGCAGCGGTGACACCCGTGTTGGCACAAGCCGCAGCAGAAGCTACCGGAAATGCAGTCGCACAAGGGTCAAAAATGGGTTGGCCACCGGGGGTAGTACCGGCTTCAGACAGCTCGGGAAGACCCAGAGATTGGCCCGTAAACAGCTCAATAACGTTCGGTGCACGAATAGCGCGCTGGAACTGACCACGAACAATAAGGTCATCAACCGGCGCCCAGGTGAGCTGCAGGCCCCATGTATCGGTACCAAAGTCGTTGGTAATGCCATTACCTGAAACATCATATTCCGACCGGCGATACTGACCTTCAAAAACGAGTTCTTGAATACCCGGTCTGTTGGTAACAAGCGGGACTTGAAGCTCAGTGAACACTTCAAGTACGTCAACCGTACCTTCTACGGGAAGGGTCGCGCCGCCTACACCGGTGAAGCCACCATCATCTCGCTGGCTAATTTGGTCGGGGGCCGCAGCCAGATCGTCTTCGCGGTACTCAATACCAACCAGCACAGCAACGCCGGCATCTTCCGCAAAAGGAGATCGGATATCGTATTCATCCAAATCGGCCTGGAGATGGCCGCCTAACACAAGCTGTTCGGTCTCACCCGTGGTGATGCCTATACCCTGAAGAAAGTCGAGTGCGTCCTGCGTGACAAGGCTTTCACCATTAGGACCGCGTTGGAAAATATTGTATGGCACACAGCCATTGGATTGATCAATACATACGGCATCCCCGTTTGCATCCGTCGTCACCAAAATAGCCTGAGAGAGTTGATCAATCTGGAAATCATTGGTTGACGTGTCTTCGTCGGTTGTTCTGGAAAATTGACCGAAGACTTCGTAATTCCAAACATCTGAGAGCGTGCCGCGCAGGCCGGTAACAAAGCGGAAGGCGTCATTCTCTAGTCGAGAATTACGTGAGCCGCCTTCAACGTTTCGGTGTGTTGCCGTAATACCGTCGATCACAACAGAGCCAGGGTCGGCAATATCTGCAGCAATTTGCGCCGGCGTACATAGTAGTACCGCCTCTGCAATAGACTGACCGCCCGCGGTCACAGGATCTTGAATAAGTGGATTACCACAGTTAATGCTGCGCGCAAAGAAACCAAACGATGCGGTAGGAGCGATCTGAGCATCAGATGTGGTTTGCTGGTAAGCGAAATCTGCGAATACCTCATGGCCCTCAGCGATCTCATAGTGCGCTTTGGTGAAGAACTGGTATCGCTCCTCAGGGCGCTGGAAGAAGTTAGAGGCGCCAAAGTTAAAGGTTTCAGCAGGGCCACCAGCGAAAGGCGTGAATGTACCGTCTTCTTGCTGGAAGAAATCGGTGGGGCCGAAGTCAGCAACGTTGTTAAAGCGGCGGAAGTTGGACGAGCCAACGCAGCCAAACCCGTTGGTGCTACCACTACCCAGGGTACAGGCGGAGCCAACACGGTCGGCGCCGAGAATTTCGTCTATGTTTTGATAAGCACCGAAGAAAACAACGTTACCACGGCCATCACCGAGGTCTGCACCCAGTGTGATAGACGCTGTGACTTCATCACCATCCGTCGTCTTGCCTGGAATAGGCTGTTCATTTGCAAACAGTACCTCTTCGAGCGATCCCCGACTGTTACTACTCTGAGAAAAGCCGTACTGAACATTAAACTCAGCACCTTCAAAGTCGTCTTTTAGAATGAAGTTAACAACACCCGTTACGGCGTCAGAACCATAAACCGCTGAGCTACCACCCGTCAGCACGTCGACACGTTCTACGAGTTGGGTTGGCACCAAATCCAGGTTAACGGCGGTAGACGCCGAGTCACCGTAAGGCAGCCGACGGCCATCAATCAGAGTCAATGTACGTACCGCACCCAGACCACGCAGATCCGCCTGCGAGGTACCTGTCGCGCCGTTGGACTGAGCTGATGTCTGCTGTGCCGTAATTTGCGGCAAAGAGTTGGTCAACTCGGAGATGTTCACGATGCCGCGAACGGAGATTTCTTCGTTTGTTACCGAAAGGACCGGGCTAGCAGAACGAAGGTTCGGGTTAGCTGTCAGGCGTGAACCTGTGACCACTACCTCTTCGATTATCTCTTCGTCTTCTTCGTCCTGTGCAAACACAGCTGCAGGTGCAACGGCTACAGTCATCATTGAGCCAGCAACGATAGCAGCGCTTCCTGACATGACCCTGCGCGCCCTGGTTGCACCTCTTTCCGTCAAAGATGCAAAAGTTCGTCGCATGGGATCGTCTGATCCTATGTACATAATTAGTTCCCCGTTTGTTTTCCGAACCTGGCGATAGCCGAGCTTCAGTTGGTTATTTTGTTTCAAAACCGTTTCAGATTAATAGTCTTTGTGGGACTACAAACTGCGGTCTCGAAAAGAAGTACCTGTCCAATCTCCTATTGGAACCGCCTTGCCGGGCGCATTGAAACAAAAAGATACATTGTTAGCAACAGCGATTGGCGCCATTTCATCGGTCAAAAAAGAGCAATTTAATTGCTTAAATTACCGACCCTAACCGTTTGTTAATCCTTGCTTCAGCGCACTCGACTTTGGATGGTCCCAACGTCACTTACGGGACATACCCCCCGTGAGACTCCGAGATACACCGGCGTAGTATATTTGTATTTCCGGCATTTTCTACGTTTTTTCTACATTTTTCCTACGTTCTTTCTGCATTTTTTTGGGGCCGCCTCATGGCCTAAACGGTGCGCAATTAATCGGCGGGCGAAAAAAAAGGGCCAGAACTTTCGTTCTGACCCTTCTTGTTTAAAAGGGCAAACCAGCGTTCGCCCGGTATTCGCGGAGGCTTACAGCCCGATCCGAATACCTCCGTACCAGATGCGACCACGCGGATCATGCGTGAACGGATCGAAAGCACCATCGACGTTCACGAATGGAGGGTCTTCGTTGAACACGTTCTTGATACCAAAGGTCAACTGGGCACCTTCGTTCTGAAAGGCCAATGCCGGCAATTGGTAGGTGGACTGAAAGTCTACTGTTGTAAAGCTGTCGATCGTTGGGTGTTCCCCAATGAACGCGCCCCGCAACGCACTCTGTGGCAGATCGTCGTCATAGCCATCGACGTAGCGCACGATTGCTGTGGCTCCAAAGCCTTTGTAACCCCAACCGACAGTGGCGTTCAGTTTGAACTCCGGCAACGGTCGGCCAACAGTATTGGCCGCGTTGCGGCTGCCAACACCATCGATGCTGATGCCAGCATCCGTAATCAAATCATAGTCAATGGTCCAGCTGCCGTTGAAGCCGAAGCGGAATCTACCCGCTCTGTCGGTATCAAAGGTGTAGCCCAGGCTCAGGTCAAT
>CAZFIA010000085.1:16305-17504 GCA_964519335.1 uncultured Pseudomonadales bacterium
TGATCGATCAGATCCTGGTGCGCTTCACGGGTAATCAGGTCTTCGTACGAGTAGTTGTAGTAATCGATATTCGCAGAAAAACCAGCCAGCGGGCCATCTTGCGGGACGTAAGACACACCCACGTTGAATGTGCTCGCGTCTTCAGGCTGCAAATCTTCGTTGCCGAACGTAATAGATGGACGGAAAGCGAGACCACCTGTCGCAGAAAACGGATCTGTTGAGTTCAACAGCGACGTTTGCTGGCCAATCAACTGTAACAAAGAGCCGACTCGGAACGAGGTACCCCAGGATGCACGCAATGACAATGAATCTGTAGGCCGCGCAAGGAACGAGACTTTGGGATCAAAGGTATCAACGTTGATATCGTCGAAGTTTTCGTAACGACCTGCAACGGTAAATTCAGCCCAGCTAGTAATCGGCACGAACACTTCAACAAAAGCCGCATAGGTGGTTAAGCTACCACTGAAATCCTGCGCACCAAAAACAAACTTCAGGTTGTTGGAGTTTAGATTGGCATCCGAATCCGACAGAATCTCGTCACGACGATACTGGCCGCCAACAGCCAGGCCCACCGAACCAGTACTTATGTCAAACAGGTCGCCGGCAAAAACGACATCAAACACGGTTTGCTCGTTTTCAGACTGGTTGCGAATTTCCGCGGTTAAACTTTGAACCAGCTCAACCGGGTTCTGAAAGCGCAGCGCAGCCTCCGACACAGTCAGAGTATCGTTGGTGGGATCGCCATCACCATCGACATCGATCGACGGGCTACCCGCCCAAATGCTGTTATCAGCGGTGTTCCAGCGCGCGCCGGTAACCGGATCGAAGACTGACGTCTGGAACGGGTTGTAGAAGAAGCAGTCGCCCGTGCCTGTATTACCTGACCCTGGCACGCCGCTGAGTGGATCACAGTCGAGGCCACCAAGGCCAACAAAGGCCTGGTCTACCCGATCAGTGATTGTGTCTGACGGAATGACGGACGCAATCTTACGGGTAGATCGAGTGGCTGATGCATCTAATGTCCATTGCCGATCGCCAAAGGTGAAGTCTGCAATAACGCCTGCATTCAAACGGAAAAACTGACGATCGATCTGCGAATCAGTATCTACCGGTCGATCTTCAAAAGAAGAACTCGCGGTTCCACCCAGCAAACGTTGCAACGCCAGATACGGCAGCGGCTCAATACCACGGCGTGCAGC
>CAZFIA010000086.1:0-5676 GCA_964519335.1 uncultured Pseudomonadales bacterium
GAATATGGCTCCGCCTGCTGGGCTCGAACCAGCGACCCGCTGATTAACAGTCAGCTGCTCTACCAACTGAGCTAAGGCGGAAGAGCGGCACATTCTAAGGCTCGCGCCCCTTAAATCAAGCGATCAGTTGCCATAAATTGGCTCAAATCGGCGCCCGATGGCTCCGGACGCACACAGACCGCCGCTTTCGTGACTCGCATCAAGTATCAGGTCGCCCGGCGGGTCGATGTTACTATGCCGGTCTGCCCCCGGGGCATAGCCCCTTGAACTGGAGTACGCAAATGAAGCCGCACAATCGAGCACCAGGCACCTATCGCCCTCTTCGAAGCCTAATGGCTTGCGTCGTGATTACGGCCGCAATGGCGGGTTGCGCCAGCACCCCAGACCCAGCGGTAGTATGCAGCGCGGACTGGATCAAACCTCGAACCGATGCCGCGTTGAAAGAATTCACATCCTCTACCAGTGACACCTGGGAGAAGCTCAGCAAAACCGGACGGCGGGCCTCGAAACGTGGGTCGTTGGGCCTATTCGAAAGAGGCAAGGTCCTCTTAAGCCTCACAAGCCTTGTGAACTCGTTTCAAAACTCTCAAGCGCTGGAAGATCTGCAGTTACTCGGCGAAACCTGCGACGACCCCGACCTGGCCAAAAACGCATTGGTTGGAACCCTTGAGGATTACAATGTCCCCCTGCCTTACATCAATTTACTAAACGAAATCGAAGGCTTTATGAAGTTGCTCGATAGTACCGCCGATGAGCTCGGCGCATCTAAGCCGTAGAATGACCGTACGTTAGCCGTCGCCAAAGCGCTTCCATCGGCCCTTGCCGATGGCCAGCGAGCCACCAGGGGCTAAACCACAGCTGGAAGCCCCAGATCGCAAACACGATGAAATAAAGTTGCAAGCGTCCCAGGTGGCCGACAAGCCCAAAACCAGCGCCCGTGAACAAAACAAGTGCAATCAGCGAGTGCATAAGATAGTTGGTAAGTGCCATTTGCCCTACGGCGGCAAGTCGGTTCAGAAGCCCCTGCGCAAAACCCTGCTTTACCCACCAGACAACAAGCGCCATATAACCTAACCCCAAACCCAGACGCCCCAGATCATAGGAGGGTTGAATAAAGGTATAGGTTTGCAGCACCCCGAACTCACTTCCAAGGGCACGGCTCAATTCCAGACCATTCACGAGCAAACCAGCGCCTATTCCCACGACCGAGAGTCTCAGATAGGTGGCCGACGATCGTTCGCCTTGTAGCACGCCGCTACGGTAGAGCGCCATACCAACGAGCATCATCAGCAGTGCATCCCACAGCAGAAAAAACGGCACAACAAACAGAAGTGTCTCGCCGAATTGCACAGCGTTCCAACGAAACGCACTAAGGTAGCTACCTCCTCGGGCCGAAAGCTCTTGGGCCTGTTCCTCGTCTGGCAGGCGAGCGCCAGACAAGAATTCCTTCCAGTTCTCGGCAAGTTCAAGGTCTTCTGGTGAACCCGTTTCTCCGGCAAGCTCCGCAGCAACCACTCTGTCATACGCCACCTCGCTCAAACCCAGCCCATACACCGAGGCAAGTCGAATCAGGCCCAATAAAAGCAACAGCACGCACGCAACTATGAGTAGCCGTTTGACGGGGGCATTGCGCGCAAAATAGAGCAGCCCACCGGCAATTGCATACACTACCAAGATGTCTCCGCTCCACTGCAACACGAAACCATCAAACAATCCGAACAGCAGCAGCCAAAAGGTTCGTCGGTAGTGCAAAGCACCGCTCTTGGTTGTGGTGAATAGAATAACGCCGGCGCCAAACAACATACTGAACAGCGCCCGCATCGAGCCTTCAAATAGCAGCTCGTTCACAAACCACACCGCCAGGTTGAGCTTACTGATTGCGCCGCCATCGATACCGCCGTGGGGATTATAGTAAGCGCTCGACAGCAAACCCATGCCGACAATGTTCAAGATTAATATGCCGAGCAATGCAACGCCGCGCACTACATCAAGAGAAACGATGCGTTGATGGACTTTGGTGGGCGCAACAGCTGAGTTGGCTGGGTACGCCTCGGTCATTGTCTACCTGAGGAAATCGCTTTGGCGGGAAAGCACTGCGGTTGCGTCGGCCACCAACTCATCCATAACTTCGCGCACCGGTCGCACCCGATCAAAATAGCCAATGCTTTGCCCTGCGCCCGAATGAATCAGCGGCTCAATATCGTGTTCATCAATCGCACCAAGCAAATCACCCACCAATACATCCTGATAAGGCATCTTCAGCGGATCCGGCGCATCAGGACGTTCCCAGAGCTCACTCCAACCCGTACGTACCATACGAAACGTTTTGCCACTTTCAGAACGGCTGATAACCGTATCGCCGCTACCCGCCTGCGAGAGTTTTTCAACATTCACCGGATGCATGTGATCCATGTGTTCTTCGGTGAGCAACCAGGCGGTACCCATCCATACACCCTGAGCGCCCATCGCAAGCGCAGCCGCAATGTGTCGCCCAGTGGCAACGCCACCCGCCACCAAGACAGGTATGTCCCCGGCTGCATCGACAATTTGCGGCACTAAAGAATAAGTGCCAATGGGGCCCGTGTGGGCACCGGCGTCGTAGCCCTGGGCCACAATTATGTCGACGCCAGCCGCCCGGGAGCGCTCAACATGATGGGGTGCGCCAATCAGCGCAAGCGTTGTCTTGCCCAGCGACTTCGCCTCTTGCACCGCATCGCGCGGCGCGCCAATGCCACACGCGAAAAGATCAACGTCAGAATCAAGTACCGCGCGTAGCTGCGCATCTTCGATTTCCTGACTGCGGATAAATCGCGTGCGCATTCCAGGCTCCGTTGCCTCCGGCACCGCGTATTCGCCAATCGCAGCCGCAACAAAGTCTTTGTGCTCTTGCGGGATTTCAGCTTCTATCTCTGCCCGCGAATTATGCTCTGGCATGCCCGGCGGCAGTACCAGATCAACGCCAAAGGGCTTGTCCCCCACAAGTCCACGGATCTGCTCAAGCTCTGCTTTAATCTCTTCGGGAAAACGCCGGGTGGCCCCGTAAACGCCAATGCCACCGGCGTTAGTAATCGCGGCAACGGCATGTACCGAGTGGGCGAAACCAAAGATGGGATAACGGATGCCCATCTTTTTGCCTATTTTTTGGCAAATAGGAGACCAGAGCTCCCCAGAAGAACCGGCAGAAGATTTAGATGCTGATTTTGACCCTGCCAACGGCGCCTCCGCCTTAGGCCAAATCGGGAACAGGGGGCGTTTCGATGGTGATCTCGAGTGCAGACTCTTCGACAACTTCTACCGTGGGCAGAGGAAGCTGCTCGCGAACCCTTGCCTGTTCGTGCCCAAGAGGCAACTCGCAGTTAACAATAGTATCAAGCACCTCAAACGCATTGATATGACCGAAGTTACGATCAGGGCGCACCATCGAGAAGAAGAAATCAGTGCACACAGAATTGGTGACTACCTTGCCTCGAGAAAACTCGATCCACATGCGCTCTATTAGTTGCTCTTCGTTGTATTGCACGTGGCCAGTTTAACTCACCGCTCGCTCGGACGGAACGGCACCACCTCTGCCGTGGTGGTGAGGTCAACGAGTTCTGCGGACAGGTCAGCGCCTTCCACCAGATTTTCGATGAACGCCTTAATTGCCTCAAAGTCATACGTGTCACACGCCTGCTCCAGCGTATTGAGCGCACCACGTAACTCCGCCCAGGAAACAAAATTCTCCTCAGCCCGCATTATCTTGCGGTGATCAGTGCCGGCCGCAGCCTCGCCCATCAAAAGTTCTTCGTAAAGCTTCTCACCTGGCTTTAGGCCTGTGATCTCGATGGCGATATCACCGTCGGGAGCATCCAGGGTTTTGGGCCTAAAGCCCTTGAGTCGAATCATCCGCTTCGCCAAATCTAGAATCTTTACTGGTGTGCCCATATCCAGGAGAAACACATCGCCACCCCGAGCCATACTGGCGGCTTGCAGCACGAGTTGTGCCGCCTCGGGAATGGTCATGAAATAGCGTGTTACTTCAGCGTGGGTAACGGTCACTGGCCCACCCTGACGGATCTGTTCCAAGAACAGAGGCACCACAGAACCCGAGGAACCCAAAACGTTGCCAAACCGCACCATCGAGAACGTCGTGCGATTGGTCGTTTCCTGCAGCGCCTGCAACACCATTTCAGCAAGACGTTTGGACGCGCCCATAACACTCGTTGTGCGGACGGCCTTATCTGTGCTGATCAGTATGAAGTTGGACACACCGGTTGCAATAGCGGCTTCAGCAGCATACAGCGTACCAAAGGTGTTGTTCTTGATGCCTTGTATGGCGTTGCGCTCTACCAAACTGACGTGTTTATAAGCCGCCGCATGATACAGTGTATCTACCGAGTGTCGTGCGAGAGTGCGTTCCATCAGCATACGATTAGTCACCGACCCGAGCACCGTAACAATGGTAACGGGAAGTTCCTCGCGCCGGGTTAGCTCAAGCACCTGCTTATGGGTTTCGTATAGTCCATATTCAGACTGATCGAGCATGATCAGCAAGCGCGGGCTCTGCGTGACAATTTGTCGACAGAGTTCTGAACCAATAGAACCACCGGCCCCCGTAACCATAACCGATTGGCCTACCACCGAAGCTTTCATCAGGTGGTCTAGCGGTTCAACCGCATCGCGGCCAAGTAAATCCTGAATGCCCACTTCGCGCGCGTTTAACAGCGAATCGCGTCCAGACAGAAGATCCGTCATATCGGGAATTAGCCGCACGTGCACCGCATGAGGTTCAAGAGTGCGCAAGATTCGTGAGCGCCGAGAGGTTGCTACGCTCGATACTGTTACCAACACCTGGCGTACATTTTCTTTCTTAAGTACCTGCGCAAGCTGCTCTGGTGGATAGACAAACACACCGTCGATGTAGTTGCCCTGCACAGCCGGCTTATCATCAATAAAAGCAACCACTTCAAGCTCGCCCTGGGTGCGAGATGCACGCACCAACTCCGCACCATTTGAACCCGCACCCCAAACAAGTACAGGCTCACGCAATCCACCGGCGTGCATCATCCATGTAAAAATTCCACGGACGGCAAAGCGCGTGCCCGCAACGTAGGCAAGCGCAAGCATCCAAAAAATAATGGGAACCGAACGCGGGAATCCACGCAGCGGCACGATGTAAGCTACCGCTGCAATTACCAGTGCAGTAACGGTGACCCCTTTGACCACCGTGAAGAACGCGTCTGGCCCAACATAGCGCACGACCTGACGATACAAACCAAGGCGGCCGAACACAGGAATACAAATGAGCGCGGCAACCACGAAGGCGGGCCAGAACGACGCGATGTTCGGATTAAGTTGACCCTGGCGCAGCCACAGCGCTAGCCACAACGCTAAAGGCAAAGCGACGGCATCTGTTGCAACCGCTACCGCCTGCTTCTGACGTCGACTGACAACCTCAAGTAAACCGGGAATGGAATAGCGCTTTCGAGTGCGCGCCGCCAATCGGGCTGCTGCATTCGGACGCATTTGATTATTCACTATCCATTACCAACCGTTCCTGAAAGATCGTCCGACTTATATCCCGATTATCGCCCGGTTAACCGGACGGCAGATACCCAATTATGGCGCAACATCGATTTATTGCCATAAATCGATTTTTTCAACGATCCTCGCCTTCAGCGATCCCTGCCTTCAGCC
>CAZFIA010000086.1:5776-17388 GCA_964519335.1 uncultured Pseudomonadales bacterium
GCCATAAATCGATTTTTTCAACGATCCTCGCCTTCAGCGATCCCTGCCTTCAGCCATCCCTGCCTTCAGCCATCCCTGCCTTCAGCCAAAGGCAGCCCAACAACAGCGGCATACACGCAAGTATGATAATCCACCACAGACTGAGATCAAGACCGGCCCCTGCCCCAATCTCCGGCTTAGACAAATATTCCGTTCGAATCCAGGCGGTGAGCGGCCACTGCCACAACAGGAACAACGCCAGGTAAGAGGCCGTGGTGCGGGCGTGCCCCCAACGATCAGCGAGACGCTGATAGAGGTGACTGCGGTGAGGCTGAGTAAAGCGCTGACCGGTCGCCACACGAACAATCAGGGTGTAGCTCGCATCGAACCAAAATGCGCTAAGAAGAACCAGACTGGCGACAAGCGGTAGGGCGCCAATGACGGCTAGCTGCAACGTAAGCATCCCCAGTAAAAGCCCCCAAAACGCACTGCCGGCATCGCCCATAAATATTCGCGCGGGAGCAACGTTAAACACCGCGAACCCAAGACTGCACGCCACGCCCGCCCACAAAAGCCCAGCGTACCAACCCGCGTCTCCAAGCATGAAGAAAAGGGCCGCCAGGCAATAACTCCCGCTTTGAGCAGTGGCCAGACCATCAATGCCATCCATAAAATTGAACAAATTCACAAACCAGACAAGCGCCCCTACCCACATCAAGGCAACCAGGGCAGAGGGCAGTAGCCCTGGCCATCCGACCTGACTTTGTTGCACGGTGTTCGCAACCCACACGAGCGACCCAATGACCAGAGTCTGCAGCGTAAGCCGGAGCCCAGCGCTGAGATCGCGCAGATCGTCCAGTAGCCCGATCAGCGCCATGATAAAACCAGCAGCGGCAAGCCAGCCCGCGAAAACAACTCCCTGCAAGAAATAGCTCAGCAGCACGGCGACCAAGACCAAGACAATCACCACGCCACCTCCTGTTGGAGTCGGTAGAGTGTGAGAACTGCGCTCATTGGGAACAGCAATCAGTCGTTGACTGCCACCGAAGTGGAGCCAGATCGCAAGTAGAGCGACACAAACGCAAAAACACCCAACGGCTATCACAGGTTCGATCGCGGGCACTGAAGCTGTAAACTCTGTAAGCAAAGACGCAGGTTTAACCGGATTGTGCGGGCGGTAGCGGCTGCGATGAGGAACCAGGTTGCAGCAACTGCTGATAGATAAAGAACGTATCGCTCACCACGTCTTCAACCCGATAAATCGCTTCTGCCTTGGAACGCGCAGCGCGTGCAAGACGGCCGCGCAATTCAGGGTCATTACCCAACCGAACCATGGCACTTGCGAGATCTTCAACATCGCGGGGTGCAATGGTTAGACCTGTAACGCCATCGGTCACAATCTCAAGACAACCCGAAACCCGCGAAGCAATGATCGCGCGCTGGGAAGCAGCGGCCTCCAACAGTATCTTGGGTAAGCCCTCTCGGTAATACGACGGTAATACCAACACGTGACTGAGCCGCAATATTTCCGATACGTCTTCGCGATGCCCCAGCCAGTGCACGATACCAGCTTTATCCCAAGCCATTAACTCGCTAATAGTGAGCGACGACGGGTTGCCAGGATCAACATCACCGACCAGCCAGAAATCCCAACCCGGATAAATAGCTCGCACCTTGCGAGCTGCCTCTACAAACTCGGCGACGCCTTTATCGCGCAACATACGCGCAACCAACACAAATACAATCGATGGCGTGGCCGGTTCGGGCGATGCCACAAACTCTTTGAGATCAACACC
This sequence comes from uncultured Pseudomonadales bacterium, assembly GCA_964519335.1. Taxonomy (GTDB): domain Bacteria; phylum Pseudomonadota; class Gammaproteobacteria; order Pseudomonadales; family Azotimanducaceae; genus JALZVT01. The sequence goes on from CAZFIA010000086.1 coordinate 7,552, forward strand.
CGAACCACGAATCATCACTACCTGATCTCGGTCGATCACGCCGCCGTTAACAAATATGCGCTGGTCTTCACGATTTTGAAAAATCACTCGCATGTTCGGATGCGACAACGCAAAGCGATAAAGAGCAGTAATAAAGTAGCGACGCAACGCCGCTTTGTTCCCTCGCCGCGTAAACACATAGCCCAGGCCAGGTATGGCGTTTACCACACCGCCAACATTCGCAACCCTGGCGGCCAGCGTGCCATACACCACGGGTTTGATAGTTACGTGGTGAACCAGATCGGGTTTAAGTCGACGATACAGACGCAATAGCCCAAAAAATGTACGCAGCTCAAGAAGCGGATTTACTCCGCTGCGTGACAGCGGCACGGTGAGCACCTTGAGGTCGTACTTTTGCGCCATGTACTCACCGGTATCAGCGCCACAGATCAGGGTGACCTCCGCGCCCCTGCTGCGCGCTTCCTGGGCTAACCGCAATCGATGCGAGAAAAAGAAACTCGCCTCGTTAACCACATAGACTATCTTCACAAGATGAGCCTCAGGTTGCGTCAAACTCCGGAAAACGATTTTTGAGCACCGTCCAGGTACCTTCGCTCTCCGCATCAGTTGCGTTCTTACTGCCTGGGAGATAGGCGGCGGCACCCTTAATAGACTGTTTCAGACGCTTAAGAATCGGCGCGGCACCCTCACTCTGCGGCAGCAGCGCCGACTGAAGATCGAGCTGCGGGCCGCGCATTTCTGCGGGCGCACAAAGTAACCAACTTAGCAGATCCTGATCAAGCAAAGGCGTTCGCGCTTCGATTCCGTGACGCGAGGACTGCCGATCTAACTGTGTCAGCTCGTGCTCGGGAATCAACGTGTGCAAATCGAGATGCTGAAAGCGCAGCGTTCGAGGCAACTCGGCTCTATAAAACTGCTGAAAGTACCAGTAGTCATTGTAATCATCGGGAATGTTCCAGGCAGATTTTTGCAAGGTCTTTTCGGCGGGCAACAATCCGCCAAGCACGCGTGTGTAGTTATCAAACGCATCGACAGCGCCCGTTGATGCGCTGGCTCCTGAATTTGACTGCGTACCCAGTTTGCTCTTAAACCAGCCTAATGTTCCTGGCGCTTCGCCACCCGCATGCCGATAGCGTGGTGCGGTACCAAACAAGACTTCTGCGCCAATGTCACTCAACGCACACTTTGAGGTCGCCGAAAGAGTGCCCAGTAACTTGTGACGCGTGGCAAAGTTCACATCGGCAAACGGCTCATCAAAAAAGCTGCGTAAATCCAGCGCGTCTAGTTCGGCGCTGGACAGCGGTTCAGTGTTTTCATCGCCGGCAAGCGTTAAGGGTCGTACATCAGGTTGGTTAACACTCAACCAATGAGCAAACGCACTCGAGCGTTGACAAATTCCTGCCACAGAACTGCTGGCAGACGTGTTCTTAGAGGCGAGATTTTGCGGTAATCGACTCACCACCGCCTGACCAAGAAGTTCTTTCGCATGCTCTAAAAATTCGGCCGTTGAGCCGTAAAGCGATGGATCGGGATCAGGTAATCGCCAGTACGACTGAGTAGAGGAATTGCCCGTATTCAAATCAAAGCTGGCGCAGCTGCCTGCGGGCAGTTTGCGCACCTGACTGTATAGGGTCTTCGGCGCTGGCACATAGCGGTAGGTGAGGTAGTCGTACACCGCTGTGTAGTCGATCTGCAGCAAGGATTTATCCGCCAGCGCTTCAAGTGCCTTGAGTTCGGAAGCAAAAATCAAGCTACCAACTTCCGAGTTCGCGAGTTCTTCGTGCAGGTAATACAGCGGACGGGTGCCTACCGGATCTCGAGCAAGGCAAATACGAGAATTACTGCGGTCATAGATCGCTAACGCAAAACTGCCCCGCAGCTTGGCTAGCATACCCTCGAGTCCCCACTGCAAATAGGCCTGCGCGACGACTTCACTGCTACCGTTACCGTGAAAGGCGTGCTCCTTGCCCAGACTCTGGCGCAGCTCCTGAGCATTGCTGATGTGGCCATCAAACGACACTGCGACAGCCGCATTGTTTGCGGGCAACGGCAACCGGCCAGTCACTCCAGATTCGAGTCCACCGTGTTCGGCATGACCCAGGAAAAACCGGTCGTCGTACCAGTCTCCTGCAAAGTCAGCACCCCGGTGATTTAGCCGGTCTCTTGCTGCACGCGCTCGCGCAATAGCCTCAGTACGTTCTGAAATGTTGCGCTGATGCGCACCGGAGAAATTGGTGCCCAATATGCCGGACATGCTCACTCCCTCTGTGTTGGGTCAGGTACTAACTCTATACCCAGTGTACCCAACCCAGAGGCTCGCGGCGAAAACCAGGGCCCAGGTCCGCCCTCGCGTTCGTAAAACCATTGTGACAAATACACACCCACACCCTCTGCCCAAACCTTGGATCAGGGGATGTGGGGTGTGCGTCGATCTCTAGTCAGCTAACAAAATACGCGTGGCATTGAGCTCAACCGTCCGGTCGCCAATACCCTTTACAGCTGTCAGGGAATCCACCGACTTGAAGGCGCCGTTCTGATCGCGATAGGAAACAATGGCGGCCGCTCGACTGAGCCCAACACCCTGCAAGACATTCGCGATCGTCCGCGCATCGGCCGTATTCACGTTAACAGTCAGCGGCAGTGTTGGCAGCTCTTCGGCGTTTGCGGTGATTCCACCGGTTGCGGCCATGATAACCAAGGCGAGTGCGGCAAACAGCGCGCGCGCCTTGCCTAAAATCGCAGTACCGAAAATAGAACGTTGGCCGGCGAAAATGGAAATTACAGAATTCATGTTGGCGATACCCTTTAACATTAAGTGGGTAATCAGCCTAAACAGGCCGGGCAAGGTAGGGAGGCGGATACTAGCCGCGCGGAAGGTACGAGATTAGCTCTTATTCCGCCGCAGGCTCTTTATTCCGCCGCAGGCTCTTTATTCCGCCGCAGGCTCTTTATTCCGCCGCAGGCGCTTCTGCCTTTATGGCTTCCAACTCGTTTTGCGCCCGGAGTTTTTGCTTGCGCTCGCGGCGCTCTGACAGTTTCAGGCTAAACATTGAGTAGCCTGCTAACAGCCAACCAATAATGATTCCGCATAACAATGTCGCTAACAGATACCAAAACAAGTCCATTTCCGGGGTTTCCCACTTCATGAACTTGAGGCTTACGGGCTGCTGATTAACGGCCAAGGTGCCGAAGGCAATCACCGACAACAAAATTACGCCAAGAACCAGTCGAAACACCCATCGCATCTGCTACTTCTCCTGCTAACTAATGTCTAACGAGCCAATAATGTCTAACGAGCCAATAATGTCTAACGAGCCAAACCTAGGAACTCAACGTACCATCTGCAGCGAGTTCGCGCTGCAAACCTTCGTTTACACGATCACGAAGTTCTTTACCTGGCTTAAAATGAGGAACGTGCTTACCCGAAAGTCCAACCGATTCGCCCGTCTTCGGGTTACGGCCGATTCGCGGCGCACGATAATGCAGGGAGAAACTACCGAAACCACGTATTTCTATGCGATCACCCTGGGAGAGCGACTGTGACATTTGCTCAAGCAACGTCTTAACCGCTAGCTCAACGTCTTTGCTGCTGAGCTGGGTCTGATGCTCTGTGATCCGCTCAATGAGCTCCGACTTTGTCATGCTCTAAACCTTTACCAACTCTTGCAGCCGCTTATACAACTGCCTCGCACAAGCCACCAAGGTAGCACAGCAACTGGCCGAAAAACAACAAATAAGTCTTATTTTTCAGCCAGTTGCGGCCATCGAGCCGTTTGGTTAACGGTTCTTCTCGCCGCTGTTGCCGCCTTTGTTTTTGAGGCGCCTGGGTCGGTTGCTAGTCCTGCTGATCCATCTGCGCTTTGATTAGATCACCAAGGGTTGTCGCTGCGCGTTCCGGCTCTGCGGCCTGATGCTCTTCGACAGCAGCGCGCTCTTCAGCTTCATCCTTGGCCTTGATCGACACAGCGATACCGCGGTTCTTACGGTCAATGTTGATGATTTTGACCTCGATCTCCTGTCCTTCCTGGAGCTCCATGCGGGCATCTTCAACCCGGTCGATCTTGATCTCATTAGAACGCAGTGTGGCTTCAACATCGTCCGCCAGTTTCACAATCGCCTCGCGCTGCTCAACCGACACAACGGTTGCCGGCACAATGCTGTTGCGCTCATTTGCTTCCGTGTAATCGCTCCAGGGGTCACCATCGAGTTGCTTAATACCGAGCGAGATCCGCTCGCGATCCGGATCGATAGAGAGGATAACGGTTTCGATTTCTTCGCCTTTCGAGTACCGGCGCACAGCAGTCTCACCCACTTCGTTCCAGGAAATATCAGACAGGTGAACCAGACCGTCGATACCGCCGTCGAGACCAATAAAGATGCCGAAGTCAGTGATCGACTTAATGTTGCCTGACATCTTGTCGCCCTTCTTGTGCAGAGCACTGAACTCTTCCCAGGGGTTAGTGCGACATTGCTTGATACCCAGCGATATGCGTCGACGTTCTTCATCGATGTCGAGAACCATTACCTCAACCGCGTCGCCAACAGTGACAACCTTGGACGGATGAATGTTCTTGTTGGTCCAATCCATTTCGGAGACATGCACCAATCCTTCAACACCTTCTTCGATTTCGGCAAAGCAACCGTAGTCGGTCAGGTTGGTAACCGTAGCCTGAACCCGGCTGTTTTCCGGGTAACGGCGAGTGATCTCTACCCATGGATCGTCACCCAGCTGCTTCATACCAAGCGAAACGCGGTTTTTATCGCGGTCGAACTTGAGAATCTTCACGTCAACTTCGTCGCCAACATTAACCATCTCGGACGGATGGCGAATACGGCGCCAGGCCATATCGGTGATGTGCAACAGGCCGTCTACACCGCCAAGATCAACAAACGCACCGTAGTCGGTGAGGTTCTTAACAATACCCTTGAGGCTTTGTCCTTCCTGCAGCGAGTTGAGTAACTGCTCGCGTTCAACGGAGTTTTCTGCCTCGAGCACAGCACGCCGGGAAACGACGACGTTGTTGCGCTTCTGGTCGAGCTTTATCACTTTGAATTCAAGCGGTCGGCCCTCGAGATGTGTGGTTTCTCGCAGGGGTCGGATATCAACCAGCGAACCAGGCAAGAATGCACGAATGTCGTTGATATCGACGGTGAAGCCGCCTTTTACCTTGCCGTTGATGATGCCCTTCACTACTTCGCTTTCTGCAAACGCGGCATCCAGCATGTCCCAGGATTCGGCGCGTCGGGCCTTCTCTCTAGAAAGACGGGTTTCACCAAAACCATCGTCTACAACTTCCATCGCGACCTTAACCTGGTCGCCAATGTTAAGGCTGAATTCACCGTCTTCAGTCAAAAACTGGCTGCGGGGTATGACGCCTTCAGATTTAAGACCTGCGTGGACAATGACCCAGTCGCTGTCAATGTCTACGACGGTGCCGGTGACAATGGCACCCGGTGCCATTTCGATAGTGTTTAGACTCTCTTCAAAGAGGTCCGCAAAAGATTCGCTCATAGTTAGATGGTTGGTCGCAGCGGACGCCGCAACCTGCTCCAGGGGTTAGTAAGTGAGTAAAACGTTGCCTCGCTTGCCCTATGCCGGTTTGACCCTGTGGCACACCCTACCGCTTATGCGGAGGAGAGCAGTTCTAAACCAGCTGGCGATCTCGTGCGAGCGACAGTGCCCGATCGATAACCGCGTCGATGGTCATGGTGGTACTGTCGAGGATTACTGCATCCTCAGCAGGCACCAGGGGCGAGACAGCGCGCCCTTTATCCCTATCGTCACGGTCTTTAATCGCAGCGAGAAGGGCGCGCACATTAGCAGGAGACCCCTTTTCTTTCAACTGCTTATAGCGTCTTTGCGCTCTAACCTCGGCACTTGCTTCAAGGAAGATTTTTAAGGGCGCAGCCGTGAAAACAACGGTGCCCATATCGCGCCCATCAGCCACGAGCCCAGGGGGTTTCTGCATGGACTTTTGCACGCGATCGAGCGCCTGGCGGACGTCAGGCAAGGCTGCAACCAGCGACGCAGCAGCACCCGCCTCCTCGGTCCGAATATGGGCCTCTGCGCCCACCCCATCGACCCAGGTTTCGTCGCGCTCAAAACGAATGTCGAGCCCCAGAGTGAGCTTGGCAAGCTCTGGCTCGGCATCGAGCGGGACACCTCGAGATTCTGCTGCCCAACCCACTATTCGGTACAAGGCGCCGCTATCAAGCAGGTGCCAGCCCAGTTCGCCAGCCAACGCCTTCGCGAGGGTGCCTTTACCCGAGCCACTGGGCCCATCAATGGCAATGACTGGTATCTCGCTCAATTGTTGTCCCCAGTCGGTTCAATGGCCAACCGCTCGCCGCGGCGCGAATCCAGCCACTGCCCAAGGGCTTCGACGTCACCATTGGCCGCCAACTGGTCGGCTTGCTGAAGCTGCTCTATGTAACGCTGCAATAGAGGTCGCCATGCCTGTCGATTGGCAATCAGTATCTGACTCCACATCTCGGGGTTTGCCTTGGCAAGCCGGGTAAACCCCATAAACCCAGTCCCGGCGGCGGCCGTTTGAGGACGTTCGACTTCCATATAAGCCGATGACAGTAAATGCGGTAAGTGGCTGGTGTAGGCAACCGCCTGATCGTGGGCCTCAGCCGTTATCTGCTGCGTGCGCGCACCAAGCTCGCGCCAAAATTCATGCGCGCTCCGCACTTTGTCTGCATCGCTCAAGGTTGTCGGCACGATGAATACCCACCGATCATTGAACAGATCAGCATCCCCCGCACGAGGCCCCCTTTCCTCTGAGCCTGCCATCGGGTGACAGGGAACAACATGTCTCACAACAGTACCCCCCGAAGCCACTAACTGCTGCAGTTCTTCGATAACCGGACCCTTGATGCTGCCCACGTCCATGACCAAATCGCATAGTGGCGCGAGAGCGAGCAACGACTGAGCAAGCAGCGCCGGCGGCGTGGCCGCGATGCCAATCGAATCACGAACCAAATTTGCATCTAATGCCTGCGCATTACTCAATGCAGAAACCACTTCGCTGTAAACACCAAGGTCAACAGCGGCCTCTCGTGTCGATGCGTCCGGCTCTATACCAACGATGGACGCATCTGGATGCAGCCGCCGATACGCCCGAGCCACCGAAGTGCCTAGCAATCCGCAGCCAGCAACAATCAGGGTGGTCACTCAGCACCCACAGTTTCTCGCAAGGCTTTGGGATAGGAGCCAAGCAGACGCATGTCCATAACCACATCAGAGATTTCTTCGAGCACTGCCGTTATGCGTGACTCGTAAGCGTGGCCGTCAAAATCGATGAAGAAGACATACGACCAGTTGCCAGTTTTGGAGGGCCTCGTTTCGATGCGCGTAAGCGATATACCGTGACGCTGAAACGGCTCCAGAATTTTCACAAGCGCTCCTGGCTCGTTGCGCGTAGAGACTAATAGCGAGGACTTGTCCTGACCACTCACGCCAACATCTTGATCGCCCAATACCAAAAACCGGGTGACGTTGTTCGGCTCGTCTTCGATGCTACTCATGTAGATCGAGAGTCCGTAGGTATCGGCTGCCATCTCACCCGCGACACAGGCGAGCGTCGGATCCTCCGCAACCATGCGCGCGGCCTCGGCGTTACTGCTGACTGCAACGCGTTCTATTCCCGCAAAGTGCGCGTCCAGCCAGCGTCGGCACTGAGCAAGCGACTGCTGATGGCTAACAATGCGTTTCACCGCCTTAGAATCACCTTCTTTCGGCAGCAGAAACGCATGGTGAATAGGCAATTCAACCTCAGCACAAATCTTGAGCTTGGAGCCTACAAAGCAATCCAACGTGTGGTTCACCATGCCTTCGGTCGAGTTTTCAACCGGCACAACCCCGTAGTGCACGGCTCCGGATTCAACTTCTCGAAAGACTTCGTCAATGCTGCCAAGCGCTCGACGTCGCGCAAACTGTCCAAACTGTTTGATGGCCGCTGATTCGGTGTAGGTCCCCGAGGGGCCGAGATAGGCGATAGCGAGTGGCACTTCCAGCGCCAGGCAACCTGAGATAATTTCGCGAAACAGCCGCTCCACAGTATCGTGCGCAAGTGGCCCGGTGTTGATTTCTCTGAGGCGATCAAAGATCTGCGCCTCTCGCTCAGGCCGATAAAACACGGGGCCAGCGACCGATTCATCGCGTGACTTTATGACCGCCACCTGTTCCGCACATTTAGCGCGCTCGTTTAACAGCTTGAGTAGCTGCACATCGATCGCATCGATGGCGACGCGCACTTCCGACAGATCTTCAAGTAAGTCGGCGGAGGCGATGGTCTGATCGTCTGTTGGTTGCTCACCCATTGCCGAATCTCCTGGTTGCGCTAGCCGTTGTCGCGCTCGAACTCTGTCATGTATGTCGCCAGCGCATCTACCGCGTCTTGGGTCACCGCATTATAGATACTTGCCCGCATACCACCCACGCTACGATGGCCCTTGAGGTTCAGCATGCCGTGGCGCTCTGCCCCACTTAAAAACCGGCTATCCAGTTCGGCGTCTGCCAGCGTAAAGGGAACATTCATTGTAGAGCGGTTTTCCGGCACGACGGGGCAGCTGTAGAAGTTACTGTTGTCGATCACGTTATACAGCGTGCCTGACTTTTTCTTGTTTATCGCCTCTATCGCCGCGAGACCGCCCTGTTCAAGAAGCCATTCAAAAACGAGGCCCGCCATATACCAGGGAAAGGTCGCTGGCGTATTGGACATAGAGCCCGCATCGGCATGTACCTGGTAATCAAGCATGGCGGGTAACACATGACCGCCCCGGCCCAACAGGTCTTCGCGCACAATCACCAGCGTGAGGCCGGCAGGCGCTACATTTTTTTGGGCACCGGCATAAATCAAACCAAATTTTTCGACATCAAGCGGCCGAGCCAAAAAATCAGAGGACATATCCGCAACTAAGGGGACGGTTTTAAGTCCAAGCGCGTCCATATCGGGAAACTCGTGAAACTGCACACCGCCGATAGTCTCGTTACTGCACAGATGCAAATAGCTCGGGTTCTTGCTTAGCTGCCAACCGTCGAGCGCCGGAACACGACCATAACCATCAGGTTTGGCAGAGGCGGCGACGTTCACGGAACAGAATTTACCCGCCTCCTTGATGGCCTTAGTCGACCAGGCGCCAGTATCAATGTAGTCCGCGCACTGGTCTGACCCTGAGAGATTCATCGGAACCGCAGCAAACTGCAGGGTGGCACCACCTTGCAAGAACAACACTTTGTAATTGTCGGGAATGGCGAGCAGCTGCCGCAGATTCGACTCGGCGCGTTCGGCGACACCAACAAACTGCTTGCTGCGATGGCTGATCTCCATCACGGAGGCACCAAGGCCCTCAAAATCGAGGAATTCGCTGTGCGCCTGCTCCATAACGGCGTCAGGCAGCGCCGCAGGCCCTGCGGAAAAATTGAAACTGCGCTCAGCCATGACTAATCGTCCGCGGAGTCGTCTTGCGAATCAGTTACTGAGTCGTCTTCTGACTCATCGATACGCTGCAGACCCATCAGCGTTTCGTCATCACGCAGGTTGATCAGCTTGACGCCCTGGGTGTTACGACCCAGCTGCGAGATGCCGTCGGCGGCGGTTCGCACCAGGGTGCCCTGATTGCTGATGAGCATAACCTCGTCGCCCTCAAACACCTGGGTTGCACCCACCACATCGCCGTTGCGCTCGGTCACTGCCTGCGCAATTACGCCAAGAATGCCACGACCTTTAACAGGGAAGTCTTTGATAACTGTACGTTTTCCATAGCCCCGTGCGCTCGCTGTCAGGATGGCGCCGTTTTCCTGCGGGATGATCAGCGCAATAAGCGCATGCT
>CAZFIA010000087.1:0-17336 GCA_964519335.1 uncultured Pseudomonadales bacterium
GGTCTCTGATGAGCGCCTATCCGGTCACTCCAGATTCTGTAACCGATAGCTGGCTGGCGGGTGAATTAAAGCGTGAGGTAAAGGGCCTCAAGGTTGAGGCCTTCGGCGAGGGTGCAGGTATAATCGGCCAGGTGACGCGGGCTACTTTTTTAAGCGGCGGCCAACCTGATTCGGTGATCATCAAGTTTCCCTCGGCGGCTCCCGAAAATCGGGGGGTAGCCATGCACTACAACATGTATGGCCGAGAAGTAGACTTCTATCGAGATTACGCTGCGGAAATTCCGGTCCGCGTGCCCCAGTGCTGGGCCGTTGAGTTTGACCCTGAATCACACGACTTTGTGCTGGTGCTCGAAGATCTCAAGGGGTACCGGCTGGGGGATCAGGTCGAAGGGGCAAGCCTTAAAGATGCTCAGGCGACCGTGACTGCTATCGCGCGTATGCACGCAGCGAGTTGGGAAGTTAGCCTGCCCGGATTGGTATCCCACAACAATCCGGCTCAGGTTGAAGGCATGCAGGCCGGCTTTGAGCTCGGTTGGCCAGTAGTACAAGAGCAGCTGAGTCATCTGATACCCGCGTCTGCCCTCGCCAGGGGCGCGCAAATGCCGGCAAATGTTTCACAACTGCTTAATCAGATGACCCAGGGGCCACAGTCGCTGGTTCATGCCGACGTTCGGCTGGATAACCTGTTCTTTGGGGCTGGCCCGGATACGGCTGACATAGCACTGATTGATTGGCAGTCGGTGTGCAGCTCGTGCGGTGAGCAAGACCTGGCCTATTTCTTGACCCAGAGTCTGTCGCCCGAGCTGCTCCGGGCCGAGGGAGACGGGCTTATAGAGCGCTACCATCAGGAGCTCCTGGCCAATGGCGTCAGCAATTACTCATTGGCGGACTGTCGCAGTCGCTACCGGATTTCGGCAACCTATCTGATGTGCTACGCCGTCGTTATCTCAGGTACGCTGGATCTAGGCAACGAGCGGGGTGCGGCACTGGGGGCCGCGCTGCTTGGGCGCTGTCTGGCAGCGCTCGATGACCTCGATGCGTTTGAGCTCTTGATATCTTAAGCTCTTGAGCTCTCGCTCAGGTGGTGTCAGTGTTATTCAACAAAACTAATTCTTGAACGTTCTTTATGAAAGGGGAAGCAAATGGATCTGAAACTAAAAGGTAACAAGGCGCTCGTCACTGGTGGCACCAAGGGCATTGGTCGCGCTGTCGTTGAGGCGCTGTCTGATGAAGGCTGCGATATTGCTGTTTGTGCGCGTACCGATGCAGATGTACAGGCGTGCGTTGCAAGCCTCAAGGACAAAGGCGTTAATGCATTTGGCAGAGGCTTTGATGTTGGCAACGCCGATGAACTTAAGGGCTTCATTACCGATGCAGGTAAAGAGCTCGGTGGTATCGACACATTCATTTCCAACGTGTCTGGCGGAAACGCACCGGGTGAAGAAGGCTGGCGCGCTAACTTTGAATACGACGTGATGGGTGCGGTGCGTGGCGTGGAAGCTATCGCGCCATTGCTTGAAGCGTCGAACAACGCAAGCATCGCTATGATCTCCTCAACGGCTGCGCTCGAGAAATTCATCGGCCCAAGCGCCTACAACGCCATGAAAGCGGCGGTTATTCAGTACGCGGGTGCCCTCGCTCAAGAGCTCGGGCCCAAAGGTGTGCGCGTTAACGCGATTTGCCCTGGACCCATTATGATCGAAGGTGGAGCCTGGGATCGTATCAAGCAGGGTATGAAAGAATTTTACGATGCAACCGTTGCAGAAATCCCAGCGGGTCGTATGGGCAGTGCAGAAGAAGTGGCGGCACAGATCACGTTGCTTTCGAGCCCAATGGGTGCGTTCACCACGGGCGCTAACATTGTGATCGACGGCGGTTTCACCAAGCGCATTCAATTCTAGACGCGGTGCGAACCGAAGAGGGCTAAACGAGGGGCTGAGGGATGAGTGACGAACACAAGACAGTGCAGGTCTATCTGGTGGTCGCTGGCGACTACCATGATATGGACCACGCCCGACTCGAGCTGCTGAAGTTACTGGCTGAACACGAATCCATGCGGGTTCAAGTGGCCGGTAACTACAACGATCTCGAAGCGATTGCTGCGAGCGATATGCTCATCAGCTACACCTGCAACCTGGTGCCCGAGCTGCATCAGCAGGAAGCGCTGCGTGATTATGTTAAAAGTGGCAAAAAGTGGTTCGCGCTGCATGGTACCAACTCGATTCTGGAGTTCACCGACGACGGTGTCGCCGCCCCGGAGACCGCTCCGGTACTCATGGAGACCCTGGGCACGCAGTTTCTTGCTCATCCGCCTATTCAGCCCTTTAAGGTGACGGCCTCAGACCCTGAGCATGAGCTGGTAAAAGGTGTGGGTGAGTTTGAAACCGACGATGAGCTGTATCTGTGTCGCATCCATGGTGATCTGCACTATCTGCTTGAAACCCGTTTTGTGGGCGAGGCGACAGGCTTTGTGTTGGCCGATTGGCCAGACGATGTGCCGCATCCGGTCTACTACATTAAAAAGGTAGGCGCGGGAGAGGTGCTGTACCTGAATTTGGGTCATTGCCGGGGTCACTATGACATGCAACCGATGGTGGATTACTACCCCGAGATAGAACGGGGCAGTTGGGATAAACCGGAATACTACGAGCTGCTTCGACGCGGCTTGCGGTACTGTGCAGGAATGGCGGTTTAGTGGCCCAATCCTCCAATAAGCCCTTTCGATTTGCGGTTCAGAGTTTTAACGCGGAATCGGCCAGCGAGTGGCGTGATCGCGCACGGCAGGTAGAAGACCTTGGCTACAGCGCATTGCATGTAGCCGATCACATTCTGGGGCCGGGTCCTGCGCTTGAGCGTTCGCAGCATCCCGTGCAGAACCTCGCGGCCGTGCCTGCGATGTGTTTTGCCGCCGCCGCAACCAGCGAGTTACGTATTGGTTGCCGGGTGTTTTGTATCGATTACCGATTGCCCGTCATGCTTATCAAGGAAGCGCTAACGATTGACCTGTTGTCCGAGGGTCGTCTTGAGTTGGGGCTAGGAGCTGGATGGCTTGCGGATGAGTATCAGGCGATTGGTCTTCAGCTTGATTCACCCGGACGTCGTATCAAGCGACTTGAGAACGCGATCGGAGCGTTTCGTCAGTTTGCCGGATCAGACGCCGTAAGCGTAGCTAACAAAGATGTGAGCTGGAGCGAGTTTGAGGGTGTACCCAAAGCCTTTGCGCGAACGGACACGCAGTTGCCGCCACTTATGATTGGTGGTGGCGCGCCAAAGATCCTAGGGCTTGCGGGGCGCGAGGCCGATATCGTTAGCCTCAATTTTAATAACCGCTCCGGTATGATTGGACCCGACGGCGTTGGTCTTTCTACCTCGGAAGAAACGGCCAAGAAAGTGGGCTGGATTAAAGAGGGCGCTGGCCAGCGCTTTGAGTCTCTCGAGCTTGAGATCGGTGCCTACTTCACCGTGGTTACTCCGGATCCTGAACCTGTATTAGGCCAGTTTGCTCAGGGCTTTGGCCTGTCACCTGAAGAGATGACCAATCATCCGCATGCATTGATTGGCAGCGTCGAACAGATCGTCGATACGCTCGAAGCGCGGCGTGACGCCTTTGGTATTAGCTATGTCACCGTGGGTGATGCTGCGATGGAGATGTTCGCGCCCGTTGTTGCCCAGCTCGCTGGTAAATAGTTAAGCGCGTCGGCCCCATGCTCCCCAGGAGTCTGAGAGACCTTGAGGACTGCATATTTTCACTAGAAATTCGTTTACCCTTCCGCGTGACCTTCGTTTGAGTAACTCTCATGGCTGATGCTTCCGTGTCGAAAGACGCAATCCCCGATGGCCTGCGCGGCCTCGATCTTCTGAACAACCCCCGGTTCAACAAGGCGACGTCGTTCAACGCCGAAGAACGCGAGCGGTTAGGCCTGCGCGGATTAATGCCGCCAGCAGTCTTCACCCAAGAGGAGGAAATAACGCGTGTGCTCGAAAGCATGCGACGCAAAACTTCAGATATAGAGAAGTACATTTTTCTGCAAGCGCTTGCCAGTCGAAACGAGCGGTTGTTCTATCGCGTCGCAATAGAGAATATCGACGAGATCATGCCGCTCATTTACACGCCTACGGTAGGCCAGGCGTGCCAGGAGTTTGCCCAGAATTTCCGGCAGCCCAAAGGGCTCTATGTTACGCGCGAAGATCGCGGCGAGGTTGCAAAAGTGCTGGCTAACTGGCCGGCGAAAAAAGTGCAGGTTGTTGTGGTTACCGATGGTGAGCGCATTCTTGGTCTGGGTGACCTTGGCGCCAACGGTATGGGTATTCCTATCGGTAAACTCGCGCTGTACTGCGCGCTTGCCGGAATAACTCCAGATGAAACCTTACCCATCATGCTGGATGTGGGCACTCAAAACGAAACTCTACGAGACGATCCGCTTTACATGGGCTTACGTCAGGAGCGTTTACGGGGCGATGAATACACCGCGCTGGTTGATGAGTTGGTAGATGCAATTAAGGTCCAGTATCCCGACTGCTTGATTCAGTTCGAAGATTTTGCGACACCCAATGCGATTGCCTTGCTCGAGCGTTTTAGGGAATCCTGTCTCTGCTTTAACGACGACATTCAGGGCACGGCGGCTGTTGCTTTGTCAGGTGTATACGCATCAACTCGTATTTCCGGCATTGATTTTAAAGATCTCAAAATCATGTTTCTTGGCGCAGGCTCAGCGGCAACAGGTATTGGAGACCTGATGGTAGATGCTTTGGTTGACGCCGGTTTACCCGCAGAAGAAGCCATTAAACGTCTGCTGTTTATCGATTCAGGTGGACTGGTGGTGGCTGAGCGCCACAATGAGCTTGCGTCACACAAACGGCCTTTCGCGCACGAGCTTGCGCCCCAGGGCTTTGAAGAAGCCATTGCTACCCACAAACCGCACGTGCTGATCGGTGCAACTGGCTCGCCGGGTGCCTTTACCGAGAAAGTGATTAGTTTGATGGCAGACAACCACGACCGTCCCACCATATTTGCGTTATCAAATCCCACAGCACGCGCTGAGTGCACGGCGGAGCAGGCGTACCAGGCGAGCTCGGGTCGGGCGGTGTTCGCCAGCGGCAGTCCTTTTGCTCCGGTTGATTTCGGCAGTCAGAGGTTTGTTCCGGGGCAGGGTAACAACGCCTACATTTTCCCGGGTCTTGGATTGGGTGCTGTTGCTGTTGGTATCAAGTATTTACCTTCGGAACTGTTCCTGACAGCGGCCAAGTCTCTCGCACAGCAAGTGAGCGAGAGTCAGCTTGAGCAGGGTACGCTCTATCCCCGGCTTTCGGATATTCGCGAGGTGTCGTTGCAGATTGCGGTGGAAGTGGCAGAAGATGCTTACGCTCGCGATCTGGCAACCGTTAGCCGACCTGAGGATCTGCGCGGCTTTATTGCCGAGCAGATGTTTGAGCCTTCTTACTAGGAAGCGGTTGCAATCGGTTAGCGCGGATCGACTAACACTTTGACCTGTTCCGGATTGCGCGCAAGGCCTGCAAAGGCAGCGTCCATGTCGGCGAGCTTCACCGTTGAGGTGTGCAGCTTGTCTACTTGAATTCGTCCATCGTCGATAAGCGACTGGGCTATGAAGAATTCTTCGCGCGCTGCCGCGATCGATGCGCTCAACCTAATCTCTTTAACTAACCAGTAAGCGGCCTGGATATCTGCAGTGCCGTTGGCGACACCTACCAGAGAGACGACCCCGCCGCGGCGTGCGAGGGTTACGGCCTGATTGATGGTGGCGGGAATGCCTGCGCATTCAAACACCACATCTGCGCCCCCTTCGCCGACATGCCGAAGCAGCTTTTCGGTGGCATCTTCTTCGGCAGGGTCGAGGACAAGATCTGCGCCGGTCAGCGCTGCGAGTTTGCGTCGCTCAGGTGCCGGTTCGAGCAATACGCAAGTGCCGGCGCCGGCGGCCCTCGCACACTGCAACACCAGCAGGCCAATGGGTCCGCCGCCTATGACTACGACACTGTCGCCGAGGCGAATGTCAGTGCGGCGGAGAGCGTGCACCGCGATAGCAGTGGGTTCTATAAGACTTGCCTGTTCGTCGGAGAGTGCAGAGGTCACCCCGTATAGCCGACTGCCGTCAAACGCGATGCGTGGCGCAAAGCCACCGTGTTCGGCCGCCATGGGGCCCTGGCCGCAAATGGCGGCAAAGGCCACCTCACAGTGATCTGCGTCGCCGCGTTGACAGGTTGCACACTGACCGCAGGCGCTGCGGCCACCCACGGCCACGCGATCGCCTTCTTTACAGGTGGTCACATCTGAAGGCACTTCAGCCGCGTGTCCAACCCACTCGTGGCCGCAGATCGCAGGGTTGTAGGGCTCGCCTGAGAGCCAGGCATGCAGGTCGGTGCCGCAAATACCGCAATAGCTGATATCAACCACCACCTTTCCAGGGCTGGCTACAGGGTCTGCAAATTCTTTGAGCGCTATGGTTTCTTTGCCCGTTACCAGTGCTGCGTGCATAGCGTTGCCTGTAGTGCCGAAATATGGACCGCTGAGTATAACCTCACAGATCAGCTTGACCGTTATTTCAGGTCTGGGTTTACTGGGCGATTGGATCGGGAGGCCCGCTTATGAATCTTTTTGAACATGTCGCAGATACGCAAGCCATCGCTCTGCGTGATGCAAGCATTGAGCTTAGCTGGCAGCAGTTAGATGACATTTTGAGTCGCTTCGCCAATCGGTTGCAGCAGGAGCCGCTTGGCGAACGACGGCGTATCGCGGTGTTTGCCGAGAACGCGGTAGAAACTGGTATGGCCAACCTGGGAGGGCTACTTGCTGGCACGTCAGTTGTGCCCGTGAATTTCCATCTCACTGCGGACGAAGCCGCCTACATTCTGGAAGACTCCGGGGCCACGGTTTTGTTTGTTGGTCCGGAGACTGCCGAGCGGGGGATTGCTGCTGCGCACCAGGCAGGTGTTGCCACGGTGGTTGGCTGGCGCACAGGGAATACCTCTGATGACGTGGTTGATTGGGAGAATTTTGTTCAGCAGGGTGATGCGTCTTGCCCTGATTTAGATCTGAAACCTTTGCCTAACCTGCTCTACACGTCGGGGACCACGGGCAGACCAAAAGGCACAGAACTGCCGCCCACGATGTTCGCCGGGGGTGCCACGATTCGCGAGCACATGCTTGCGCTGCGTGAATCGCCAATGGCGCCGCTTGGACCACATATCATTGTGGGGCCCATGTATCACACCGGTCCGTTATCAGGTGCGCGCATACTGGTGGCGGGAACGCCAAGTGTGGTGATGGGCAAGTTCGACGCTGAAGCCACGCTTGCGGCAATCGAGAAATACAAAACGGCAACCACTGTGATGGTGCCGACTCACTTTGTGCGCATGCTTGCTCTGCCTGATGAGGTGAAAGCGAAATACGATATGTCCAGTCTTGAGCGCGTCTCCCATACTGGGGCGAAATGCCCGGTGGAGGTTAAGAAGGCCATGATCGACTGGTGGGGGCCCGTGTTCACCGATGCCTATGGCGCAAGCGAAGTTGGCACCACCTGCATGATTACCTCAGAAGAATGGCTTGAACACCCGGGGTCTGTTGGTCAGTCGGTGCCGCCCTTTACGGCGATGGTTCTTGATGATGATAACAAT
This sequence comes from uncultured Pseudomonadales bacterium, assembly GCA_964519335.1. Taxonomy (GTDB): domain Bacteria; phylum Pseudomonadota; class Gammaproteobacteria; order Pseudomonadales; family Azotimanducaceae; genus JALZVT01. The sequence continues at coordinate 7,633 of CAZFIA010000087.1, forward strand.
GAAGTTGAAGCCGGAACTGAGGGCAGATTGTTCTTCAAGGACGATACCGGCAGAGGTGTGGTGTACCACAACGATCCGGAGAAGTCGGCGGCCGCACATATTGCACCGGGCGTATTTACCCTTGGCGAAATCGGCTACATGGATGCTGATGGCTACGTGTACATCACCGATCGATTCAGCGACATGGTGGTTTCAGGCGGCGTGAATCTCTATCCTGCGGAAGCAGAACAGGTGATCATTGACCACGACGACGTACTCGATGTTGCTTGTATCGGCGTTCCCCACGCCGAGATGGGTGAGGAGCTGCGGGCCCTGGTTATCCCTCGAGAGGGAGCAACCGTCAGTGAAGCTGAACTGATCAACTTCTGTCGAGACCGACTGTCAACCTACAAGTGCCCCAGAAGCCTCGAGTTTGTGTCTGACCTTGGGCGCAACACCATGGGCAAAATTAACAAGCGCAAACTCAGAGCGCCTTATTGGGCGGACGCATAAAACCATCAGTCTCGACTGTTTTGCGTTATTCTAGGGCGAAGAGAGGAGAGAGCAGCTATGCCTGTGATGAAACACCCGCAATCTGGCGCCACCTACAGTTTGCGCAAGGACGGTAATGTCGACGTCGAAAACAACGGCGCAACAGGCGTGTTCGCAAGCAACGGGCGTTATCTGTCGGGTGACATTCGCCAGGCCGACCCGCACTTTATCTTATGGTTAGCAGGTCCGCAGTTGCCTCCTGAAGCCATGGTCCGGGTAAATCGCTAAGCATCTAGGAAAGGGGTTCGGGAGAAACGAAAAAATGGCTACACCTGCAGACAAACTGGAACCGCGTTCCGAAGGCATTAGCTATCAGGAATTGATCGCAACGGATGCTGTGCCGCCGCCCAAAACGCTCACGCTTGAAGGCAAGCTCGATAGCGACCTCGTTACGGTACCGGTAAACCGCTACACCACTAAAGCCTTTCACGACCTGGAAATGAAAAAGCTCTGGCCGCGAGTTTGGCAGATGGCCTGTCGCGAAGAAGAGATACCGGAGGTGGGCGATCATTACGTTTACGAGATCGGCAGTTTTTCTATCATCGTTGTGCGAACGGCGCAGGGTATAAAGGCGCATCACAATGTGTGTCGTCATCGTGGACGAAAACTCTGTGAGCATCCTGGTAGCGGTCACGCGCCGAGTTTTATCTGCCCGTTCCACGGCTTTAGCTGGAATATTGATGGATCGTTGCGCGGTGTGACATCTGAGTGGGATTTTCCCCATCTCGACAAAGAAAATTTTGATCTTACCCCGGTTAAGGTGGGCAACTGGGGTGGCTGGGTGTTCATCAACATGGACATGAACGCTGAACCCTTCGAAGATTTCTATGGAGATTTGCTGAAGCACTTTGAAGTGTGGCGACCCGAAGAGCGCTATATCGAGGCGCATGTTGGCAAAATCTTGCCGTGCAACTGGAAGCTTGCGCAGGAAGCCTTTATGGAGGCCTTCCATGTGGTTACGACCCATCCACAAATCCTAGCGGGCATCGGCGACGAGAACACGCAATATGACGTCTGGGGCAACTTCTCTCGAGCGATCACGCCTAACGGCACGCCCAGTCCGCATCTTCGTTGGACTCCCGACGAGCAGGAATTGTTTGAGGCAGTCATCATGCGCAAGCTAGATGATCCGGAGGCAGCGCAGGTGCCCGAAGGTATGAAGGCGCGAACCATGATGGCCGCGGGGGCGAGGGAAGCGCTACGCGAGTTTATACCCGAAGATGTACCCATTTCCGATGCCGACGTTTCCGATAGCATCTACTACACGCTGTTTCCAAACTTCCATCCGTGGGGCGGCTACAATCGGATCGTTTACCGATTTAGACCCTGGAAAAACCATCACGATAAGTCGTTGATGGAATGCTATTACCTGACGCCGTTCAAAGCGGGCGAACGACCGGCGCCGGCGCCGATGCATCTGCTGTCAGAAGAGGACGACTGGATAAAAGCGCCAGAGCTGGGAGTGCTTGCTAAAGTGTTTCAGCAAGACAGCTTTAACTTACCCCATGTGCAAACAGGGCTTGAGGCGGCGCAGTACGACTCGGTCACGCTTGCGCGTTATCAAGAAACCAAGCTCAGACATTTCCATCAGCTGTTGAATGAGTGGGTGTCTGCGGACGGCTAGCCGCGTCGGTTTAAGGAGATTGGTTTGACGGGGGAGGAAAGTGGTTCCGCTTTCTACGCGGACACTGCACTTGCGGAGCTCGGCGATGGTCGCTATCAAGGCACCGTCAGCAAGCATTGGAGCATCGGCGGAAATCCTAATGGCGGCTACCTGCTCGCTATCGTACTCGGTGCGATAGCTCGAGTAAGTGCGGAGCATCCTGATCCGCTGACAGTGACCACGCACTACCTGCGACCCGGACTTTCTGATACCGCATGTGAAGTGCAGGTTGAACTCATTCGCCGTGGGCGAACGCTTACCACAGCACGCGCGCGCCTAATTCAAGAAGGCAAGACCCGACTGGAGGTGTTGACCGCCTTTGGCGATCTGTCGACGCCGGGCGTGCAGATACCGGAGGACAAGCAGGTGTCATTGACGGCGCCGGTTATTCCTGGCCCGTTGGACTGTCCCGAGCGTTCTGGTGTTGCACAGGGGGTAGATCTCCCAATCAGAGATCGAATTGAGATACGGATAAATCCGGAGACCCAGTTGGGCGCTGGATCAACCGATGGCAAAGCAGAGGTATCTGGCTGGATTCGCTTGCGTGATCAAACGCCCAGTACATCGATCACATCGGTGATGTTTAGTGATGCGTTTCCCCCGGCTTTGTTCGGCCTGTTGGGTGTTATAGGCTGGGTGCCCACCATCGAGTTAACGGTGCACGTGCGCAGACGACCGGTTACCCCCTGGTTGCTGGGACGCTTTGTTACCGACGATGTCCAGGGTGGGCGGATGGTTGAGAGCGGTGCACTTTGGGATGAGAACGGCGTGCTGGTTGCGCAGTCAAGACAGCTTGGTCTATTACTCGAACGCGACGTTTGAATCGGGAAAGATAGGCCCGCCGTGCAGCAGGAAACATCCATCACACTCCCCCCAGAAGTAGAAAAGCGCTTAAGACACCTGGGGGCTGCAGGTGCTGCCTGGCGTGCCGAGCTACCAGCAAAAGTCGAGCGACTGCAAAAACAATGGGCACTATCACTGGGTGGGGTACTGCACGGGGGCAGTGGGGCGCTAGTAATAGAAGCCCGCAATACAGCGGCTGATGACCTGGTTATTAAGCTTTCGGTGCCATCCATTGCCGAGCCCGGTCAGAGCGAGGTGCTCTATAACAACGAGCTGAAAATCTTGCAGGCGGCGGAGGGTCGCGGTTATGTGCTCGTGCTGGAAGCGGATGATGAGACAGGCGCGATGCTAATGCCCAGGCTTGGCGAACCACTCGGGCGCATTGAGTCCGATCCGGAAACGCAGCAGCGATTGCTTTGCGAAACCCTCAAGGAGGCCTGGCAAGTACCCACGGCTGGGATTGATCTTCAAACGGGTGCGCAAAAAGCCAATTGGCTGCGCTCGTTTATTGTTGCGCTCGCTGAAAAGCACCCCCAGTACATTTCTGCCGAAACTCTGTCGATAGCCGTCGACTTCACGCATTGTCGAGAGCGCGCTCATGAACAAGCAAACAAGGTGTTGATCCATGGCGACCCTCACTCGTTAAATGCGCTGCACACCTCCTCAGGCGGTTACGCGTTTATCGATCCAGACGGGCTTTTCGGAGAACCCGAATACGACCTTGGCGTGTTGATGCGAGAGGCGAGCGACGAACTTCTCGAATCGAATACCGCGCCGATCGAACGCGGGAAATCGCGCTGCGAGCGTTTGGCGCAGCTAACAGGCACTGCGCCGCTTGCTATATGGCAGTGGGGATTCATCGAGCGTGTTTCCACCGGGCTTTATTGCATGGAGCTTGATATGCCTGACTACGGCAAACCGTCGCTTGAAGTGGCCAATAGTTGGGCACAACAAGGGGCTAGACAGTGCTACGGGACGTCTTCGTAACAGAGGCAACAACGACTGAAATGCAACCCATAAAACTTGAGGTACGCGCAAGCAAGATTCACGGTCGAGGCTTGTTTACCATCAACGCGATAGCGCAAGACGAGCTAATCGGAGTGTGCGAAGTAGAACCCGCAGATCCGCCGGGGGCACACACACTCTGGTGTGATAGCGGACCGGTTAACGTTACTTGTGATCTGCGCTTCACCAATCATTCGAGTGAGCCCAATGTGGTGTACTACGATAGCCTTCGAGTTGTTGCCCTACGCGACATAGCAGCAGGCGAAGAACTCACCTACAACTACGGCGACGTAGACTTCTGACCTCCGGGGTCAGAGTAAAGTGCCAAAGTAAACGTCAGGATTTCATTTGCGCGACCTGATCGCGAAAAAGTTGTGAGCCCAGTACAAGTCCGGTGTTGGTGCAATGTCTAATTTTTGCCACGACTTCTACTTCCATCCGTTCATTCAACAATTTGCGATAAGCGTCCTGACGTGAGAATGGATCTCTCCCCAAAGACAAGTAGCTCTGATGGACAGATTGCATAGCGATGTTCAGCCCAAAGGCGTGACTTTTATAACTGGACCAAGGGTAGTCCCCGGGATCAGTCACGATGCCGGCGCGAACCGGGTTTAACTCAATGTAGCGCAGGCAAGTTAAGACGTAACGACTATTCTGCACCAGGCAGGACTTGAATCGACCGTCGAAAAGGGTTCCTGTGCGACTGTATCGGCGATTAAAGTTCCGAACATAGTTGCGCCCGAGGAATTGCATTAGCCGAGAAATACCATCTTCTTCCGATGGGGTTAGGAGAAGGTGTGTGTGGTTGGTCATAAAGACCCAGCCATTTATACTTACGCCGTACTTGACGGCGCCTTCATTCAGCCAGTGGGCATAGGCCTTCATGTCATCATCGCTGCCAAAACAAGCTTGTCGATTGTTGCCCCTCTGTATCACGTGCACTGAAATTCGGGGAGGGCAGTACCTGGGTTGGCGTGGCAAGAGTAGCTCGCTATCTACAGATGGCATGCGAATTGTCTACGAGCCAGGTTACCGATGCGTTAGCCGGAAACTGGTCGGAATGCAGGTAGTCACCCAAGCTGCGTGTGCGTATTGCCAACCCAATTTGGGTAGTTAACTCTGGCACTTTACTCTGACCCCAACGATGCTGTTTGGTAGGGCGTTGCTGATTACCTGATTGTGCTCTCAGGCCGGGCTAGGAGCCCAGCCTGCGCCCAGGCGCTATTAGTGGGCATTTTCACGCCAGATTTGTGCTGAGTTCGCTAATACTGAACATAGGCCAGAGCCTCTCGTCGCCAGAGCAGTTATAGTTCGGGCTATGGCAGGACACCACCATCACCACATAGATCCCGAAGCCGGGGACGCGCGCGTCTTCTGGGCGGTTGTGGTTAATCTGGTCCTCACTGCCGCGCAGATTATCGGCGGCATTCTGTCCGGCAGTCTCGCGCTCATTGCGGACGCTATTCATAACCTCTCAGACGCGGTCTCGCTCATTATCGCGTTCTTTGCGCGCAAGATTGCGCGGGCACCGGCAGACGCTGAGATGACCTTTGGCTATGGCCGGGCAGAGGTGGTGGGTGCGCTGGTTAACTACACCACGCTTATTGTGGTGGGCTGTTATCTGGCCTTTGAAGCCGTGATGCGATTCTTTGAGCCTGCAAGCGTTGATGGTTGGTTAGTAGTAATAATCGCAGGCGTTGCGCTAATTGTAGATGGCATCACCGCAGCGCTTACCTACTCAATGTCAAAAACCAGTGTCAACATACGCGCTGCGTTTTTGCATAACCTGGCTGACGCGCTCGGTTCTGTGGCGGTCATTGTTGCCGGTACGCTGATTATTCTCTTCGACTGGCACTTTGTTGACCCGCTGGTCACGCTCATGATCGCGGGCTACATCCTGTGGCTGTCGTTTTCGGAGATCGGCGGAGTAGTACGCATACTCATGCTGGGTAGCCCGCCCGATCTTAAGACCGACACGGTTATGGATGCGATTTTAACCGTTGAAGGCGTGGCTAACGTACACCATGTGCATCTGTGGCAAATGCAGGAGCATGAGAACGCGCTGGATGCGCATCTGGTTATAGAGCCGAATGAATGGGGCAACGCGGATGCAATTAAGCAGCAGGTAAAAACCACTCTGCAGGATCGCTTTGCTATCTCCCATTCAACGCTTGAGACGGAATGCTCAGCCCATGCCTGCGATGAGGCGCTTCCGATTGGGCATGGCCCAGAAGATGCCGAAGGCTCAGCCGATGCTGAGAGTGCGCATGGGCATCATCATGCCCATGCGCACTAGGTAGCGCCTTAGCGCACCAATTAACAGATTAGACTCGCTCGATAACTATAGCCGGTGCCATACCGCCAGCCGCACACATAGTGACAAGCGCAGTGCCCGCGTTGCGGCGCTCCAGCTCGTCAAGCGCGGTACCAATAAGCATTGAGCCGGTTGCACCAATCGGGTGGCCCAGCGCAATGGCACCGCCATTAACGTTAAGTTTCGCGTGGTCTACACCCAAATCGCGCATGAACTTCACGGGCACAACAGCAAAGGCTTCGTTGACCTCAAACAGATCGATGTCGTTCAGCGACATTCCTGCCTTATCGAGCACCTTCTTTGCCGCGTCTACCGGCGCGTTAAGAATGTACTCGGGGGAGTGACCCATGTTGGCCATCGCCTTGATCTTTGCGCGTGGCTTAAGGCCGTGCTTCTTGGCGTAGTCGGGTGACGCCATCACAACAGCGCCGGCGCCATCTACAACGCCTGATGAGCTGCCCGCGTGATGGACGTGCTCAATTTCAAGGTCGGGCCATTTCTTCTCCACCATCTCTTTGAACGTAAGGCCGGTGTCAAAAAACGGCATGTCCATAAAGTTGCCAAACACGGGCTGCAGGTTCGCAAGGCTCTCTACCGTGGTTTGTGGCCGTGGAAATTCTTCAGCATCCAGTGCCAGCGTGCCATCGGGTCGCATCACCGGAATCAAGCTCTTGTCGAACGCACCGGCTTCAATGGCGGCACCGGCACGAACCTGGCTCTCCGCAGAAAATGCATCGAGTTCAGCGCGACTAAAGCCTTCTTCTGTTGCGATGATGTCGGCCGCTATACCCACGTTGGTCTGGGGGTGTGCGTTGCGCAGGTCTTCGTTGTCGGCATCCAGCGGGCGGCCGCCCGTTGTTGCTGTGTAGGACATCATCTCGACGCCTCCGGCAACCACCAGATCTTCCATGCCACTCATAATGTTAGCCGCTGCGAGATTCACCGACGTAATGCCGCCGCCGCAGAATCGATCGAGCGTCATACCTGAGGCGCGCATGGAGTAACCCGCGTCCAGCGCCGCCATTCGACCGATGCAAGACCCTTGTTTGTCAATCTGACGGCTGCAACTGATGATCACGTCATCTATTTCTTCGGTATTGAGCTGATTGCGCTCTTCAAGTGCCTTTAAGACCGTTGACAGTAGTTTCTGGGGATGGACCTCCCATAGTGCGCCCTTGCCCTGTTTGCCAATTCCACGAGGTGTCCGAGCAGCGTCAATAATCCAAGCTTCGTTCATGTTTAATCTCTGTAATTTTGCCCCCGAAGTGTACCATTCGCACCTCGCTTACAGCCAAGGGATCTCTGTTTATGCGCGATCGGCGCGATCGGTACGGTAACCCCGTCACCACCTGCTCAACGGCAGCTTTTGACACCTATTGTGAGGGTCTGGACCTGTTTCTGGCCGCCCAGGCGGGTGCCATCGAAAAGCTCACAGAGGCAACGGAACTCGATCCTCAGTTCGCTCTGGCACGAGCGCATTTGGCCCGTTCGCTGCAAATCATAGCCAAGCCCAAGGAAGCTCTCGATCAGATGGCGCAGGCGCAAGAGCACGCAGAAGCGCTTAGCGGGGAGGGTGCTGAGCAACAACGCAACCACATCGACATTATGGCCATGCTGGTGCGTGGCAAGAGCCCGCAAGTTTTCGAACGCATCAAGGCCCATCTTTCGAACTACCCGCGCGACGTCCTGATGCTGCAACCCTGTTGCGGCGTGTTCGGTTTGATCGGCTTCAGCGGCAGAACAGATCGCGAACAAGAAAACGTTGAGTTTATGGCCGCCTTTCGCAAACACTACATTGACGATTGGTGGTTTGAGAGCCAGTACGCCTTTGCCCTCTGTGAGACTAGCGAGCTTGCTGAGGCTGAGAAGATCAACGAACGCGCGTTTGCAGCCAATCCAGCCAACGCCAATGCGGTTCACCATCGCGCTCACATCCATTACGAGAGCGGCGAATTTGAGGCGGGTCGAAACCAACTAAATGAATGGCGCGGCAGCTACTCTCGTGATGGTCTGCTGCACTGTCATTTGGCCTGGCACGATGCGCTCTGGGCGCTAGCGGCGAATGACCTTGACCGTCTGTGGCAGATCGTAGAGGCCGACATATCACCCGAAGTGACCTCCGCTCCGCCGATCAACGTGATGACAGATCTGGTTGCGGTGCTTTTTCGCGCACAACTCGCAGGCGTCCAATGTCCGCAAGGGTTGTGGGAAAAGGCCAGCGACTACGCGGCGCGCTGTTTCCCCAAGCCGGGAATTTCTTTTGCTGATGCTCACAGCGTGATTGCTCACAGCGTGATTGCACACACCAAAGAAGCTGCTCATCCATCATCGAAGACTGGGCCAGACACAGCCAGTTCGCTTATTGATTTACAAAACACAACGCGTGGCTGGGCCAGCGATTCGGTAGCCGCGCTTACCCATGCGTTTTCAGCCTTTCTAAATCAGGAGTGGGGGGAGTGTCTGGGCAAACTGGAGCCTGCCATGACCAATCACGAGCGCCTTGGTGGCAGTCGAGCGCAGCGCGACCTGTTGGAGCTGACCCGCGCCACAGTGCAGCTGCGGCTTGGTCAGCAGCCAGAGTCCCCCCGGGTCCAGCGGTTTCTATGAGCCAGTTCTGTGAAGCGTTAGAGATAAAACCGCTAAGTTGCTGATATAAAATGAGATATGCCTTAATGCCATAGCCTCCAAGTTCAGCGCAAAGGTGCGTGATGCTAAACTTCCTGTGGCTGCAGCAGTAACCCTCAGGATAGGCAGTAACAAACAGGATAGGCATGGACAACAAATCCCCTTCAGACATCACCATAGATTCCAGTTCGGACACAGTGTCCGATTCCGCCCCTGAAAAACCCCCCGCTTCTAAATCAGCAAAGGTCACCGTTGAACCGGCGGCGGATAGCACCAATGGCGAGTCCACTACAGTTCTTGCCGTGGGTGGTGGTATTGAAGTAAACGGTCTGCAATCGAATCAGATTAGCGTCTTGCAAAAACAACATGCGAAAGGTCTGATCGAAGTCCAGAGAAAAGCAAGTGAGCTAAAAGTAGATATTCAGGCGCTTGATCAAACACTCGAATCGCTCACCAGTCAGGCCCGCACAGCAAATGATGCGGGTGTGAATATCACGGCGACACACACCCAAAACACATCGCTTGGTCAAACCGAAATCATTGTAGGTAACACCCAGCGAGCTGCGTCGGGCAAAGTTGCACCGCTTTGGCCGGGTTTCGACAACCCGCAGGTTCGAACCGGCCTTATGATTGCAGGTGCCGTGATTGTTGGCGTGTTGCTCGCCACGCTATTTTCCTGAATCCCAGGTCGTGGCTACTCAACAATTGACGCTGCGCATTACG
>CAZFIA010000088.1:0-16797 GCA_964519335.1 uncultured Pseudomonadales bacterium
GTCACCCCCGGCTTCGTCGATATTCACACGCACTACGATGGCCAGGTCTGTTGGGATAAACAGGTCACCCCTTCCAGCTGGCACGGCGTTACCACGGTGGTGATGGGTAACTGCGGCGTAGGCTTTGCGCCGCTGCGACCCGGTGCGCAGGATGAGCTTGTTGCCTTAATGGAAAGCGTAGAGGACATCCCGGGTACCGCGCTGCATGACGGCATCGACTGGAATTGGGAGTCGTTTGCTGAGTATCTGGATGCCATCGATACGCCGTACAGTGTAGACATTGGCGCACAAGTGCCACACGTTGCGGTACGCCACTATGTGATGGGCGATCGCTGTTACGACGATGCCACGTCGCAAGATATGGCGGCAATGCGCGAAATCACTCGCGATGCGCTGAAAGCAGGCGCGATGGGGTTTTCGACCTCGCGGTTTTACGGGCACGTCGACAAGGCAGGAAAACTGGTACCCGGCACCAAAGCCTCTGCCGATGAAATGAAGTCTATCGGTAGCGCGTTCGAAGGTCTGTCCCACGGCACGATAGAGATCATTTCTGATTGGCTAAAAGACAAAGACGAACTGGCATGGATTGAGCACATTGCACGAACCACCGGTCGTCCTTTAACCACGTTGATGACACCGGGGCCAAGTCCCATTTGGCAGCTCGCGGAAGACCTGCAGCGCGAAGGTTTGCATCTACGCCCACAAGTTGGCGCCAGACCGGCGTCAATCCTTATGACGCTTGAAGGTACCATCAACCCGATGCGCCAGTTTCCCGCTTACCGCGAGATTCACAAGCTATCTATTGAACAGCGCAAGGCAAAGCTGTTGGATCCAGACTTTCGGCAGCGAGTACTCACTGAAGATCCCATTCTGCCCAAGAATAAAGACGCCGTGCGCTTCATGACGGATGTTGACTCCATATACGTGTTGGATGAGACCCTCAGCTACGAACCAGATCCGAAGCGTGACAGCCTGTCAGCGATTGCTCGCGTAACCGGCAAACATCCAACCGAGGTGATGATGGACACCATGGCGGCCGGAACGCCGTTGTTGTTTCTATTTGGTAATTATCCCGGCGATCTCGAAGCGCAACGCGAAGCCATCGAAAATCCGCTCAGCGTGTTTGGCCTATCAGATGGTGGCGCCCACTGTGGAGTGTTGGTTGATGCCAGCGTGCCCACCTACATGTTGAGCTATTTCACTCGTGATCGCACGCGGGGTCCGAAGATGTCACTGGAATCGGTAGTGCACAAGTTGACCCAGGATACGGCGCAAGTCTACGGCATGCATGATCGTGGCGTACTAGCTCCGGGTTATCGCGCCGACATCAATCTGATCGATTATGACGCGTTGAGCTTGCACGCCCCTGAGATGGCTTACGATCTGCCCGCAGGAGGTAAGCGTCTGGTGCAGAAAGCCACGGGCTACATCGCAACGGTTTGCGCTGGAGAAGTAACTTATGAAAATGGCGAACATACGGGTGCACTGCCTGGTCGACTCATGCGTGGTGGAAAGCAATGACTGCAGGGCTCTTTGAATTCGATTTTACCCCTGACAATTGGGGCTATCCGCCACACAATCGCACAAGCTTTCAGCACGTACAGCAACTGTTTCCAACAACGCGGTTAAAACGAGGGTCCAACCCAAACACGCCCATGCCGGAGGCTCTGCAAGATGTATCTCGCATTACCTACGCAGATGCGCAGGGCGACTCACGTACTGTTGCCCAAATGCTCGACGATACGTTCACAGATGCTTTTGTGGTTACACGACACGGCAAAATAATCGCAGAAGACTACCGCAACAACATGACCGCTGCGTCGCATCATTTACTGAATTCTGTTTCCAAATCGTTTCTTGGCATGCTGGTTGGCATCCTTGCTGCTGAAAACCGTATAGATCCAGCGAACAACCTCACGCACTACATTCCGGAGTTTTCCGACACAGGGTTTCGCAATACCACTGTGCAACAAGCGCTGGACATGACCGGTGCGATCGAGTTCGGTGAGGATTACGCGGATCGCAACGCAGAATTCTGGCGGGAAACGGCGGTGGTTGGATGGCGACCGGCTCTAGTAAGGGCAGATACCCCGAAAACGCTGTTCGAATACGCCTGTTCTTTACAGAAAACCGAACAACAAGACGGCGAGCACTTCCATTACCGCACCGTGTTTACCAACGTGGTTGCCATGGCCGTTGAACGAGCGACCAAGAAGAGCGTGGCAACGTTGCTGGAAGAAAGACTCTGGCAACCCATGGTGCCCGAGCAGGATGCCTCTGTGGTGGTTGATTCGATTGGCTTCCCTTACTTTGGTGCCGGCATGAGTGCCTGCGCGCGGGATCTGGCGCGATTCGGTCAGCTGTTGGTCCAGAACGGCGAGCTGAACGGTGAGCAAATTGTACCTGCTGACTGGATAGTGGATACGCTACAAGGAAACAGCGAACTCAAGCGACTGTTTGCAGAAACCGACTACGCCGAAATGGCACCGGGCGGACACTATCGGAACCAGGTGTGGGCAGATTCTGCCAATCAACAGCTGATCTGTATTGGCATTCACGGGCAGATGATTTTTGTCGATCAACGCACACAGGTTGTGATCGTGAAGTTATCAACCCATCCTGAATCTGCAGAAATGACGCTGTTTGCTGATACATTTGATGCAATGCGTGCGATAGCACAAGGACTGGATTAGCAACCTATGAACGCACTCCTAAACCCAATTCGATGACCGGCGCTCCTGCCATTCCCGTCGTTCTGGACACTGACATCGGTTTTGATGTCGACGACGTGTGGGCGTTAGCTTTGTTGCTGCGCTGTCCGGAACTCGATGTGAAACTGGTGCTCTCTTCAACGGGTGATACTCAGTATGGCGCGGCGCTTGCTGCAAAGCTCTTAGAGATTGACGGGCGCAGAGATGTCGCTGTGGGCGTGGGGCTCGCGCTGGACACTCAGGAACGAACCCACGCTGCTTGGCTTGGCGGATATCAATTGAGTCAATATCCGGGGACAGTTTACCAGGACGGAGTCGGTGCGCTCATAGATTGCATTCAGGATTCAAGTCAGCCCGTCACTGTCATCAGCATTGGACCGCTCGCCAACCTTGCTAGTGCGTTGGTGCGTGCACCCGACATCATCAAGAATTCGAGGCTGATCGGCATGCATGGCAGTGTGCGGCGCGGTTATCTGGATGCTCCCAAACCATCTCGCGAATACAACCTAGTGAAACACACCGCGGCAGCACAGCAGGTCTTTCGCTCGGATTGGGATATTACGCTCACCCCATTAGATACCTGCGGATCGATTCAGTTGCAGGGTGCGCGTTTTGAACAAGTGATGGCCAGCACCGACGCGCTACTAAGTGCTGTCCGTGAAAACCACTTTGGCTGGTTCGAGGCTATAGACTGGCCCATTACCAAGATGGTAGATCCTACAATAGAGTCGTCGGTGTTATTCGATACAGTGGCTGTTTATCTCGCGCTTGAAGAGACACTGGATATCGACCTTGTGCAAATAGAAACGCTGCCACTTGTGCTAACCGATGACGCGAAGACTATGGCGACCGAATCAACCGATGGCAAACTGGTGCGCTGCGCGATGGACTGGAAAAACAAATCCGCGTATCTCGACTGGTTGGTGGGTCGCTATACATGAGCCGCAAACAGCCAAACGTTGTTGTACTGTTTCCCGATCAACTCAGAGCTCAGGCTCTGCCGTTGTTTGGCGAGAGCCAGATAGACACACCCAATATTGATCGCCTGGCGACGGAAGGTGTGAGCGTTAGTAACGCTATCGCTAATTGCCCGGTCTGCACGCCTTCACGAGCGATGCTTGTCACCGGCCGTTACCCGCAAACCACCGGCCATCTTATTAACACCACCCGCACTCGCCACAGCGAACTGTCCATTGCCGATGCGTTCGCTCATCAAGGCTATCGCACGGGCTGGGTTGGCAAGTGGCATTTGCATACCGGTTTGTGGCCGGCACTTGATCGTATGCCGCAGCACCCAGATTGGGTGCCGGAGGGGCGCGATCGATTGGGGTTCGACTATTGGCGGGCTTACAATCAGCATATGGTCTATTTCAATGGCTTTGTGCACGCAAAAGATTGGAACTACGAGCGCTGGGACGGTTACGAAACGGATGGGTTGTTAACTTACGGAAAGCAGTTCATCGAAGAGTGTGGCAACGAGCCCTTTCTGTTGTTTTTGTCACCGCACCCGCCGCACTACACACCGTTCGAATTTGCTCCGCCACAATATTATGAGATGTTGCCGAAGGATCTTTCACTGCCACCCAACGTGCCAGAGGCGCAGATGGAAGTGAGCCTCGAGATGTATCGGCACTACCTGGCGATGGTGTTGGCCATTGATAGCATGCTTGGGAAGCTTCTCGATTTTCTGGACGCGAAACAACTCGCTGACGACACCATTGTTTTGTTTGCATCAGATCATGGCACCCAGGCCGGGTCTCAAGGGGTTAATCCCTGGTCAAAGAAAAACCCTTACGATGCATCGATCCATGTTCCTGCACTGTTTCGCTGGCCCGGGGGGCTACCCGAAGGGGCTCAAGTTAATTCACTGCTGGGTATGGCCGATATTTTTCCGACGCTGTGCGAGCTTGCAGGTGTGCCTATACCTAGATCGGTAGAAGGCGTGAGTCATGCGCCCTGGTTATTAGGCAAGCACAACGGATCACCAGTTAGCAGTCAATTCTTGATGAACTTCTCGAAGTGGTTCGACTGGATGAAAGACGGTGCGGAATGGCGCGGAGTGCGCACGCTTACCCACACCTATGTCGAACGGCTCGATGGGCGCGTTGAGCTATATGATCTTGAGCAAGATCGTTGGCAGCAGAACAATCTGGCGAGTGAACGAAACCCTGGTACGTTGCAGAAAACTCTGGCGGCGGAGCTGCTCGCTCAGCAACGCAAGCGTGGGGATGCGCTGGTACCCTGCACGCAGTGGTCGCATTGGCTGGATGAGCAGAGGCGGGTAGTGCGTAATGCGTTTGGAGAGCTATCGCATCCAGAGTCGGAACCCGACTGGTCGCTTTTACACTAGTGAATCGCGCGCGACCGGCGCTACTGGCGCTCGAACCCAAAGCCCACCTTGGCGCCTAACTGAGTGGGCGCTTCAGGCAGACTGTTGTCTTCGCGTGGCCAGGCGATAGGCAAACCCAATCCTTCTATTGGTTCGCCTACAGCGATCTTTGCGCGGTCCAGACCAAACACCGGCCAGTCTTTATCCCGAACAGTGCCGTCGGCGTAGTAGACCATTGTCATGGCGCGGCGTGTGTCGTCGGTTTGATTAGGTCCTGCTTGATGTACGCAGTAACCGTGATGAAAGATGACTGTTCCGGCAGTAGCTTCTACCCACTCTGTTGTGGCGCCGCCAAGAGCAGTGTCTTGCAGAATGTCATAGGGCTCGTTCTGATGCGTGATATCTACGACCTGCAGACGACCCGCAAGATGTGAGCCTGGAACGTAACCCATTGCACCGCTTGCACGGGTAACGTCAGTCAGCGCAACCCAGGCCGATACGAGAGGGGCATCACCGATAGGCCAAAACGACTGATCCTGATGGGCGGTTGTAGCAGCACCACCAGGTTCCTTGTACAACGCTTGATCTTGCCAGAGCCGGGCGCAGTCAACCTCCATCAACTCGGCGGCGGCCTGGGCAATAAGAGGGTGAAAGGTAAAAGGTGCAACTTCTGTGTGGTCTTCCCACAGTCGCATACACTGCACAAACGATTGTTCGTAGCGGGTTTTTTCCGCCATGCTGCGCTGGTCGTCGGCGGTGCGTTCAGCTACGGCAGTGTCGATTGCCGCGCGAGCTCTAGACAGTTCGTCCGCGGAGATCAATCCTTCGACGGCCAGATAGCCTGCCTGTTGGTAGCTTTGTATCTGTGTGCGGGCGAGAAGAGATTGTTTGGACTGCTGTCGCATAGGAGACCGACCTAGGTTTCACGCGCATTCATGTAGTCACAATAGTAGGTCATCATACCGTCGACCACTCGGTAGAGGCCACACCCCTCAACGTCACCATCTGGGGTGTGGGCGATCCATCGCGCCCAGGCAACTTCATTGCCACCGGCGATCTCTTTTACCGTGAAGCGAGTATTTCGCTCCGCCATCTCCGTTACCATTTTAGCCATGAACCCGGCGATTGCTGACTTACCTTCGAAGCGGCCGAAGAAGGGGTCTTCCAGCAGCGCGTTTTCAGCAAATAGATCTACCACCTGGGTATAGTCGCCGGAATTTTGCCGCGACCAAAACTCTTCAATTGTCTCTTGTGCCGTGCGTGTCACTCGTTTTCTCCCTAAGTTGCTAACGTGAAGCTAACGAATCCTAACCCATCGACGCCAATTGCGAGCTATGTGGCCACTTTTTTTGGTGGCTTAGATGAGTTGGGGCGAGTTTCCAGTTGTATCTTCCAACTGCTTTTCCATGTATTCCAGCAGCGCGCCACCATACAGGTTGCGCATCTTATCCATTGACTGGGTTGCGAGTGCGCGGCCGCTTGCTGTATCACCCAATGCAATCTGCGCCAGCCCGATCTCAAACACACTAAGGACGTTGAAGAAATCTCGAGACCCGACGAGTTTGTTAATATCAACGACATCGATCGCTGACTGGTGTTTGCCTTGCCAGTTTGCCAGCATAATCTGCGCCGTAACCAGGTCGGCGCTTCGTCGACCTCTACGTTCAGATAAGCTGATTGCTTGATCAAGCCTGCCTAGTGCCTTTTCTTTTTGTTGGCTAAGTCGAAGAATGATGGCCTGGCGCGCCAGCGCTACCGACATCTCTTTTGTTTCCTCGCCTAAGAGCTCCGAGAACCCGTTGATCGCAATTTCATTGTTGCGTGCAGCGAGTTCGAAATTGTTGGTGGCCATCTCTAGTACTGCGGAGTACATGTAAACGTACGCGCGAACGACTTCATCCTGGTTTTTTGGTAAATCGACGATTGACATGGCCTTGTCAATCGATGCGCGCGCTTCGTCAAGACGCCCCAGATTCATTTGTGCTGACGCCAGGTTGTTGTAGCCGCCTGCGGCCGCCGGGTGATTAGAGTTGAACGACATATCGGCAAACAGTGTGAGCGCCCGCTTCATTGTGTCGACCTGGTCTTGATATCTCTCCAGCGTACCGTAGGCATTGCCAATATCGTTTAACAGATAGAGATACCGGCCCGTTCGTTCTGACCCCTGGTTTGTCAACATACGCTCAGCTTTTAGGAGCATTTGCAGACCGGGTTCCGACACACCGCTGCGTGTCAAACTTTTGCCGTGCGCGATTAACGCTTGGATCTGCAGTTCGGGAGATTCGATTTTTTCCACCAGTGCCATGGCGGTTTCGCTTAACTTTACCGACTGATCGTTCTTCGACAATCGCTCGAGTGCTATGGACAGGCGAGACAACAACTCGATTTGAACATCGGGATATTCCGTGAGATTGGTTTCAATGTGCTGGCCGGCCAGTTCTAGCACATCGCTCATTTTGGCGTCTGGGCCTGCAGAGAGATCCACATCCCATCGAGATGCAGGTGACATTAGAATGTCGCCAATCAGATCGCTAACAATGGTGGCTCGATCCAATTGCTGATTGGCTAACCGGGTTTGTTGCACAGATACGCCCAGGCCAACCATTAAGGCGGCCAGCGACACAGCGCAGGCAATGAGACCTGTTCGGTGACGAGATACAAACTTCTTGATGCGGTAAATTTTTGAATCGAATTGAGCGGCCACCGGCCTGCGGGCCGCCAGGTTCGCCAAATCGCTGCGTAATGAGCTCACCGACACGTAGCGTCGCTCAGGTTCAAGCGCAAGCGCTTTCAGTGTAATGGCATCAAGGTCCTGACTAATCGTTGCGCGCAGCCCTTTCGACGTGCTCCTAATACTGGGTTTTTCGATTTCCCCGGCGCAAATCTTGGTAACGGTGGCAAGCGCCGAAAGTTCGGTTACATCATGGACCGGACTATCGGTGAGTATGAAGTAGAGTACGGCGCCTAGAGAGTATATGTCGGTGGCGACTGATATGGGTTTGCCGCTCACTTGCTCTGGGCTGGCATAAGCCGGAGTAAACGCGCCTGCGACCGTAAATTCTCTCTCACTATCCCCCAGGGTTTTCGCTAGTCCAAAATCATAAAGCTTGGGCTCACCGTTAGCGGTAACCATTATGTTGCCCGGCTTAATATCGCGGTGAATAATCAAAGACGCGTGCGCGTGTTCTACTGCCGAGCAAATTTTGTCGAAGAGTTCTAGTTTGCTCGACCTGGAAAGTGCATTCGTGGCTAGGAACTCGCCCAACGGCAGTCCTTCGATTAACTCCATCACCACATAAGGCAGATTGCAGTTAGTAGTGCCGCCGTCGATCAGAGATACGATGTTAGGGTGTTTTAGATTGGCGAGTGTTTGACGCTCAACCGCGAATTGCTGCAGCAGTTGCTCGTTAAGACATTCTGTTTTGATAACCTTTACGGCAACGCGGGAGACAAATTCTCCATCTGCGCGTTCGGCTTCAAACACGTCAGCCATGCCGCCCGAACCGAGTTTTCGTAGTACCCGATAGTTATTGATATCGAGGCCCAAACTGCTCCAATCACGACCTTGCGCAAGGTGGGCGTACGAATTGGCCTGGGTTTCGCCCGTCTTGGCTAACAGGCGGCGTGCTTTTCCGAGTAAATTGGCGTCGCCATTGCAGGCAGCCGCTAGCCAATCATCGCGCTGGTGCGCGGACTGCTCCAGAGCTAGCTCTACGAGCTCAAGGAGATCGCGCTGCTGATGAATACTCGTATCTAACCGCTCGTTCAATGGAAACCCTGTAACTTTTGGTTAAGTTAATCAGTAAACATACCTACCAGTAGGTATAGATTGTCACATATTAGAGCAGTCAATTGAGGTATGCACTGGGCTAAGCCTTCAAGCGCCCAGGGACTAGAGGTTTAGTTGCAGCCTCAGCCAACCGCGATTCTGCCTTTCAAACTGACCGAAGATGCCTTGATCGCTACCAAACGCAAAGTCTCCGCCCACCGCCAGTCTCAGCTTGTCGTTCAACTCCTTGCTGATTTGCGGTCGAACCACCCCATCACGGTCTGTTAATGATCCCAGGTACTCCAACTGTATCCGCCACCCTGCTTGAGGGAATGAACGTTGAAGTCGGATGGTGCTAATAAGATCTGTTTGCGGGCGTGCGAATGTGGCGTCTTCTTCAGGCATATAATCGAGCGCAAACTGAGCGTTAATGAACACGCCAAAGGGCCCGTCTAAATCCACGGCGACTCCTGCCAACCAGCGCTCTTCCACGGTACTAGCAAGCCCTGCGTTACTCAGCAGATTAACGGGTTGATCGGGTATGTAGGCAAGTTCTGCACGAAGCACGGTGCTCCCGAGACTGTAGTCGACAGATGCACCTATTAACGTGCGAATTGGATGCCGTAACTCGATCTCTGTTCCAATCACGCCATCCGCCCATTCGAGCACAGGGTCGGTGGTAGGGCCGCGAAAGGCGAGGAGGTTGAAGCGACCCGTACCCAGGTCCCGAGAAGTTCGGGCCCCATAGGTCAGATCCCGACCATAGGCATTGCGCCCCGCCGTTCGAATTGATACCGGGGCAATAGCAGCAAGCGTGTTTATGTCTAGCCCGCCGGTGAAGCGTGGTGCTTGAGGCGCAAACACGTCACCCAGGTTTGCTTGCTGCGACACTGTCGGGTCAACGGCACTAGAGAGCTCGACGGTCCACGCGCCAATGTCTGTTCGGGCCTGCGCTCCCCATCGTGCGATACGTTCCGGTCGTACATCCGTATACAGAAAATCGCGGCGGCGTACCGCATCGAATCGGTCGGTGATTCGCACACCGTCGAGTACGCCCCAGGCGGTGACCTGTTTACCAATGCGTATTCGAGATGCACCAGAGCGCCAGGTTATATGCGCGCGGTCCAGTTCAATGCGAGCGTGTTCTGCATCTACCCAGGGCTTGGTTAGTGCGGAATAGCCCTCCACGGTGCCGAGACCCGTATCATCATTGGCAAGTTCCAGCCGGAAGCTGGTTTCTGCCCGCCAGTAACGACCAAACCGCCAGGTAGCCTCGGGCGTTATAGTGAGGCGCGATAGAGAGCGTTCTCCATCCTGGGTTTGTACAGCAGCGGAGTAGCGCACTTCGACACCCAGAGTGTCTGGCTTGAGTTCTGCAGCCAGGCCTGGAACTCCAAGAAGGCTGCACAAAGTTCCGGCTAGCCCTACTATTGCTGTCCGTATCTGCCTAGCCAAGGTCTGGTGCACCCAGGTCGAGAGAGCTCGATTCAAGTCGCGACATATCCACATTCGGTACGGCGCGCATGTTGCGCAACACAACTTCAGTACGATGGCCGGTTTGCAAGTTATCGATCACAAAGCGCGTCGCCGTCCAAACCCCATCTACCTTCTCTTGATCCAAAATCTCTACTTCCTTTAGTGGTTCACCGTCGATGTCTGAATAGACGACGTACACCGGGAACAACGTGGCTGGGTCGATGAGTGCACTGAAGTCTGAGTAACCCATCGCCTTGCGCGTGTCTGCAAGCGCTTCGCCTGTAAGTTCAATTACCGATCTTCCATCTCGTTGTGCCGCTGCAACCGATGTAAACGACCAGTCGTCGAGGGCGAACTTGAAGTTATCCTGCAGATCACCATAGGTTAGATCAGTACCCATAAAGTAGTCGCCGCGATCCGAAGCCGGTAGGCGTCGCACCCGATCAGTTGCGGGTAGGTAGAGCCAGCTTTGGTCCGGCCCGCTATCTGCGTTGTGGCTCAAGAACCCAGTGTCGCGAATTGCCGCCGGGGCGGTGAAGTGAATAGAGAGCTTAGTGATATCTGGTTGATCGGCGTACAACAGCACAGCGCTGCGCGAACGCTTCCTACCCTTTTTATTCCGCATCTCAAACAGCATTTCGCCGGTGCGTCCCGCATTTGTCGGGCGATCAACGATGCGTTGTGCCAGTTCTTGAGCGGAAATCGTTGTTGGGTTTAGTGGTAGCTCGTCTGCTACCGCAAAATCTACAATAGCCACGTTAGATGCCAGAGCTCCGGCGAGCAAAGCTAGAGAGAGTTTGATGTGTGTCAGTGATTTCATTGTGCTTGTGGCTCCAGGCTAACTTGGCGAGCTTTGGTTGAGGATTGAAAAAGAGCGAATGACGCGGGAATAATGAGAAGCGCTCCTGCCAGGCTGCCTATGGCTGCTGTCGCAACCAGCGCACCGAACCAACGAAGCGGTGGGGCAGAGCTAAGACAAATTACGGCGAGCGCAAGACCAAGTGCCGTTGCCGAAAAAATACAGGCCTTTGCAACCAGCGAGTAACGACCTTGAAATAGATTGACGCCCTCTGCTCCAGCACGTTCTGCGCGACGCAGCTCGGCAAGCAGGTGGATCGCGAAGTCGACCCCCAGTCCGGTGGCGATCGCTGCGGTCATTGAGGTTGCGGGTGCAATGTCTACTCCAAAGAGACCCATGGCCGCATAGGTAAATAACACTCCGGTGAGTACTGGTACGAGCGTTAACAGCGCAGCACCCAAGCTGCGAAACGTGAGCAATGAAGCAAGCAGCACAAGCGCCAACGCGATGGCCAGGCTTTGGAAGTGGCTGGTTGACAATAGATCCATCCACCCGGTGTTCACTGCTACACGGCCACTTACACTTGCTTGCAGACCGCTCTCAGAGGAAAAACTGTCGACTAGTTTTTCAAAATGAGCAACCGCATCGCGTGTCGCGCTGTATCTGTCGGTTGTGAGCTGAGCACGCAGCAACGCATTCTGGTAGTCGTAGTCGATCTCCTCCACAAAGTCTTCTGGGTCACCTGATGCTTCGTAGAGCAACATGTACTGAGCCGGAGCGTTAGGCCTGGTTGGAAGGGTGCCTGCCGGTGCATCAGTCAAAGCACTGTGCATCAAGCTCATGTAGTCGGTTATCCCGGTAACCTTCGCTACCAGCGGATGATCTTTGAGTTGTTGTGCCAGTTCAGCGATCGATTGCATGGCATCAGGCGTAAGTAACCCTTCGGGTTCAGGGGTAGTCACGACGACATCAAGAAAATTCAAACCTGCCAGCCGTTCGTTGAGCGTGACGTCAGCCAATCGAACCGGGTCGTCACTCTGAAAGTAACGTTGGCGCTCGTAGTCGAATGCAGCGCTAGCGGCAAAATAGGTAAAGGTGAGGAGTGTTGCAACCACGGCACTTGTGTAGACCCATGGGCGTACAAACGACTGGCGGGTGAGTCTGATAACGCTGCGATCTAATTGTGTTGGCATGACTACTATGGATCTGCGGCGAGGCTGCAGGTTCGTTACCACCAACATTGCAGGAAGCAGCGTCAGGCTGAGAACCCAAGCGGCGATAACGCCAATCGCAGCAAACCAGCCAAACTCGCTTATGGGTTGCATTGGCGATCCAATGGCCAGACCGGCAAAACCACAGACGGTGGTTAGTGTTGTCAGGCTCACTGGCATAAAGGTGTGTGATAGCGCCCGGTGCACTGCATCTGCGCTTGAAAGCTCTTGGTGCAATTCCCGCTCACGGAGATACATCAACGTAATGTGGAGGCTGTCCGCAATCGCGATGGCCATAATGATGACGGGCAATGCTGTGGTAATAAGGTAGTAGCGCGCATCCAGCCACCCCATCATGCCGATGGCGACTGCCGCGGAGCCTGCAATAACCAGGAACGGGCCTATCAACGCAGTCAGTCGCCGCAGGGCTATGAACAATACCAACACGGCGGTTAACACAGCCGTCGGTATGAAGATGCGGGTGTCGTGGTTAACCATTTCGGCCAGCCGGCCATTCATTGCCGCGACGCCGGTTACTAGCCCGGAATACCCCTCTGGGGTCTCACTATTCACTATGTCGAGAACACTGGTGTAGGTGTCACCCGCAGCATTGGGGTTATCAACCGGCACGATCAAAGTTACTGCATCGCCGGTTCGGGATGCCAATAATCCGGTCATCATGGGCATCCCTTGCAGGCGCTCAAACGCTCTACTGGCGCGTGCTGGCGTGATC
Organism: uncultured Pseudomonadales bacterium; assembly: GCA_964519335.1. Lineage (GTDB taxonomy): Bacteria > Pseudomonadota > Gammaproteobacteria > Pseudomonadales > Azotimanducaceae > JALZVT01. The sequence continues at coordinate 13,029 of CAZFIA010000088.1, forward strand.
TTGCCCTCTGGTAGCAGACGATCGACGAACAAATCCCCGTCCTGCCCCGACAAAGCGCTCTCTGACAGTACGCTGATCAGGCGAGTCTTCTGAACATTAGCCAAGCCGCGGATCTGGTGCTCGATTTGACGCAGCGCCTGCAGGGCCGGTGGGGTGAAAGCGGATTTCCCCTGAGGGGCCACGATGCCCACGACAATGGGGTCCTCCACGCCAAATATTTCCTCGGCCCGACGCTTGGCGATGGCGGCTGAGTGGTCTGAGGGGACAAAGGCATCTACCGACGGGTCTTTGGTGACCCCGCCAACGCCGAGGCCGATGGTGATGATGAGAAGCGCCGTCGCGCCTATGAGATGTATCGGGCGTCTTAACGCGTGATCGATTAGTGAAAGAACAATCCGTGTCGGCAAAGAACTGGGGTAGGTGCGCATGCTGCAACTTCCTTGTTAGTGGATAAAACTCACCCAAATAGGCTAGTTAAGATGTGGTCGTCCCTGACCACTCGCGCAGACTAAGGGGTCTACGGGGTTCCGGCTTGAGCAAGCACCCCTGATTTTGCGCAATGGCCCTACCTAGTTTTTATCCATGGGGTACCTGCGGTACTTAGTTTTGGCGTTATGATGATAGGTATATGAGTTGTCATTCCCTTTCCACTGGTCGCAACCACCCCTGCGCGTAATGAGTTTCTGTTGCTAATCGAACGTGAAGCCATAGTTGAAGAGCTTTCCGGCATCGCCGCAGAAACCGCTCTTGGCCGGGGTAAAGTGGTGCTTGTTTCAGCCGAAGCCGGAGGCGGCAAAACGAGCCTGCTGGGTGCTCTGCGCGAAGTTTGCCGCGACAGCCACCAGTGGGTGTGGGGTGGCTGTGATGCCCTCATAACTCCCAGAACCTTAGGCCCCGTCCATGATATGGCGACCAGCCTTGGCCCAGTGGTCACCAGCTATCTGCAAGATCCGAGTGAACCTGCTCTTCTATTCAAAGCGGTGTTAGAAGCGTTGGAGGAAATGCAGAAGCCTGCACTGTTGGTGTTTGAGGATATTCACTGGGCAGATCACGCCACTTTAGATTTGATTAAGTTCCTTGGACGCCGAATCACATTCTGCAGGGCCATGCTAATCGTGACCTTTCGTGATGACGAGATAACCGATTCGCACTATCTGCGTCAGGTGCTTGGTGAATTGCCCAGCTCTGCAACCCACCGTATCGCCCTCCAACCTTTTTCTGCGGCAGCAATCGATCAGCTTGCTAAGGCGGCAGGTGTAGTTGGGAAAGGTATTCACGAAAGCACGCAAGGCAATCCGTTTTATGTCACCGAGTTGCTGGCAGCCAGGGCAAGCTCAGGCGGCATGCCATCCTCTATTCGCGATGCCGTTGCAGCGCAGCACGCGCACGTTGCGGATAGCGTCCGTACTCTACTGGAGAGCCTGAGTGTAATTCCGGGTGTGGTCTCCCTTTCGCTCGTGACCGCTCTTTTTGGCAAAGAGGTATTGGCATCACTTGATGATGCGCTGCAGCGCAAACTGCTGGTACAGGATGAACGAGGGGCGGTGCGTTTCCGCCATGAGCTCGCTCGATTGGCAACACTAGAGCGTTTGACTGCGGCGCGCAGACGCGACTGTCACGAGCAAGTACTTAATGCGCTGATCCAGAAGAGTTCGAATCTGGTGCTAGATCAGATTGTGCACCACGCGGCGGGCGCCCTGAATGGGGAGCTTGTTTTAAAATACGCGACACAAGCCGCAACGGTTGCAGCCCAGAGCGGCGCGCATCTCGAAGCAGCTGCGCACCTCGCGACCGCATTGCGGTTTGTGGACGAAGCGGAACCCGCGGTAGCCGCTAGCTTGTATGAGCGCTGGGCTTATGAGGCGAGTCTTACCGCCCGCATAGACGATGAGGTCTTGGAGGCTCGGCGTCATGCGATCACGCTTTGGCGGATGCTCGAACGCAACGAAAAAGTCGGTGAGAACTTGCGTGCGCTATCTCGCATGCACTGGTACCGGGGCGAGGCGGTTGAAGCACAACGTTTCTCTGATCAGGCGATTCGGCTTCTTGAAAGTACGAAAGTGTCAGCGGAGCACGCATTAGCCTATTCGCTGCGCTCACAGCTACACATGTTGAACGATCGAATGGACGACGCAGTTGAGTGGGGAGGCAAAGCGCTTGCATTGGCTGAGCAATTTGATGCGGTAGAAGTCAAAATGCATGCCCTCAACAGTGTCGGCACTGCCCTGGCATTCCGTGACAACCCCGATGGAATTGAACTACTCGAGCAAAGTCTCGCTCTTTCACTAGAGCACAACCATCACGAGTACGCCGCGAGGGCCTACAACAACCTTGCGGAATACGCGGTAAAGTTTCGACGCTTCGATCTGGCCGAACTCACGTTGAACAAAGGCATAGCCTACGATATTGAAAACGATCTAGACTCGTGGACCTACTATCTGTCCGGCAGGCAGGCACAGCTGCGGCTGGATCAAGGACGTATTGATGACGCTCTGACTATCGCCCAGGGCATTACAGATCGAGAACCACTATCCCTGCTCTTGAAACTACCCGCAAGCATGGTTCGCTCCCGCGCCATTTTGAGGCTGGGCGATGCAGCAGCACTCGCGGCACTCAATGATGCATTAAACGATGCGCTTGCCACTGATGAGCCGCAGCACATTGTGCCCATGCGTCTGGCGCTTATCGAAGCAGCGTGGTTGCTGGATCAGACTGAACTGGCGGGTGAACATTTTGCAGCCTTACTCTCATTGTCAAAAACAGAAATGCACCGTTGGGATATCGGCGAGTCCGTTATCTGGTCGCATCGCCTGGGCCAACACAAATCAGCCCAAAGCGACGATCTGCCTGAACCCTATCAACTTGAACTATTGGGTGATTTTGCTGCTGCAGCCTCGGCCTGGCGAGCACTCGACATGCCCTACGCAGCGGCACTAACGCTTGCACAGTCAGAGAACGAGCTGCTGCTAAACGAAGCCCTTGAAACATTCGAGGCAGCGAACGCCGGGGCTGGAGTCACCAGAGTTCGAAAAGAGATAGAGCGCTTAGGTTTTGCGCTTGGCTCTACTCAAGAGCTTCCGAGTAAGCATCGAGGGCCCTACAAAGGTGCGAAAAATCACCCGTTAGGACTGACCAACCGCGAGCAAGAAATATTGAAACTACTCGCGGGCGGCTACACCAATCGAGAAATTTCGGATCAAATCAAGCGTTCGCAACGCACCGTTGAGAATCATGTGTCTTCGGTCTTGTCGAAACTAAATGCCACAAGTCGGATTGCAGCCGTACTCCGCGTGCAAGACGAACCCTGGCTGTTGAACTAAGCAATAATCGAATCATAAGAGTCGGACGGGTTAGAAGAGGGGTTTACCTATGAGTAGCGATGCACGCACCGGGCCGTTGGAAAACCTGACGATTATCGATTGCACCAGAGCGCTCGCGGGGCCCTTTGGTGCAGGTCTTCTTGCCGATCTTGGGGCGCGCGTAATCAAGGTCGAGCCGCCTGTGGGTGATGGCTATCGCAACACCCCTCCGTTCTTACCTGATCACGCCGCCCCCTACGAAGATGTGGAGGCGGGGACCGACTTTGGAGCGCCCTTCGCTGCCGTCAACCGTAACAAGCGAAGTGTATGTCTCAATCTCAAAGATCCTGCTGACAAAGAGGTGTTCCTGCGACTGTGTGATCAGGCAGATGGCGTTGTGGAAAACATGCGGGCTGGCGTTATGGACCGTCTTGGACTGAGCTACGAAGTCATTGCCGCCCGTAACCCGA
>CAZFIA010000089.1:0-6547 GCA_964519335.1 uncultured Pseudomonadales bacterium
TATTAGCCGCAGGCGCTATTAGCCGCAGGCGCTATTAGCCGCAGGCGCTATTAGCCGCAGGCGCTAACAGCGCGTCTTATCCGGATAGATCACGCATACCGACAGACCTTCAGTGTCTGTGGCCGTAATGCTGTAACCCGTACCTGAGGAAGCAAGCGCATATTGCGTACCGTCGGCTGCCTGCGGCTCCCAGCCAATGGCCGCCGTGATCGCCGCCAGGTTACCAGCGCCGGTTTCGTAGGCTCCATTTCTGAGTCGGTAGTCTTCCTGGAAGACTTCTATGGTTGCGATGTTGTTCATCAACTTCGCTTCCTTGGACGTTTGAATGTAGCCCTGATAGGTCGGAATAGCGACGGCCGCGAGCACCGAAAGTACCGCCGCAGCAATCATAAGCTCAAGCAGGGTAAAGCCGGCACTCGCCATAGATCGGCTCAAACCCGTGCAGGGCTTCGGCGAGTTCACGGGACGTGAGGACAAAGTAGTAAGATTGTTCATGGGGAACCTCAGAATTCAAAATGAAAAAAAGGGCCCACAAGGGGCCCTTCTGCATCTATCTGATCAATCGAACATCGATCTAATTGAGTGAGCCATAGTCTGAGTAAGGCCCGGACTATGGCTGGGTCTCGATTTAGATTTCTGTCCAGTCGATGTTTTTAGGAACTGCTGTAGCAAAGTCTTCGTAGACAGGACGGGTAACAATTACCTCTAAGTCGGCACCAGCAATAGTGCCCGTACCTACGACGGCAACGGCACCAATAGTACTACCAGCGGTTCCTACGTAAGCCGTACCACCACCGGGAGCCGTTCCGCCTTCCTGGTTTAGCGCATTTAGGAAGTAGGTACCGGCGGGATAGACTCCATCCGCCACACCCGCGTTGGCATGGATGCCCATGGCCAGTTCAGACTGAATCTTGCGGAACTCGTTCTGAACAAAGCGAGCGCCTTCTTCAAAGTGAGAGTTCACCTTAGACATGTTGGCGTTCTTGATGTAGTCCTGATACGCAGGAAGCGCTACAGCGGCGAGAATGCCGATGATCGCTACTACGATCATCAATTCGATGAGGGTAAAACCCTTTTGTACGTTCTTAATCATTTAAAATCTCCTTACCATTTTGGTTTCTAGCGGGCTGTCCCCTTTACCCTGGCAGTAGTGCCGCGGTGCATCAGTTGAACCCATCTGCCCTGTGGATATGCATGCGCTGTGCCAAAGCCTGCGAATTTCTGGACCTCATCCGAGATTTCTCCATTTATTCTTTTTATTTCAATAACTTAGCTGCTGGAAAAATCTAATCTTCTGGTGCTTTTTGGTGATTTGGTCGCTTGAAATACCCCGTCTGTCTGCCGCCTGACGCTGGAATCGGGTCACATCCTGACCGGACTCGTCACCCGCCTGTCAGATTGTCCTTGTGGAACGCTATTGGATCAGTCAATTTGACGACATTACAACGGCTAGTGCACAAACCGGGCATCCGCAGCTCGCTGCGTCGGTCTACAATCCGCCTATCTGCCTCCCTATCCCACCGTTAAAGTCGACAACCGGGCGAAAAGAGTGGGGTAAATTCGCAAAACTGTGAGCTACTTAACTCCCAAACGCCCAGGTGGAATAGACCCCTGCCAGAGGCGGCGGTAAGGTAGCGCCTGCCTGAGAATAATGGCACCGGACGCTCAGACATCCCACCGACGGGAACACGCCTGGGTACTTAACCGAATACTCCCAGATTCTGCAGACGGTTTGTCCGCAGAAGGATTGGGCAAATGGATTGGCACCAACATTATGGCCACTGAGATGGTACCGCTTTCAGGCCTCGCTCGACGACTTGTTGAGGACGGCCTACTCGAAATGGATGCAGCTTCTAATGCGGCAGACGAGGCTCGAAAGGCCGGCACGCCCTTTATAAGCTATCTGGTGCAAAACGATGTTGCGAAAGCTCGCGACATTGCGGTTTCTGCCAGCGAAGAATTTGGCGTGCCGCTCATCGATCTATCGAGCTTCGATCCGGAAGCGATTCCTCGCGATCTTGTTAAAGAACGCCTCATTCGTACTCACAATGCCCTGCCGCTGGTTCGCCGCGGTGTACGCCTGTTTGTTGCCGTTTCAGACCCTACCAATCTTCAAGGATTGGATGAGATCAAATTTCAGAGCGGCACCAACACCGAGCCGGTACTAGTAGAAGAAGACAAACTCGCCAAGCTGATCGATGCGCATCTAAATGCCAACGAGACAGATCAGCTCGGTGATCTGGACGACGAAGAACTTGTCGATCTCGACATGGAGTCGTTTGACGAAGACGGTACAACGGAAGAAGAAGACACCTCTGCGACCGACGACACCCCTATTGTCAGATTCGTTAACAAGATGCTGCTGGACGCCATCAAATCTGGCGCATCCGATATTCACTTCGAGCCCTACGAGAAAAGCTATCGCGTGCGCTTTCGCACCGACGGCATCCTGCAGGAGATGACCTCTCCACCGCAGAACCTTGGCACACGGCTAGCTGCACGACTAAAGGTAATGTCACAGCTCGATATCTCTGAACGACGCGTCCCCCAGGATGGTCGTATCAAGATGAAGCTGTCGAAGACCAAGGCCATCGACTTTCGTGTCAACACCCTACCCACCCTGTGGGGCGAAAAAATCGTACTGCGGATCCTTGATCCCTCCAGTGCCCAAATGGGTATTGAAATGTTGGGCTTCGAGCCGATGCAGCGCGACCTGCTCGAGTGGGCCTTGCCTCAACCTCAGGGCATGATTTTGGTCACCGGACCAACCGGCTCAGGCAAAACGGTAACCCTGTATACCGGCTTGAATATGCTCAATACCGAAGAGCGCAACATTGCCACCGCCGAGGATCCGGTTGAAATCAACCTCGAAGGCATTAACCAGGTCAACGTGAACCACAAAGTAGGGCTCGATTTTGCATCGGCCCTGCGTTCATTTTTGCGGCAAGATCCAGACATTGTGATGGTGGGTGAGATTCGAGACCTCGAAACCGCCGAAATTTCGATTAAGGCCGCCCAAACCGGCCACATGGTGCTCTCTACCCTGCACACCAATTCCGCCGCAGAAACGTTAACCCGCTTGCGTAATATGGGGGTGCCTGCGTTTAACCTGGCAACCTCTGTGACCTTGATCATCGCCCAGCGACTGGCACGGCGCTTGTGCACTAACTGCAAACTGGAAATTGATGTGCCTAAGCCTGCTCTAGAAGAAGAAGGCTTTACAGAAGAAGACCTAAATACGGGGTTTCAGGTCTACGGGCCGAACACCGAGGGCTGTGAAAGTTGCAGTAGTGGGTACAAGGGCAGAGTCGGTATTTATGAAGTAGTTAAAATAACCCCGGAGCTGTCTCGTATTATCATGGAAGACGGAAACAGCATGGATTTAGCCACGCAAGCTGGCAAACACGGGTTTAACGACCTGCGCCGCAGCTCGCTGGAGAAAGTCATTCAAGGGGTCACAAGCCTCGCAGAAGCAAACCGCGTCACCACAGGTGGCCACTAGGGCAATTAGCTATGGCTGAAAGTGCAACATTTGTTTGGGAAGGCACTGACAAACAGGGTCGCAAAGCAAAGGGCGAGATATCGAGCCTGAACCCTGCGCTCGCAAAAGCAGAACTGCGCAAGCAGGGCATTGTTGCGAAGAAAGTTAAGAAGAAGTCAGCCGGCATATCGCTGGGTGGCGGTAAAGCGATAACCCCCGGTGATATCGCGCTCTTTACCCGTCAAATGTCGACGATGATGCGCGCAGGTGTGCCGCTCGTGCAGGCCTTCGAGATTGTCTCTGAAGGTGTCGACAAGCCAAAATTGGCCACCCTGATCAAAGAAGTTCGGGGCGACGTCGCTGGCGGTAACTCGTTCGCTCAGTCTATTCGCAAACACCCGATCCACTTTGACGATCTATTCTGCAACCTGGTAGACGCTGGCGAGCAGTCCGGTGCACTCGAAACCATGCTCGACCGCATCGCGACCTACAAAGAAAAAACAGAATCACTGAAAGCCAAAGTCAAGAAAGCCATGACCTACCCGATTGCGGTACTGCTCGTGGCCGTGATCGTCTCCGGCATCCTATTGATTAAGGTTGTACCTCAATTCGAAGACGTGTTTGCCGGCTTCGGTGCCGAGTTGCCCGCCTTTACCCAAATGGTTATTCAACTGTCAGAGTTTGTACAGACCTGGTGGTTTGCAATGGTCGCGGGCGCAATCGTCTTTTTCTTGTTATTTCGGACAGCGCATCGTCGATCTGAGGGCCTACGCCGTGCAATCGACCGTTTTGCTCTGAAAGCACCAGTGGCCGGTGACATCATCGAAAAATCTGCTGTTGCGCGCTTCTCGCGTACTTTGTCGACTACATTTGCTGCGGGTGTACCGCTCGTAGACGCACTGAGCAGCGTTGCAGGCGCTACCGGCAACTCGGTTTACACCGATGCGGTAAACAAAGTTCGAGACGATGTCTCTACAGGTCAGCAGCTCAACTTCTCGATGCGCTCAACCGGCGTATTTCCAAACATGGTGACGCAAATGGTCGCTATTGGTGAAGAATCTGGCGCCCTCGACGATATGCTCGACAAGTCTGCAACTTACTACGAAGAGCAGGTAGACAACGCTGTTGATAACCTGACGGCTCTTATGGAGCCGATGATCATGGCCGTGCTTGGCGTTCTCGTCGGTGGCCTGATCATTGCGATGTACCTACCCATCTTCCAGCTGGGTTCAGTAGTTGGCGGCGACAGCGGCGGCCACTAACGGACCCTTCAATGTGGGCTGACTTTGTAGCCGCCAATCCCTATGTGGCCTGGACCTTTGGGATCTGGCTGGCACTGTGTGTGGGCTCTTTTCTCAATGTGGTGATCTATCGCCTGCCCATCATGATGGAGCAGGAATCGCGGTCGCTCGCAAAGCAAATAGCCGCCGAGCCAGAACCGGAAAACACGCCCTACACCGAGGGTGCCGACACCTTTAACCTGATGGTGCCGAGATCACGCTGCCCTAACTGCGGCCAGGGCATTTCCGCACTACAAAACATCCCTGTGATTAGCTGGCTCCTAATGCGCGGCAAGTGCAGCGGCTGCAGCACATCTATTGCCGTTCGCTACCCGCTAGTCGAGGCCCTCACCGGCGTACTGTCCGCGCTTATCCTCTGGCAATTTGGTTTCTCCTGGCTAGGGCTTGCCGCCCTGGTGGCCACCTGGATGCTAATCAGCATGGCATTTATCGATGCCGATACCATGCTGCTACCCGATCAACTCACCCTTCCGCTTTTATGGCTTGGGCTTATTGTGAACAGCACCGCTGCTGGCATTACCTCCTTAAGCTCCGCCGTTTGGGGTGCCATCGTTGGCTACCTGGTGCTATGGAGCATCTACTGGTTGTTTAAGCTAATCACCGGGAAAGAGGGTATGGGTTACGGCGATTTCAAACTGCTCGCCGCACTCGGCGCGTGGCTAGGTTGGCAAGCCTTACCCGCAATCGTTCTAGTGTCCTCGGTTGCAGGCGTTTTGTACGCCGTCGCAGCGGGGCTTTTTTCCAAGGGCGTTCGAGACAAGCCTATTCCCTTTGGCCCCTTCCTTGCGCTGGCCGGCTGGGTTTGCCTGCTGCAGCGTGATAACTTGCTGGCTCTGTATGGATTTCACTAAGGTGCGGGTGTGTCAGGGCCAGAATCGGGCAAAAACAAACTTATCGTTGGTCTCACGGGCGGGATAGGCAGCGGCAAAAGCGCTGTTAGCGAACGCTTCGCGTCCGTGGGTATAAAGGTAGTCGATGCCGACTACGCCTCTCGTGTGGTTGTCGAGAAAGGCCAGCCAGCACTCGCAACAATTGCCGAACACTTTGGCCCGGACATACTGCTCGAAGATGGCACCCTCAACCGGGCGGGTTTGCGCGAAAAAATCTTTGCAACGCCTTCCGAGCGCAAATGGCTCGAATCGCTCCTGCATCCCCTGATTAATAAGTACATTTTTAGCGAGCTCGCGAGCGCGACAACGCCCTACGCCATATTGGAAAACCCTTTGCTGTTCGAAACAGGTCAGGCCGAGCGTTGCCATCGCATACTGGTTGTTGATGTTCCTGTTGAACTACAGGTTGAACGCGTGATGGCCCGCGACAACAATCCAGAGAAGCAAGTACGCGCGATCATCGAGGCCCAGATTCCCAGAGAAGAGCGCGTTAAGCGAGCCGACGACATCATTGTGAACGATCAGGACCTCTCCCATCTCGATACTGAAACCGATCGATTGCACCAAAGTTACCTAAAGCTTGCGCAGACCCACGCTGGAGGTACCGATGGGCAGTGAGCCAGCCCGCATCGTTACCTGTCCGCAGTGCAAAAAACGCATGCAATACAGCACCGATAACGCTTACAGGCCGTTTTGCAGCGAACGCTGTCGACTGATAGATTTTGGCGCCTGGGCAAACGAAGAGCACCGCATTGCAGGAAAAGAACCGCGCGACGAGGTTATGAGTGGCGACTTGCCGTCCGAGTAGATCGTTTATCCCGTCACCCAGGCGCAGAGCGTTTCTGCGCAAGACCTTTTTTAGTTTTGGGGGTATT
>CAZFIA010000089.1:6647-16622 GCA_964519335.1 uncultured Pseudomonadales bacterium
GGTATTGGCGCTGGCAACCTACTGAGCGGTTGCGCAGCTAACACCACCGCACCGGCACCTGCCAACCCAACAGCCGTCGCGAGCACCACCAAACCGCTCCAGACGTTCATTGAGCGCATGCCAAAAGCCGAGCTGCATGTTCACCTGGAGGGCACCGTAGGGCCCGCCGAAGCCTTAAGTATAGCCGCACGCAACGGCTCAAGCCCGCCCTACAAGAGTGTCGAAGAATTTGAGGCCGCCTTGAACTTTGATTCTCTCGCCTCTTTTCTGAAAGCCTTCCATAACACCATAGCGGTGCTAAAAACCGACGAAGACTTTTATGACATCACTTATAGCTACCTTAAGAAGTGTCAGCACCAAAATATCGTCTACGCCGATTTGAAATTTGATCCTCAAGCCCACGAGCGCAGAGGCATTTCGTTCGAAACGGTTCTGGGAGGCATTCGAAAAGCCCAGGCAGAAGCACAAGCCAAACTGGGCGTTTCTTCGCAGCTAATCATGTGCTTTCAGAGGGATGCGCCCATTGCGACGGCGGAGTCAGCTTTCGCCAGGGCTCTCAGGGCCAAAGAACATATAGTTGGCATTGGGCTCGACAACACCGAGATTAGTAATTTCCCAGCGAAGTTTCGCAGAATCTTTGGCACAGCCCGGGAGGAGGGTTTTAAACTGACATCGCACTGCGATCTTGGTCAGAAAAACTCAATAGAACACATAAGGGCCTGTATTGAAGATCTCAAGGTGGATCGCCTGGATCATGGTTACAACATTCTCGAAGATAGCCGCCTCGTTGCCCTCGCCGTTGATAAGAAACTGTGCTTCACAGCCTGCCCTACCACTGCTTTCAATACGCCGGATCCATCCGAACGCTACTATTTTCGAGAGGTTACTCAAGCAATAAAGAAGATGCTGGATTTGGGACTGCGCGTCACCATCAACACCGACGACCCTGGCGTCATGGGCAATCGATATCTGAATACGGTGTTCGGAAGTGCCGCAACTTACCTCGATCTGGATCGAGCGCAGGTTGTTAAATTGACAGAGAATGCATTCGAAAGTCTCTGGCTACCGCAGGATCAAAAACAACAGTATCTGGATTCACTGTCGCAATATTCGCGCACCGCGCTCGCTTAAGAGCCGAGACTCTGTTGCTCAATTGGTCCTATTCTACTCAGGTTCGGTATTCGGCGTTTATTCGGACATACTCGTAGCTTAAATCTGTGGTCCAAAGCTCGAAGCCTGCTTGCCCGCGCCCGAGATCAATGTGCACCCTATACTCATCGCGGGCCATAACTTCAGCCGCATTCTCTTCTACATAGTCACTTGCAACCAATCCATCGCGCGCAATACAAACGCTGCCCAGATGCAGCGCAACAGTTGACTGATCAAAGTCTTCAAGCCCCGCTCGGCCAATGGCCATGCAAAAACGCCCCCAGTTAGGGTCACCTGCAAATATTGCTGTTTTAACCAATGGTGACTGCGCCACCGTAAACGCAACCTCTCTACACTCTCTCTCGGCGCGACCGCCGCTCACCTCAAGCGTTATGAATTTTGTGGCCCCTTCGCCGTCGCGAACAATAGCCTGAGCCAGTTCGCTCGCCGCATCAACTAGCATCCGGCGCAGCTCTGCATAAGCGGGATCGGCAGGCGATTCAATGACAGGCAAATCACTTTGCCCAGTGCAAGCCAACACAAAGGAATCGTTAGTGCTGGTGTCTCCATCTACGGTCAGGCGATTAAAACTGGCATCAGCAACTTCGCGCACCAGGTTATCGAGGCACGGCCGGGTAACCGCTGCATCGCAGGCCATAAACGCGAGCATAGTTGCCATGTCGGGGCGCATCATGCCTGAACCTTTGGCAGTACCGGTAACCACAACGGAGGTGCCACCTATAAGTTGGGCGCGACTAGTAGCTTTGGGGATGGTGTCCGTTGTCATTATCGCTCGCGCAACCTCCGGCCAGTGATCTGCTGCAAGCGAAGTTACGCAGTGCGAAAGACCTTTAGTCATGCGTTGCACAGGTAAAAATTCGCCGATGACACCGGTAGAAAACGGCAGAACCGAGGACGTATCTGCTTGGAGCGACTCGGCAACCTGCTCACAGAGCGTTCGAGCATCTTCGAGCCCGCGATCGCCGGTTGCCGCGTTTGCGTTGCCACTGTTCATGATAAGGGCTCTAATCTCGACGCCTGCATCCAGACTTTCGCGACACAGGGCGACGGGTGGTGCGGCAAACCCTGACTGGGTAAAGACCCCCGCAACCGTTGTGCCGGGTTCAAACACCATGACTGCAACGTCATCGCGCGGGTTTTCAGAAGCTCTTTCAGAAGCGTCTGAACTCGGACCCGCAGTCTCTTTCACCCGGGCAGAGGCTGCACCAAGTGTCACGCCCGGGACAACAAGAAGCTCGCCGGGATCGGCGAGATTTACCGCCATCAGGCGACCTTACCGTGGCACTGCTTGTACTTTTTGCCAGAGCCGCAGGGGCATGGTTCGTTGCGCCCCACTTTTTCGCCGTCACGCACAAAGGTTGTGGGCGTAGTTACATCGGGAGCTTGCCCGCCCGGACCGGGGCCCGGTGTCGCTACAGGTCCGGGACCGGGTTGAGCCTGAGTTTGGCCCGTAATTGACGGTGGCGCTGCGGCTTCTGCGCGGCTGGCTTCCATTTGCCGCTCTGCGGCTTTGCGCCGCTCGTCCTCGGCGCGCTGAACGTCTTCTGGCGTTTCAAGCTCAACCCGCGACAAGAGCTTTATTACGTCGCGTTTGACGTTATAGAGAAACTCCTGAAACAACTCAAAACTCTCGCGTTTGTATTCTTGTTTTGGCTGCTTTTGGGCATAGGCTCGAAGGTGAATGCCCTGGCGTAGATGATCCATAGTGCCCAGGTGTTCTTTCCAGCGCTGATCAAGCACCTGCAGCATGAGCTGTTTCTCCACCAGTCGAATATCTACACCGGCACCACGCCAGCGCTCACCCTTCGCCTGATATTCTTTGGTTAGCTGATCGAGCGACCGCTCTCGAAGTCTGTCGTCATCGAGGTTATCGTCCGTTGCCAACCACTTCGCAATCGGTTGCTTGGAATTGAATTCACTTACAAGGGCTGCCTCTAAGCCAGGCACGTCCCACTGCTCTTCAATACTCATTGGCGGAATGTATTCACTAAACACATCAGCGAGCATTTCTGCGCGCAACCCTTCAATGGTATCGGCGATCTCCTCTTCTTCCATGAGATCACGGCGCTGTTGGTACACCACCTGACGTTGATCGTTTGCAACATCGTCGTAGTCAAGCAAGCTCTTGCGCTGATCGAAGTTGTGTCCTTCAACCTTGCGTTGTGATTTCTCTATAGCATTACTCACCATTTTGGCCTCAATGGCCTCGCCTTTTTCCATGCCCATGGACTGCATCAGACCACGCATGCGATCCGATGCAAAAATGCGCATCAGATTGTCTTCCAAAGACAGATAGAAGCGCGAAGAACCCGCATCTCCCTGTCGCCCCGCTCGACCGCGCAACTGGTTGTCGATGCGTCGGGATTCGTGGCGTTCAGTGCCTATGATGTGCAACCCCCCAGACTCAAGCACTGCATCGTGGCGCTGTTGCCAGTTCTTCTTGATCTCGTCAATTTGAGTGCTGCTTGGGTCTTGGAGCGCCTCTATTTCAGCCTCCCAACTGCCGCCTAGAACAATATCTGTTCCACGCCCCGCCATGTTTGTAGCGATTGTGACTGCACCCGGGCGTCCTGCTTGCGCAATAATTTCCGCCTCACGCTCGTGCTGTTTGGCATTGAGTACATTGTGTTCAATGCCGTGTTTCTTAAGCTCCGCCGACACTAGCTCCGAAGACTCAATGGATGCCGTGCCCACCAATACTGGCTGGCCATTACCGGTGCGTTCAACAATATCGCTTACGATGGAATCATATTTTTCGGGGGTTGTTAGATACACAAGGTCATTGGCATCGTCACGAACCATCGGCAAGTGGGTAGGAATCACCACAACGTCCAATCCATAGATCTGCCGAAACTCAAAAGCCTCGGTGTCAGCGGTGCCAGTCATCCCCGACAGCGTCTCGTACAGCCTGAAGTAGTTCTGAAAGGTCGTAGAGGCAAGCGTTTGGGTTTCGTTTTGAATCGAAACGCCTTCTTTGGCTTCTACCGCCTGATGCAACCCTTCCGACCAGCGTCGCCCGGGCATCGCTCGCCCCGTGTGTTCATCAACAATGACTACGTCATTACCCTGCACCATGTAATCAACATCACGCTTAAAGATAACGTGAGCCTTGAGTGCCGCATAAACATGGGTAAGCAGAGAAAGATTGGTATTGCCGTAGAGGCTATCGCCTTCTTCAAGCAAGCCCGCCTTGGTCAGCTCAATCTCTACCTTTTCATGGCCCTGTTCAGTCAGATCTACGGATCGGTTCTTTTCATCAACAACGTAATCGCCAACAGCATTGTGTTCTTCAAGCTCTTCATCCGTCACGTCCTGGCGCGTCAACTTTCCCGGCAGTTTGTTCACCACCTTATACAGATCGGTACTTTCCTCTGCCGGCCCCGAAATAATGAGCGGTGTGCGCGCCTCGTCAATAAGGATGGAATCAACCTCATCCACAACGGCGAAGTGTTGGCCACGCTGAAACCGTTCTTGCGCAGAGAACGCCATGTTGTCGCGTAGATAATCAAAACCAAATTCGTTGTTCGTACCGTAAGTGATATCTGCCAGATAAGCTTGTCGCTTGGTCTCGGGATCTTGGCCGGACTGGATGATGCCCACAGACAGGCCAAGGAAATTGTAGATGGGTTCCATCCACTCGGCATCGCGACGCGCGAGATAGTCATTCACCGTCACTACGTGCACCCCTTCTCCCGCAAGAGCGTGCAGATAGCAGGGCAAGGTAGCCATCAAGGTCTTGCCCTCGCCGGTGCGCATCTCAGCAATCCGCCCCTCGTGCAGGGTGATCCCGCCGATTAGCTGAACGTCAAACGGTCGCATCTCCCGGGTACGGACCGAGGCCTCTCGAGCCGCCGCAAACGCTTCGGGCAAAATGCTATCGATCGACGCACCATCTGCTAATCGAGTCTTGAACTCTTCCGTTTTGGCCTTGAGAGCATCGTCGGACAGCGCTTGGGTCGCTTCTTCCAGCGCATTGATCTTCTTAACGATCTTGCGCATCCGCTTGAGCTCGCGGCCGTTCTTAGTCCCAAAAATCGCTTTCAGCAACGCAATGTCTCCGGTGATATCGGCGCGAAGCGCGTGATTCTACCTGAAAAGGTTCGCCTCGCTCAGTAACGGAGTGCCCAGATGGTATCAGCAGGTATCAGCGGGTAGCAGACCTGGGCTAGCTTCTCCCACCCAGAAAGGCGACCGGATTTTCGGCCTTCCCATCTCTGAGTACTTCGAAGTGCACGTGAGGACCGGTAGACCGTCCGGTGCTGCCCATCAAGCCAATCTGTTCACCCTTCTTAACAACGTCACCCACCTTAACCAGCACTTTTTTGTGATGACCGTAGCGTGTGACGTAGCCATCGCCATGGTTAATCTCAACCAGCTCACCGTAGCCACTTCGCGCACCGGCATGGGTGACAACACCTCCGGCCACAGCAACGATAGAGGAACCTTCTTCGCCGGCGAAATCAACACCGGCATGCCAGCCGGGGCGACCAGTGATCGGATCGACGCGATTGCCATAGGGTGACGATAACCAGCCCCAGGTAATGGGACGCGGTCGCGGGGATCGCTCATCGGCCAGTTTACGAGTGGCGAGCAGATCATCCAGCACGTTGAGCTCGGTTTCGCGGCTGCTGAGCTTCTCAGAAAGTAGGTTGAGCTGGGTAGCAAAGTCAGAGTTCAGTGCACTTGTGGAGTCGAATGCCCGCTCTTCCGGACCACCTACAGCCGCAGGTTGGCCAAAGCTGAATTCGCCATCCACAAGCCCTGCTACGTCAGTTAGTCGTTCACCCACCGCTTCGAGACGCATAAATCGTGCCTGCATGGATGCAAGCCTTCGACCGACAGCCAGTGAATCGCTGGCGGCCTGGTCACGAAGAGCGTCTATCATGCTCCTTTGCTCAGCAATCTCGGCCTGCATCTGTAGATTGTTTTCGTTTGATTCGCCAGCAAACACGTCGAGCCCGGCGGTTGAGTATCTAAGCCAGAACAGATTTCCTACAACCCCTGCGACAATTAACGCGCCTAGAACGACGGCCAGCCAGGGCGTTAGACGAATCAACCGGGGACGACCCCGATTAGCGGGAAAAAAGACAATATTCACAGAAAGCAGCACTCGTGGTCAGCCCATCTCATGCCCACACCACTAAAACCTGGGTTTAGCGCAGGCGGACAGGAAGGGTTCTTGTTGTCAGCGTGACGACCATCTAGCGCCACAGTCCTCAAATCATTCTTTATAGTTGTTGTTGTTCTTACTTTTATTCTTGTTTTTGTTCTTGCAGATGCTCGCGCATTACCATTTAGGCTTACTGAGCCTTCTAGCACCGAAGGACTCACTGTAAAGTGAGACGCATGACGGCTACAGAAGACACTCCACAAGCAGCTGCAAGTCGGTCCAAATCGGGAGGTCCAAAAGCCCCGAAACAGCGCCAATGGCACCGCAGACCTAGTAAGAAGATAGATGATTTGCTGCTTAAACGCCACCAGCGCTACGCTCCTTTAAGCCGTCTGATCGACCAGAGCGAGCAGCGAAAATCGCTCACCCAGGCCGTTCGATCGCTGCTGCCAGATCCTCTGGCTAAGTCTGTTTCGGTGGCCAACTACCGACCCCCGGTTCTCGTTCTACGCGTGGGCAACGCAAGCCTTGCCACCCGCCTCAGATATAAACTACCTGAATTGACTACTAAATTGCATAATCTTGCGGATTTTCAAGGCCTCAACAAGATCAATCTGCGTGTGGTTCAGACCAGGGCTCAAAAAACTGTCAATAAACCGCCCCGCTACATACCAAAGGCTGCTGCCAGGTCACTGACCCAACTGGCGAACTCACTCGCCGAACAGCCGGATTATCGCGAGTTGCTAAACAGCATTCTGAGACTGAGTGAACATACAGGCGAGTCGGTAACTGAGAATGGCGGCCGATCTAAACCCGAGCGCGCCGGATCCGATAAATCAGAGTAATCCGACATTTAGGCCCAGCGAGCGCTAGCCGACGTTTCGAGCCCCTTCGGTTGCGTCCGCGACATCGTCAAACGACACAAATTCGTAGGCTTCGGGATCCTCAAGCAACATGCGCAACAACGCGTTATTGGCGGCATGACCTGACTTGTGACCGGTGAAGGCACCGATGATAGGCCCACCTAAAAGATATAGATCGCCCACGGCGTCGAGAATCTTGTGTTTCACGAATTCATCGTCGGAGCGCAAGCCCCCTGAATTGACGATGCCCGCGTGATCAACGACTACGGCATTTTCGAGACTGCCACCGCGCGCCAGGTTCATCTGCTGGAGTCGCTCAAAATCATCCAAGAAACCAAAAGTGCGTGCTTCACTCACCTCAGTATCGAAGGTTGAATCCGCAAAATCCACTACCGCCTGGCTCGCGTGCGAACGGAAAACCGGATGATCATAAACCAGGGTATAGGCCACTCGAAATCCATCATGAGGTTCTAGTTGCGCCGAGGTATCGCCTTCGGTGTAACGCACCTGCTTCAAGATACGAATGAACTGCCGCGGTTGATCCTGCACGCAGGCACCGGCTTGCTTTAGCAATTGCAAAAATGGCGCAGCACTGCCGTCCATAATCGGTAACTCTGTCCCGTCTACTTCAACTCTGGCGTTATCGATATGGAAGCCGGCGAAGGCAGCCATTAGGTGTTCTACCGTACCCACTAGCGCATCGCGACAGGCAAGCGTGGTCGACATGGCTGTCGCAACTACGTTAGTCGCATGGGCACGAATTTCGAGCTCCTTTGCGGCCACATCCGTGCGTAATTCCGTGGGTAAATCGGTGCGTACGAACACGATTCCGGTACCGGGAGCTGCCGGGCAGATACGCACGCGCACTTCACGGCCAGAATGCAAGCCGACACCACTGAGGTGCACTTCGTTCTGGATCGTTTTTTGCGCAATTTTCTGCACAGTTTTTTGCTCAACTATCACAGAAATAACAATTTATTTGGCAACTTTTTTTGCCACTTTTTTCGCCAATAGCAGGCCAAGATCATGCCAACGAGTTCCTTACACGCTCTCGTTATACAGAGACAGTACTTAAGCTCCCATTTTAGCGGCTCCATCCGCATTCAAAAAGAGAACTGGTTTACAAAACAGGCACCCATTCACAGACCCAGCACCCTTTACAACTAAGCACTCTTTACAAATAAGCACCCTGGCCTCGAAGCAACGAACACTTCGAGGCCAGTGGTCAGAACCTAGTCGTTCTGACGACGCAAGAACGCCGGAACATCAAGATAAGCCATGTCATCGTTCTCAAGTGACACGGATACACCCGGCTGCGCAACCGCTGCGTTTCCAGCACCAGACGCAAGGCCCGCTTGCGACTCACCTCGGGTTCCTGCCTGACGCGTAATAGCAGGTCGATCAAGCGCACCATAGTCTACCTGTTGGCGCGACAGAGCATCACCCGGATTTTCCGTATTATCTACAACCACATTAGGCGCAACAGGAATGCCACCCAGGCCAGTTGCAACAACCGTGACCTTCAGATCGTCGCCAAGTTCTGGATCGATAACCGTGCCAACAACAACGGTGGCCATGTCAGATGCAAAATTCTCAACGATGTCGCCAACGTCTGAGAATTCACCAATCGACAATTCGGGTCCTGCCGTAACGTTCACGAGAATTCCTCGAGCACCGTGCAGATCAATATCTTCCAGAAGTGGGCTGCGAACCGCTGCTTCAGCAGCATCTCTGGCCCGATTCTCACCGCACGCGGTACCGGTACCCATCATGGCCATACCCATCTCGCTCATCACGGTGCGAACGTCCGCAAAATCCACGTTGATCATGCCAGGACGGATGATCAGATCGGCTATGCCTTGCACAGCGCCCAAAAGTACATCGTTGGCAGCGGCAAAGGCTTCGAGCATCGAGGTGCGTTCGCCAAGCACTGCCAACAGTTTCTCGTTGGGAATCGTAATTAGCGAATCGACGTGTCTTCCCAGCTCATCGAGGCCGGCTTCAGCGATTCTATCCCGCTTCTCAAACGAGAAAGGACGTGTCACAACAGCAACAGTCAGGATATCGAGCTCGCGAGCGATCTCAGCAACCACCGGCGCAGCCCCTGTTCCGGTACCGCCACCCATGCCCGCGGTGATAAACACCATGTCTGCACCGGACAGTACTTCCGCAATACGCTCCCGATCGTCCATCGCAGCCTGACGGCCGATTGCTGGATTCGCACCGGCTCCCAGACCCTTTGTGATCGCACCACCCAATTGCAAGTTGGTTTTAGCATCAAGGTTCTTCAACGCCTGGGCATCGGTATTGGCCGCAATGAAGTCAACCCCGTCCACGTGTTGGTTCAACATGTGCTGGACAGCGTTACCGCCTCCGCCACCCACGCCAATTACTTTAATCACTGCACTCTGTGGTGCACTGTCTACTAGTTCAAACATGTCCATTCTCCGTTTGTAATTCAGACCCAATCAAAAGTTTTCGCTCAACCATTTCTTAAACCGTGACAGCCCAGATGCCTTCATGGCACTAGACTTGTCGCCACTT
This sequence comes from uncultured Pseudomonadales bacterium, assembly GCA_964519335.1. Classification (GTDB taxonomy): domain Bacteria; phylum Pseudomonadota; class Gammaproteobacteria; order Pseudomonadales; family Azotimanducaceae; genus JALZVT01. The sequence continues at coordinate 16,335 of CAZFIA010000089.1, forward strand.
TCCTCTCGCTCTTTGCCATACAACGTAAGCCCGACGCAGGTGGCGTAAATTGGATTACGCACTATGTCATCGTGACCCTTGATGTTGCGTGGCATGCCGAGGCTGACTGGCATATGGAAGATTTCTTCCGCCAGTTCCACCACGCCTTCCATTTTTGATGACCCTCCGGTCAACACGATTCCGGCGGCCAGAAGATCCTCAAACCCACTACGACGCAGCTCTGCCTGTATAAGGCCAAACAATTCGTCATAGCGTGGTTCAACTACTTCAGCCAGGGCTTGCCGCGAC
>CAZFIA010000090.1:0-16420 GCA_964519335.1 uncultured Pseudomonadales bacterium
GCAGACAGGACTTTTGTTAAGGCCATTCCGCCCCCACGTCAGTCACCCGTGCGGCCGGAATGGCCTTAACAAAAGTCCTGTCTGCCGAAGGCGCAGCCGATGGCATTCTCGTGAATGCGATGCTAATCGGATTTATAAAAAGCGATCAGATTCGTCGACTGCACGAATCTCAAGGCAGCAATCAAAGTCTGGAGGAGTTCATCGCAGCGGCGGGTGCCAGGCTACCAATGGGTAGAATGGGCGAAGCAGAAGAAGTTGCAAACCTCGCGCTCTTCCTGGCTTCAGACGCGGCCTCGTACGTCACAGGCTGCGCCATAAATATGGATGGCGGGTTATCGAAAGTTGTCTAGCTCATAGCTAACGGAGTGCTATATAGGCTCGCAGGCCTCACGCAGCCAGTCGCGATCTGCAACTTCGAGCAACGGCTCGAGTTCTTCGTAAACACGCAAGTGGTAGGTGTTCAACCAATCCTTCTCACCCGTCGTTAGCTCGCTCACTATCAGTGGCCGCGTTTGAATAGGCGCCAGGGTGAGTGTCTCAAACTTGTAAAACACACCAAATTCAGTTTCTTGTGCCGGCACAACTTGCATGATGTTCTCAATGCGAACGCCGTGCTTGCCTTCACGATAAATGCCAGGCTCATTTGTAATTGACATTCCTGGCCTAAATGGCTCGTCAGTCAAACGTTGACTCAGCCCTTGTGGGCCTTCGTGAACTACAAGGCACTGCCCTACTCCATGGCCCGTGCCACATTCGTAGTCGATACCGAACTGCCACAGAACACCTCTCGCCATAACGTCTAGATTGCAACCGCGCGCGCCTTTCCGAAACTGTGTTTCGCTGAGACGTATTACGGCTTTCAACACACGGGTGTAGTCCATGCGCTGCAACTGAGATAGCTCGCCGAAAGCAAATGTGCGGGTAACGTCTGTGGTACCGCCGAGATACTGACCGCCGGAATCGACCAAGAACAACGCGTCATCACCCACCAAAGTATCACTTTCTTCAGTGCTGGAATAATGCATAAGTGCGGCGTGGGCACCATACCCAGCAATGGTATGGAAACTCTCTTCAAGAAAATTTGGCAGCTCTGCGCGAAACCCACACAACACTTTTTCAGCAGCCATTTCAGTTACTGAGCCCTGCGGGACATTCGTTTCAAGCCATCTTGCAAATCGGGTCATAGCGACACCGTCATGACGCAGAGCTTCGCGAAAGACCCGCTGCTCTGTTGAGTTCTTGCAGGCTTTTCGCGCTTCGGTGGGCGGAGCTTCTAATACGACCTCAGAGTTTTCTTGCACCGCTTGGTATACATCGCTATTCGTCGATTGCGGACACAGGCTTGTTCTACCGGTACATTTCTTGGCCGCCTCTATAACAGAAGTATAATCCGCACAGTCCACGCCATCACTACTAAGCCTCTGCACCAGTCCCTTACTGAGCTTTGCCTGATCAACAAAAAGTGTTGCACTGTCTCGACTGACCAGCAAAAAGCTCTCTACCAGCGGGCAATAAGGTACGTCGCCGCCGCGAATATTGAGGGTCCAGGCAACATCAGGCAGAGAGCTAAGCAGTAGTTGCTGGATATTGTTGTTCGCAAACTCCTCACGCAGATCCTGCAGTTTGTCGGCAACCGACTGACCCGAAAATTCAACGGGATAATCAATGATGGAGGCTTGCGAGCGTTGTGGGCGCTCCGACCAGATTTGATCAATCAGATCAATATCAGTACTAAGAGTAATGTTCGCTGGCTTAAGTGCTGCTATCAGCTCGTTGTAAAATGCGGCGCTAATTGAATCTCCACGCACAGCCACACGGTCGCCTTTGTGGAGTTTGGCCACAAGGTGCTCGGCAATACTGGGTGTACCCTCGATGCGCTGACGGAAGAGTTTGAGTCCGGTACCTTCGAGCTGCTCATTGGCCTGAATAAAATAGCGCCCATCGGTCCACAATCCTCCGTCCTCGGCCAATACAACCACCTCTCCGGCGGAGCCCGTGAAACCGGAAACATACTCGCGAGCCAACCAGTGCAGCCCAGAATACTCGCTGTGATGAGGATCAGAATTAGTGACTATGCACGCGGCCACACCCTCGCGGCGCATCAGCCCCCTCAATCTGTTCAGTCTGTCGGTCACCGATTCGGCTGTCACTGCTACCTCTGGGGTCAGGAGAAAAAGTCCAATTACAATCATAACAGTAGGAAAGAGCTGTGGATTGCTGAGCAATTTGTCGGCACACTGCGAGAAGGGCTTGCGCGAGGGAGTTGCGCTGGGGGATAAAAAAGACAAAGACTTCTAAGGGGACACCAGTGCTGAATTCTGAGCGCCACAGACACCACAGAGACCACAGACACGACAGATATCAAGTAGAAGACCACAGCCCAAAACGCCATCAGGTCGAAACTATCGATGAGTTCACCGTTGCTAGAATATATCGTCTTTGGGATCAGTGGCTTCAAGCCAATCTAATCAACGGCAGCAACAAACTTGAGTTCTACCGCCGGGCCGTTAGTAGAACAACGGGATTGGAACATATAAAGCTTGCGACCGTTTACGTACTGCTCGCGCGACTCGAGGCAGCAACGCATCGGGATGCCAAGCAAACGAGAAACCATCTTCTTAGCTCATCCCACTTCTCGGCTCACACCACCTAGAAGCACGTCCGGCCTGAGTAACTTTTACTTGCCAGCTTTTTGCATACCACCTTCTATTTGCCAGTCCATACATGAAAAATGCCGAAAGTAAGCACTCTGAGCTAACAAAACACCCACGCGATATCCCAGAAAAGCTCTGGGTTCAAACCGGAATGTTCTCGCTGACGTTTCTAGTCGCAGCGATTGGAGTGCCCTGGTATCAACTAGCCGTTGGCTTCGAGTGGTCGGCTTGGATCGCATTTTTGGCTTACTACTTCGCCACGGGCATGGCCATAACCGCAGGCTATCACCGGCTTTGGTCGCACAACAGTTACAAAGCACGCCCGTCACTGAAAGTGATTTTGGCTCTGCTTGGCGCGGGCGCCATTCAAAATAGCATTCTTCTGTGGGTATCCGGCCACAGGGATCATCATCGACACGTTGACGATTACGACCAAGATCCCTACAGCGCACAGCGTGGCCTTTGGTTTTCACATATGGGGTGGATGTTGCGAGACTATCCAAGCGGCAGACCCAATCTAGAAAACGTTCCCGATCTAAAACGCGATGCCATCGTGCAATGGCAGCACGACAACTACCTCGCTCTTGTTTTGGCGATGAATATTGGACCGCCGTTGATTATGGGCTTCCTGACCGGAGACTATCTTGCTAACTTCTTACTGATGGGTGTGTTGCGGCTGGTCTTTACCCATCATTGCACCTTCTTTATCAACTCACTCGCCCACTACTGGGGCTCACAACCCTATACAGATGAATGCAGTGCCAGAGATAACACCTGGCTCGCCCTGTTCACTTACGGTGAGGGTTACCACAACTTTCATCATCGTTTTCAAACAGACTACCGCAACGGCGTTCGCTGGTGGCAGTTTGACCCCACCAAATGGCTCATCTTCGCGAGTTCAATAACTGGCCTTGCAACTGACTTAAATCGCGTGCCTCTCGCAAGCATCAACGCGGCGCGCCAGGATATGCGAGAGAAGTCTGCTGAAGCGGCTAGCGCATGACACCGTCAATCCAAGGGGAATAGCGTAACCCCGGCTGTCTCTACCCGCTGGTTTACTCGTCAAAAGGCACGCCGGTTTAGTGGTCGTTCCGGCAGCCTAATGTGCCGAATTGGCAAATAGGGTGCCAACCGAGTCACACCCCGCCTAGCCCTGCGTTCAATTCGGCGCACGCGGCGCCTAACCAGCCACAATTTCAGCGATTTCTGAGAGCTGAGACCAGTTATTCCCCGGGCAAGAAACCTACAGTGCTCTCTTACGTAGGGCGCGCACCGCAGTGTGCTGCTCGCCTGCACCTATTTCCACCCTGAGGTTGGACGCTAAACAGTGCCATCGCGCCAGCAGTAATGCGCTTGAATTCGCTCCACAACGCTCTTTACGCGGCGGCTAAACTGCTGCGCGCGGAACTCGTCGCTGTAAAACTCATCCCGAGCGCCTGTGTTGACTGGTCGCCCGCGGATATTGCTGTGGGTGAAACATCGCGACTTCGGCAGTTTGACTGGACCGACGGCGGCGAACAGCCAGGACCCAAGGGCTGTTCACGACACCAGCAGTCGCTATTTGGTGTGGCGGATGCCCTCACTATCTATGCCAACCCAACGACGAATAGTCTTGCTGTAGCGGTTACTATCAATGACACAATACTGGCTGCGATGCCGGGTCAGTTTCTGCAGCACGAACGCCGGGGAAGCTCCAAACTCGAACTTGGCACTCTATGGTTTGCGATCACATTGGAACAAACCTCGCCACATCGCTACACCCTGTTCAATTCAGAAGATTGGGACGATCTGGTTGAGCTAGTCCTCGGCGTTAGTTCACAAGTGCTCTGGGGTACATACAAATCAGAGATGCTGCAGTTAGACAGCGTTACCGCATTGCCGGGTTCTGCAAAACTAAGACATCAGCTGCAACTCAATCTCGCAGCACTCTCAACCAATACGAGCGACAACGACAGCCGAACGCTACTGATTCTCCTCGAGATAGATAATTTCTCGTTGTTCCGTCGGCAACTCGATAGCGCTGAAGCGGACAAACTCCTGAAAACACTCGCGAGCACATTACGCGAGGCCATACGGAAAATCGACGGGCTGTTTCGAATCAGCGATTCTATGTTTGCCGTCACAGCAGATATCACCGTAGGTGCTGAGCAACAGGTACTTGAGAAGCTCACGAGAGCCTTAGAAACTCTCGCAGATGACACCGTCTTCTCTGGGCTTACCTGCAGTATTGGCTATTGCCTAACGGGCAAGACAGATACAGAAGCCAGCTCGTCTGCTAGCAATGTTCCCAGCGCGCAGAACTTTATCTTCAGCGCCGAACAAGCATTGGCCATCGCGCGAGAATCTGGTGGCAACCAGACAATCGAAGCAAGTCCCGACCTAGAGCTAGAATCGATCAGAACCGGCCCACCTGAAAACGGCGTCTTTACCAGCGACCCAATAAAGGACTATCGAAACAGCCGGGTGCTATGGCGAACGATCAGCTTGATTGCCGCAGAAGCTACCCCAGACACGCTTTGCCGGTCGTTCGTCGACTTGCTACAAGACGCTCTAAACTTCAACAAGGTTGATATTTTCACCATCGAAGAAGGTGAGCTCTACTCACAAACTGAGGAGCCGATAAACGACCTTGCGCCAGCAATTAGGCAACAGATTAACGAGTGCCTGGCTAAACAATCGATCCAGAAATTCTCATTTCCAACAGATGCGGGAGACGCCATTACCGCAGTTCCTCTAGTCTCGCGCGGCGACGCGCTAGGGGTACTCCTGATCGAAGCTGAAGAGTCACCTGACGACTCAGACCTGATGTTCCTCAAAGCTATCGCAGACCAAATCGCAGGCGCGCTAGACCGGATAGAGCTCGCCCTGAGACAACAGGTACTGAGCGCCCGCGAAAGCGCGTCTCTGCGTGCCGAGATTCAAGAACTTAAAGAGCATGCGAGTTACTCCGCGGACGCCATAGGCGCGACGCCAGTAGTCGCTGTATCACAGGCAATGCGCACCGTACTAGAGTACGTCGAGAAAATAGCTCCCACCGATGCCTCTGTATTGATCATGGGCGAGTCCGGCGCGGGCAAGGAAGTAATGGCCAAGGCGATCGTGGCCGCCAGCAACCGCAGCGACGCTCCGCTCATTACCGTTGATTGCAGTGCTATCGCGCACTCTCTAATCGACAGCGAGTTGTTTGGTCGAGTTAAAGGCGCATTCACCGGTGCCGATGCGGCATCATCTGGCCGCATAGCCGAGGCAGACGGTGGCACACTGTTTCTGGATGAAATTGGTGAACTGCCATTAGACGTACAGGCTAAACTTTTGCGGTTCGTTCAAGAGAAAGAACTAATCGCCGTAGGCGATACACGGCGACGACGAATAGATACTCGAATTATCTGCGCCACCAATAGAGATTTGTTGTTCGAATCCAGCCAAGGTCGCTTCCGCAGTGACCTGTACTATCGACTGCAAGTATTGCAGGTAACCGTACCACCGCTACGCGAACGTCAGGCAGATGTTCCGGCATTGGCTGAATCCTTCGCTAAACGCTATAGCGAGCAATTTGGCAAGTCGATCTCCGGATTCACTGACTCAGCCTGGCAAAAAATCGTTCAATACAACTGGCCAGGCAATGTCCGCGAACTACAAAACGCAATAGTGCGTGCCACCCTTACCGCTGAAACAGATCTAATCGATGAGGGAGATCTGCAGTTTGGAGAAGAACTGCCAACTCCTGAACAGCACGGGCATACCAACACTTTGTCCGCTAGTTACGCGCAGCAGCCCATTGAACCGGCAATAAACACAATCAACCCAGAAGAACCTGAGTCAGGTGCTGACGACTGGGCCACATTAACTTCTTTGCTAGCAGGACAGGTCGCCGCTCTAGTTGCTGAGTCTCGCTTAGAAGCGCCCGTTGGCCGTTGGCTTGCAGATACCGTTGTGCTGACCGCCGCAAATGTAAGTGATGGCGTCGCACGTCAGGCGGCCAGACTCCTAGGCGTACCCGAAACAACCTTGCGGCGCCAACTCAATAAGGCACGCCAAAACGAAGACAATCCGTTTCAGCTAATGAGCAACCAATGGCTAACTTCCCTGCCTGCGCTAGTCGACCTGCTGAAACTTCTGATGACCCAGGATGATCAACAGGAAGAATTCGCCGAGCATTGTCAGGTTCTTCTATTACAACAGGTAGCCAACCACATCGGCGACGACAGGAAGGCGGGCGCTGCCTTAATGGGTATCACACCACCCACCTACGCACGCTGGCTTGAACGGTACGCTATCGAGCCGCAGCCGATATCACAGCCGCCGGCAACCACCACGTTCAAACTCGAACAAAAGTACTTATGACGATGCAGCGCCTAGAGTTATCCTGGGTTTTGGCGTGTACAGTTGTCCTCCTCTTTTGCATAGGTGGGCTAACAATAAGTCAACCTGCAAATGCCCTACAAACTATCTCAAAATCGCTGGACGTAAATTCAATACAGCGCAGAAACATGCGTTTCTCGTATCTGAACACCGAACATGGTTTGTCGCAAAACAGTGTGTTGGATATCACTCAGGACGATCAGGGTTACATTTGGATTGGTACTCAAGAAGGCTTGAACCGCTACGACGGAGACAGCATCTTACTGTTCGAGCGCGACGCCTTTGACAGCACATCACTTAGCCACAACTGGATCTGGAGTTTGATGGTTAACAGCGAGGGCCAATTGTGGATTGGTACCGATGGTGGCGGCATAAACATCTACGATGATCAAACCGAGACATTTACAACTATTCGTCACGACCCTGCGAACGACGCCTCAATCAGCAGCGACCGTACCTCTTCTCTATTTCAGGACACAAACGGCAACTACTGGGTTGGCACCGTAAGTTCTGGTCTCAACAAGATCGACCGAGAAACTGGCGAGGTAACGAGATATCTGTGGGACGAGGAAAACCCGAACAGTCTGCCTCACAATTCAATACTAACGATCTATGAAGACAGTAGAGCGCGCCTGTGGATTGGCACGGATGGTGGAGGTCTGGCACTCTACGACCGGTCAACAGATAGCTTTGTAAGGCATCAAACCAACGATAGCGAGCACAGCATTAGCCACAACACCGTAGCGGCAATACTGGAAGATCGTGATGGCTGGCTGTGGGTAGGTACTCGCGACGGTGGTTTGAACAGATTCGACACCGAAACTGGCAAGTTCAAGCGCTTCGTACACAGCAACGACGATCCTACCTCCCTCTCGAACAATTTTGTGCGCGACGTGCTGCAAGATCGCGACGGCACTCTTTGGATTGCTACTGACAATGGCATTAATGAATGGCACCCAGAGCAAGAAGGCTTCGCACGTTACTATTCAAAAGACAGCGACTCTTCTTCGTTATCTGATAACCGCCTCTCCGTACTCTATCAAAGTACAGATGGTGTGCTCTGGGTGGGTTCTTTTCTGGGCGTCAACAGGTGGAACTTTCTTAGCGACGCTTTTACCCACTATCGCAAACAAGATGGTGCGCTCGGTGCAGATGTTGTGACATCAATCGCCGAGTCATCAACCGGCGATCTGTGGATCGGTACCTATGGCGGCGGTATAACACGCATCAACCGCCTGGCTGCGGAGGTGACGATCTATCAACATGACCGGCTAGATCGAGATTCGTTATCAGACAACCGGGTGATGGCCGTCTTCATCGATGAGAAAGATATCGTCTGGGCCGGAACCCGTTCGAAAGGCCTCAACAGACTCGATCCAAACACTGGAACCGTAGAACGAATTACAAAACCCACGTTGTCCAGCAATCGAATATCGGCGATTTACGGCGATACCGACGGAACACTTTGGGTGGGCACTTTCGGTGCAGGATTAAACCGCATCGACCCGCAAGGCAACGTCGACTGGTTCATGCACGACAAGAATATCCCCACGTCTATTGGCGGAGATCGCGTTCTGGCAATAACCCGAGATGCAAGCAACCAGCTATGGATCGGAACCGAACGTGGCGGGCTAAACCGCTATGACGAAGAGACCGGTGAGTTCTCTCGCTATCGACACAACGCTAACAACCCGAACAGCCTGAGCTCAAATGCCGCGTGGGAAGTGTACGAAACCAGCGACGGCTCGCTGTGGGTAGCTACCATGAGCGATGGCTTGAACCAGTGGCTACCAGAGGACCGAGCCAATGGTAGACAGATTTTCAAGAAATGGTCAAAAGCCGATGGCCTGCGAAGCAATACCGTCTACGGCCTACTCGAAGACGATACGGGTAATCTCTGGGTATCAACCAACGGCGGTATCAGCCGGTTGAACTACAAAAAAGGAGAGGTTCGCCACTACGATCGCAGAAACGGATTGATCGGTGATGAGTACAACCTCGGGGCGCGTGCCAGAAGTCGCACCGGCCAACTTCTGTTTGGAGGCTCAGAGGGTGTTGTAGCCTTTATTCCTGGACAAATTCGGCGCAGCGAAGCCATACCACCGATAGCGCTATCTGGCTTCTCGCCATTTGAACGCTTGGCCGTACGCCACAGCGGAACTTCGATTGAAGAACCGGTTGTGCTTAGCCATACAGACAACTTCGTAGCGTTCGAATTCGCGGCCCTTGATTACACATCACCCGACAAGAATGACTATCGTTATATGCTCGAGGGTTTTGACAGCGAGTGGCAAAACCCCGAAAAGCAGCGCCGGATCTCATACGCTAATCTAGCGCCCGGCGAATACCTGTTTCGGGTGAAAGCGGCAAACAACGACGGCATGTGGAACGAGACAGGTGCTGCGATGAATGTGTTAATAGAACCACCACCATGGCGCACCCGCCAGGCCTACGCGCTATACGCACTGATACTCACTATTTTGTTCATAGCTCTCATTCGTCAACATCGCGCTAATCGCGCCGCAGAGCAGCACCAACGCGCCGAGCTAGAACACCAGGTTGAGGAAAGAACTTCTGAACTCGGAGAGCGCAACCGCCAGCTCGAAGACTTGAACGGCAAGCTCATGCAAGCAAGCTTCACCGATTCGTTGACAGAATTGTACAACCGCCGCTATCTCGATCAGTTCATCGATGGAAAGATCAACGCCATAAATCGAGAGAGTGAGGAGAAGGCCCAATCCAAGAACGCTGACTTTGAGCACTATCAACAGAATGTGTTGTTCTTCATGATGATCGATCTAGACGGATTCAAGGCGATAAACGATACCTTCGGGCACGCCGCAGGCGATTTAGCGCTACTGCAGGTCCGCGACGAATTGCTCGACTGCACTCGAACCTCAGATACAGTCATTCGATGGGGCGGCGATGAATTCCTGATCATTGGCAATACCAAAGGCATTTCAGGCATCGCCAATTTCGCCGAACGGGTTCGACTGTCGGTGAGCGAACGGACCTATCGCGTCGGCAATGGGCAAACCGCCCATATGTCTTGCTCGGTTGGCGCGGTGCCCTACCCGTTCGCCCCATTACGGTCTGAACTCCTAAGTTGGGAGCAAGCACTAAATATCGCTGATAGCGCTGCCTACGTGGTAAAAACCAACGGCCGCAATGGTTGGGTGGTTCTCTCAGGCAACCCGGCCATTACACTTGAAGACACGGGCTCACTTCCAGGTTCACTGGAGACCCTGGTCGCGTCCCATAAAGTGCAAATGACAGCGTCGATACAAGAGCCAATACAGCTAGCAAGCAACCGCAAATCTGTCGCGTGATAGCCCTGAAGAGGGCTAGAGCTCGGATAACTCCTTAGCGCGATCGGCAGCGCGTTTTGCACTACTGTCATAGAGCGAAGGGGACTCATCAAGAAAGCTCTGAAGTGACTTTCCCCTGGAGATCTGCCAACCGGGTGGATAAGAACTTGAGACAAGTTTGGGATACCACTCTATCTCTTCATCATCGAGCAATGGCAAGACATATATCGACACGAGTAACAGTGCCCCGGGTCCACAGGCTAGCCAAAAGATTGCTCTCTTGCTAAGCCGTGTTGCCACGCCAAGAGTCAACGCGAGCATGACAAATAGCAATAGAGCCTGGCCTACGGCAACGAGCAGCTCCGAAACCTCCACGCTTTGAATTTGCCACCCAATAAATCCACCGATGTGGGCGATAAGATAAGCACCAACACCCGTCCAGGCGGCGATACTCAAATGTGCCCGAAAGTGCATGGCATTTCGCCAGAGCTTTGACAGGACCCCCCAGAACAACACCCAAACACCCAAAGCAAAAGCAATAAGACTAGCCACACTCACCACTGTTTCTGCCGACAGCGGTGCTACGGACTCTCCCAGGCGCGAAACCAAAGCAGCTACAAAAAGAGCAGCAAGCGATAATAACGACCACAAGGGCCGCTCCAGTAACCGGCGAACGGCATCCCAGCGCGAAGGCTCAACTGCAGGCGCAACCTCATGACTCGCACTGTATACAGCCAAATGAGATCGACCCAGTCGAACGGAGGTACCAGATTCAAACGCACCCTCCTCAGAGGTCTTAAGTTTGGAGCCGTTAAGTGATTCGAGATCTACCCAACGATACTGGCCTTCCTCGTCGACCCACAGCTGCGCATGTTTCGCATCAACCTGTGGATCCTCTAATATGACATCGCAATCCCAGCCCCTACCGATCAGGAGCGGCTTCTCTGGCGTCAGCGAACAGCGTTCGTACCTAACTCCTGATCCATCACGAACGACTATAACAACAGTATCGGAAACCATATTACTGCCACCCGAGGGTAGCGAAGAACTTACGCGTAAACTGATCAGCGAGATCCTTTGGGACCCCCGCCAACGCAAAGTGGGCAGTGTAGGACTCCGTGTCGGTGCCCTGGGTGGCCAACAGCAAAACGTCAAACAAATCCGGGAGCTCAACATAAGCTCTGATACAAAGCGAGGTTGTAACGCTACCCGAACTAACTGCCTCATCCGACGCAACAACGTTCACAAAGCCAGACTGGCAATCGAAACCGCTTAGCTTGGTGTCATCTCCGGAGTTATCGGGGTACATGGAATTACTGGTAGTTGCATGAAACCTGAGTGGTGAGAGTTTCACCGATCGGCGCTGGAAGAAAGAGTAGTGAATATGCCCCGTGTTGAACCCAGAACCAAGGTACAAGCGATTCCCAGAGTCGCAACCCTTGCTCAGCACAACAATCGACAGATCGTCTTCATCTTCGTTGCTGCTACCCCAGCACTGCATGTCAAAACGAATCTCATCGAGCGCAGGCCAGTCACCGAATGCGACTCTGTTCCATTCCTTGGCTAATAGATCGCCATAACGACGTTCCTGCCAGTCCAAAACCTGAGACGCAATCTCACTGAGATAGTCTTCGGGACTTAACGTTCTGCCTGCATCTATCAAAGCGAGCATTGCAGATGCTGGAACTAAAAAACTAAGGTCGCTGCCCGCGGTGGCGACGTTCACCCCAATGACAGAACCATTCGCCAGCAATCCTGGTCCACCGCTCATACCGGGGTTAAGCGAGCCGGAGAACAGTATCTGCGGGTTGTAACTGTGCTCTACTATGCCGTTGAACGCCCCGAGTTTAAGGGTAATGCCCAGATCATGGGGATTACCGAGCGCGTAAATCATGTCGCCTTTTTCTACGCCGTTAACTTCCCTGCTGGGCACACCAGCACCGGCACTGCTAATAGGGTCATCATTAACAACTTCAACAGCTTCGCTCTGCACGACAGTTTCAGCGTTTTGTGACCCCGCAATTTCAAAGTGCCGGGCCGCTGGCGCTGGATGACGAAGCACTGCAAGGTCATTTACCACATCAAAATCGAGCAACTGCAGCGGACCAGAATTACCCGCCTGATCTAGATACTCAATGTTGTGCGTCTCCGGAGAATCGACGGCCATGGATACCACGTGATAGTTGGTAATAATGAGTCCGTCAGCTGAAACCTGAAACCCCGAACCAATCGAAGACTTGCTGCCAGCGTTACGAGCAACAACGCGAATCTGATAGATCAGATCGTAGTAGTCCGCCATGTCAACGTTGGCTGAAGATGTTGCCGCATCCTGCTTGTATACACCCTCATCAAGCTCCGCAGCATCAACTTTTGCAACACTAACCAGAGCTGCACTGCAACACAGGCCCAGAACCAAACCGTACTGACTGAGATGCAAGGGCACATTCAGCACTTTTTGTTGCCAAGAGATCACTAAACGTTAAACCTGAAATGCACTACATCACCGTCGGCCACAATGTAATCTTTACCTTCAAGACGCCATTTGCCTGCTTCTTTGGCGCCGGCTTCACCGTTGTTATCTACAAAATCACCGTAGCCCACCACTTCAGCGCGAATGAACCCTTTCTCAAAATCGGTGTGTATAACGGCCGCTGCCTGAGGTGCCGTAGCACCTATCTTAACCGTCCAGGCTCGAACTTCTTTTTCGCCGGCCGTGAAATAGCTCTGTAAACCAAGAAGAGAGTAACCAGCGCGAATAACTCTGTTCAGACCAGGTTCTTCCAGCCCTAGATCTGCAAGAAATTCGAGTTTCTCTTCGTCTTCGAGCTCCGCAATCTCTTCCTCTATCTTGTTACACACAACAACAATGCCCGCCTTCTCGGCCGCCGCAATGTCCGTGAGTTCTTGCAGCATCGGATTGTTCGCCACATCCGCTCCACCCTCATCAACATTTGCGATGTATACGACAGGCTTTGCAGTCAGCAGATGGTATTGCTGTAGTTCTATTTGTTCCTCTGGTGTCAGATCCAGAGCGCGCGCTGGTGTTCCGGCTTCTAGACTGTCGCGCAATTTGTCGAGCAGCTTCAGGGAGTTCTGTGCATCTTTGTCGCCGGAGTTCGCAACTCGACGGAAGCGCTCATGAGTACGCTCCAGAGTATCGAGGTCAGCAAGTGCCAGTTCGGTGTTGATGATCTCTACATCGTCTTTAGGCGATACCTGCCCGGACACGTGCACAATGTTCTGGTCTTCAAAACAGCGTACTACATGGGCAATAGCGTGAGTTTCCCTTATGTGAGCCAAAAACTGATTGCCGAGACCTTCACCCTTTGAAGCCCCTTCAACCAGACCTGCAATATCTACAAACTCCATAGTTGAAGGAATAATCTTCTGTGGCGATACGATCGCAGCGATTGCGTCAATGCGAGGATCAGGCACGGACACGACGCCCGTATTCGGCTCAATGGTACAAAACGGGAAGTTCTCTGCATCGATTCCAGCTTTGGTGAGCGCGTTAAACAGAGTCGATTTGCCGACGTTGGGCATGCCAACAATGCCGCAAGTAAATCCCATGATTATTCTGGTCCTCTATTTTCAGCTTTTTTTTCAGCTTTCTTTTCAGCGGAGGGTTCTTTAGCAGGCTTGGCTGGCGGTTTGCTATGTATAGAGTTCATCGCCCGACCAATGTCACCACGCACCAAAGATTTGAGCACCGAAGGTTTGAAATTCATAGCGTCTTCAATTTTAGTCCGTTCTTTGTCAGGCAATCGGGCCGATGTTAGATAAGAGGCCACTTTGTCAGGTGATCCCGGATGACCAACACCTATTCGCAAACGATGAAACTTATCGTCATTACCCAGCTTGGGAATAATATCGCGAAGACCGTTGTGGCCATTAATTCCACCTCCTGTCTTCAATCGCAACTGCCCAGGTTCGAATGCAAGCTCATCGTGCGCTACCAGAATTTCGGCCGCCTCAATCTTGAAGAATCGCGCCAGCGGCGCAACGGCGTCACCACTCAAATTCATGTAGGTGATCGGGATAAGCAGACGCAGTTCTACATCTGCAATTTCACCGCGTCCTACAAGCCCCTGATACTTCGGATCTTCACGCAGCACAATACCGTGGTTCGCGGCGAGTGTTTCCACCCACATCGCCCCTACGTTGTGTCGCGTGTTTGCGTAAGTGGGGCCGGGATTTCCCAGCCCCACAAGTAGCTGCAGCGGCTTAGTCTTCTGCGGGCGGCTCATCGCCTGCAGCTTCGCCACCGGCATCTGCATCGGTATCTGCATCTGCATCTGCATCGGTTGCGTCTTCATCCGTCTCTTCAATCACTTCGGCGCGAGGTGCAGCAACAGAGACAACAGCTGAATCGTAATCTTCGCCAAGGGCCAGAGCTACGCTGGTAACCCCCTCGGGTAGAGCGATGTCCGATATGTGCAATAGGTCGCCAATATCAAGTGCGGCCACATCCAGCTCAACATACTCTGGCAAGTCTGCGGGCAGACAGCTAACTTCGAGCTCGTTTATGGATTGAACGAGGTTACCGCCGTTGGTTTTGACGCCAACACAGTTATCTTCGTTAAGGAAGTGGATGGGTATGCTCACCTGGAACACGCGGTCGGCACGGATGCGCAAAAAGTCGATATGCTGAACACGTTCGCTGGCAGGATGGCGCTGAACATCACGCACGACAGCCTGCTGATCACCCCCATCAATTTTCACGTTCATAATTTGCGAGTAAAACGATTCGTTTTCCATCGCCTTATTCAGCTCTTTGGCAGACAAGGTGATTGGTATGGCTGCGTTTCCGCCCCCATACACAATTCCCGGAACGCGTTCGCTCAAACGACGCAGGCGGCGGCTCGCACCTTTCCCTACATCTGAGCGGCCTTCAGCCACTAATTCAAGTTGATCTGACATGGAATGTACTCCTAAAGATTAAGTGTCAGTTTCAATAATCGGTGGCCGCTTGCGACCGGCGGTCACCGGGTTTCAGTTAATTCAGTTCTTCTGTTGTTCAAACACTCTAACGCTACCTGAACATTGCACTAATCGATTCTTCATTCGAGACACGCCGTATCGCCTCGGCCAACAAACTGTCCAGGCTAAGCTGGCGAATCTTTTTGCAGCGCTTTGCATCTTTCCTTAGCGGAATAGTGTCCGTAACCACAATCTCATCAATCTCCGAGTCCTCAAGACGTTGAATCGCCGGCCCAGACAGCACAGCGTGAGAAATGTACGCGTAAACATGTGTCGCACCGCGTTCTTTCAGCACTTCCCCCGCGGTGCACAAGGTACCGGCCGTATCAACCATGTCATCCACAAGCACGCAGGGCCGACCACTAACATCGCCAATCACATTCATCACTTCAGACTCGTTATTCCGCGGACGGCGTTTATCGATGATCGCGAGTTCGGCATCATTTAGCTGTTTGGCAATTGCTCGTGCCCTAACCACACCACCAACATCAGGCGAAATAACCACCGAGTCTTGCCTGCCCTGTGCAAGTGCATCATCTACCAATACCGGTGATGCATACACATTGTCGACAGGCATGTTAAAGAAGCCCTGCAATTGGTCCGAGTGCAGATCAACCGTCAACACCCGATCGATCCCCACTGACGCGAGCATGTCGGCGACTACCTTTGCACTGATCGCCACCCGCGCTGAACGCGGACGCCTATCTTGTCGCGCGTAACCAAAATACGGGATAACCGCCGTAATCCTGTGGGCTGACGCGCGCTGCACCGCATCAGCCATTATCATCAATTCCATCAGGTTGTCGTTAGTGGGTGCGCACGTGGACTGCACCAAAAACACATCCTGACCGCGAACGTTTTCGTGAATCTCGACATTCACTTCGCCATCACTAAACTTCCCTACATCAGCTCTGCCCAGCTCCATGCGCAGCTGCGTAGACACCCGCTTGGCGAGGGTGGCATTGGAGGATCCAGCGAATATCATCAACTTGGTGGGCATGATGGACCTGGATCATTTAGCCTAAAAGAAATAAAAAGAGGCTACAGAAAATGGCTGGGGTGGCAGGATTCGAACCTGCGAATGCCGGGATCAAAACCCGGTGCCTTACCACTTGG
>CAZFIA010000091.1:0-16218 GCA_964519335.1 uncultured Pseudomonadales bacterium
GGGTAAATAACCCTGCATGCCGCCCACCAGCAAATACAAACCAACGATGGCACAACTCACGGCGATTGCTATCTCAGCGGCACTGCCGTCCAGAATCAGCGGTGGTGCCAGTACAAACAAGAAGGGCAATAGATAGATTGCGCCCCCCAATCGCATGGCAGCAAAGCCAGTAGCAATGGGGCGAGCCTCGGCGATTGACGCGGCGGCGAAAGCACCAAGCGCCACCGGTGGGGTAATGAACGAAAGCATGGCCCAATACAAAATGAACAGATGCACGGCCATTGGATTTAGGCCGGCCTGGGTAAGCGCGGGTGCAAGCACAATGGCCAAAAATATGTAGGCGGCGGTGACCGTCATGCCTATGCCAAGCACAAAGCTTGCGGCAGCGCCCATCAACAACAAAAGGACTACCGAATCGCCCGCCAGATACAGAAGATCATTCACCAGAGTTCCGGAGAGCCCCGTTACAGACAATGCACCAACGATTAAGCCAACGCCTGCGAGCACGGCAAACAGTTCAGCGAGTAGTTTTCCTGTGGCCTGCAGGAAGTCGATCGCTGAGGTAGTGTTCCACCGGTTCGCTTTGGAAAACTGGTTTAGCCCTATCAGAGCAGCCGTTGCAAAATAGGGGGCGAAAGCCTCGCGTTGCAGTACCAGCAGCAGAAACACGAGTAACCCAAACGCCCCCAGATAGAACCAGCCGTTCTTAAGTGTTGCGCCAATGCTCGGAAGCTCCGCTTTGTTTTGACCGGCAATACCGTCGCGCGCCGCTTCGGCGTCAAGCTGCAAAAACAACGCGCCAAAATAGAGAAGCGCCGGAACCGCAGCGGCAAGCGCGACCTGGTAATAGGGCACATCTAAGAAAGTAGCCATAACAAAGGCGGTTGAACCCATGATGGGTGGCAACAGCACACCGCCGGTACTGGCACAGGCTTCAACTGCTCCTGCGCGCTCTGCACTCAGGCCGGCCTGGCGCATGGCAGGAATGGTCATCTGCCCGGTAGTCAGTACGTTGGTTACCACGCTGCCGCTCATTGAGCCCATAAAACCGCTGGCGACGATCGATACCTTTGCCGGCCCGCCGCGGACGTGTCCCAGCAACGAGAAGGCAAGATCCAGAAAAAATTTGCCGCCCCCCGTGTGCTGTAACGCCACACCAAAAATCAGAAAGCCAATAACCAGCTCTGCAAACGCCCGGAACGGCAATCCAAAGATGCTCTCGATACTTAGTGCGTGATAGGCGGCAGTCTCTTCAAGTGTTGCTGGCAGGCCTGCAAAGGGCCCCGGTAACTGGTCGGCGATAATCGGCATAAACGAGAAAGCGGCGGCGATCAGCGCGAGCGCCAATCCACCCGCGCGTCGTACGGCTTCAAGTAACAGAACCCACAGAGCCAGTGCTGCGTAAGTGGGGGTCGCAGGAGCGCCAAACTCCCAACCCTCATCAACAATGGCTTCGACCTGGCTAAATAGATACAGGCAGACAACAGCCGACGCCAGAGCAAGCGCAGTATCTAAAGGTAGCCACAAGCGATAGTTGAGAAACGTCAGCGGTAACAGCAGAGCGCTTAGCGCAAAGTAGAAGTGGGTTTCTAAGGATATTGTGCCCGCAAGCCACTGCTCGCCGCCGAACAGTCGCAGCGTATCCATAGCGAGCAAGGCCGCAAGCAACCCAACCAGCGCGGTTATGAAGCGAATGGTCGGGTTTAGTTCCACACAGGGTCTAGGTTTGCAGCCGTTAGCGCCGTTGCGCGGGCAGCAAGCCAGCCCTGCCGAAAGCTGTCGCGATCGCGTTTCTTGATTGCAGGGGTGGCATAAGTCTGCCAGGCATCGAGCAATATACGTTGCCGTTCTATCAGCCCGTCATTGTGTGCATCGAGTGCCTCGTCCCAGGCGCCGATCGCTCGCAGATAGCGGATGCTGCCCTCATGAAAAGGCACAACCCAATCGAATATTTGGCGGTCGATCGCCCAACCGATAGCACCAGGGTCGGCGTCTTTGTAATCGCTATAGTGCTGATGCATTACAGAGGTTACGGCGCCGACAAGATCAGCGTTGGTGTCGGCTAAAGTAATAAGTAGTGGGTAAGGGTAGGTGCCACCCTCGTGCGGTTCTGACTCGCTTATACCAGCGCCGCGGGTCGCAAAGTGTTGGGTGACTATGGGGAGTTTGGCTTGCACACGTTCCCAGCATGCGGCGTCGTTGTGCGGCACGGGTGGCCAAAAGATACCGCGAGGCGAGGCTTCCAATTTACGGGTAGGTCCCGATACGGTTGTGGCGTAGGCGGCGTCGATCTGGCCATTAACGATGCCATTCCACATCGCGCCGTAGCCCGGAAACTCCACCTTAACGACGTCGTCCCAGCCAAGATCGGCGCAGGCCAAAAAAGACTCGATGGTTACGTTTACCGCTGGTGCGCCGCGCACGAAAGGCACGCGCTTACCCTTAAGTTCCGAAAGCGTTTTGATGCCTGTGTCCGCGGCGACGGCAATCGCCTGGTTGCTGTCGCCTTTGCTCATCAACACGAGTCTCAGCGGCAGGGGGCCCCAGTTCTTAGCGGCAAATTGCTCAACGCCTTCCTGGGCAAAGTAGGTGGCGGAGCCGTTAGCGGAAAACTGCACGCGTTTCTTCATCAGCGGCAGCAAACGTGAGATATCGTTTTTGCCGGGAACAACGCGCAGCGTGGTGCCGTATTCGTTCTTTAGTACCTTGCCCACGGCCACGGCCTGGTTGTAGCCGGTGGTCCCCAGGTTGTAGGCGCTCCACGCCATGGCCTTTGGTAGATGTTGAGTCGGGACGGGCGGCGGGGTGATAACTGCCGATAGCTGTTCTTCGGCCCCTTGGACCTCCTGGGCAAAAACAGGATTAGAAGGCGAAACATACACCGAAATAATAAAAATACTGAATATAATCAATAAATTATGATGATTAGCTAAAGTATTTTCTTGCATTCAGTCCTGCTTTTGCTTTGCCGCGCGTCTCCGCTGCATTATACCCGCACCCCAGTACTCGAACCCACCTGCCATAATTGGCCGCAAACTACTCCAAGGATTTGCTGATGAGCGCTGTCTTGAACGCCACCAACGAGCTTCCAGACCCCTATAGTCTGGCGCTTGAGGACATTAACCTCGCGCAGCCGAAGCTGTTTCAGTCACAACAGCATTGGCGTTACTTTGAACGCCTGCGAAAAGAAGCGCCGGTGCACTACTGTAAAGATAGTTTGTTTGGACCCTATTGGTCGGTTACCCGCTTCAAAGACATCATGACGGTCGATACCAATCCGACTGTCTATTCATCTGAAGGCGGTATAACCCTGGGTCCACCAATCACTCAGATCGAGCGTCCCGAAGATTTTCGAACCCCCATGTTCATTGCGATGGATGCGCCCAAGCACGATGTGCAAAGAGCAACGGTGTCGCCGGTGGTTGCGCCGCGCAATCTCGCGGTGATGGAAGCCACCATCAGGGAGCGCGCCGCCGCGATTCTTGACAGTCTGCCCGTGGGCGAGACCTTTGATTGGGTCGATAAAGTATCGATAGAGCTCACCACTCAAATGCTTGCGACCCTGTTCGACTTTCCGTTTGGAGATCGCCGTAAATTGACGCGTTGGTCTGATGTGGCGACGGCAGCGCCGGGGACTGTCATCGACAGCATCACGCAACGGCGCGAAGAGCTACTTGAGTGCCTCGAGTATTTCACCCGGCTTTGGAATGAACGCGTGAACTCCGCGCCCGGCAACGACCTTATCTCTATGCTCGCGCACGGCGAAAACACCCGTAACATGCAGCCCATGGAGTTTCTGGGCAATCTGATCTTGTTGATTGTCGGTGGCAACGACACCACGCGTAACTCAATTAGCGGTGGCGTGCTCGCGCTGAACGAGAACCCGCAGGAGTATGCAAAACTCAGGGCTAATCCCGATCTCATACCCAATATGGTGTCCGAGATTATTCGCTGGCAAACACCGCTGTCCTATATGTCGCGCACAGCAACCACAGATACCGAGTTAGACGGCCAAACCATTAAGGCCGGTGACAAGGTATGCATGTGGTACATCTCAGGAAACCGGGACGAATCGGCCATACCTCAGGCGAACGAATTCCTGATTGACCGCCCCAAGGCGCGGCAACATTTGTCGTTTGGATTTGGTATCCATCGCTGCATGGGTAACCGACTGGCCGAGATGCAGTTGCGTGTTCTCTGGGAGGAAATCACCAAGCGCTTCGATCGCGTTGAGGTTGTGGGTGAACCCAAGCGCTCGCTGTCGGTGTTTATCCACGGATTTACAGATCTGCCGGTGCGGGTTCATCCTCACTGAACGCGCTGACGGCCAGGTCGTTCTGGTCACCACTCGTTTCGCCAATGAGTGTGGCTAGGAACGCATCACCATAACGTTCGAGCTTGCTTTCGCCGACGCCGGTGAGGCCAAGCAGTTCGCGAGGCGTGGCGGGCCTCAGCTGCGCCATTTCGCGCAGGGTTGCATCGTGAAATATGACGTAAGGCGGCACACCTTGTTGGTCGGCCAATCGCTTGCGCAACGCACGCAGTTCTTCAAACAGTAGGCTGTCGATATCGGAGAGTACTACTGCAGGTTCGCTCGCGCGGCGCCGGCCCGAGCTTTTTGCGCGGGCTTTGGTTCTTACCACGTCAACTCTTAGGTTCAGAGGACGCTCGCCCTTTAGCAGAGGCCGGGCATGCTCTGTTAGCCGTAGGCCACCGTGGCGCGCTGCATCCGCAAACAGATAGCCTTGCGCAATTAGCTGCCGAACTACCGAGCGCCATTGTTGCTCGCTCAGGTCTTGGCCGATTCCGAAGGTAGGAAGCCGGTCGTGTTGTAGTCGAACGACTCGGTCTTTGTCAGCCCCGCGCAGTACATCGATGACATGTCCGGCACCAAATCTCTGCCCGGTGCGTACCACGCAAGAGAGAAATTTTTGAGCGGCTTCCAGTGCATCCCAGGTGCTTGGTGGTGAATCGCAGATGTCGCAACCTGAGCATGGGGTGCTTAGTTCGTCGCCAAAATAGTTTAAGAGGGCACTGCGGCGACAGGTGGTTACCTCGCACCAGCCGAGTAACGCATTCAGTTTTTGGTGCTCGATGCGTTTGTGTTCTTCGTCGGCCTGAGACTCAGAGAGCATTTGTGACATGCGCACAACATCTTGCAGTCCGTACACCATAAAGGCTTGAGAGGGTTCCCCGTCACGGCCGGCTCGGCCCGTTTCCTGGTAGTAGGCCTCGACGCTCTTGGGCAGATCCATGTGCGCAACAAATCGCACGTCGGGTTTGTCGATGCCCATGCCAAAGGCGATGGTGGCCACCACAATCACGCCGTCCTCGCGCAAAAAACGTTCCTGATGGCGACTACGAACCGAGTTGTCGAGCCCTGCGTGATAGGGCAAGGCATCAAAGCCAGCGTTGCATAGGTAGCTCGCGGTGGTTTCCACGGCTTTGCGCGACAAGCAGTAGACAATGCCTGCCTCATCTTTGCGCGGCTCAAGAAACTCGAGCAGTTGCTTTTTTGGGTTGTCTTTGAGTTGCACGCGATAGTGGATGTTGGTCCGGTCGAAACCATCGACAAAGGTTGCGGGTTCGTTCAACTCGAGGTTGAGCACAATGTCTTTGCGCGTGCGCTCGTCTGCGGTCGCGGTGAGTGCAAGGCGCGGGATTCCGGGGAACAAGGCACCCAGCGCGTTAAGCTGCAAATAGTCGCGCCGGAAATCGTGACCCCAGGACGATACGCAATGAGCTTCATCGACCGCGATCAGTGCGATCTTCACACTTTGCAGAAGCTGCATCGTCTCCTCCTGCAGCAGCCGCTCTGGGGCCACATAAAGCAAATCCAGTTCCCCCTGAGCCAGGGCCTGGGTGACGTTGTCCTGAGTGGCATGGTCTTGCGTGGAGTTCAGGTACGCAGCGCTCACGCCGAGCTGGTTAAGCGCCGCCACCTGGTCGGCCATGAGAGCGATAAGCGGCGAGACAACGATGCCGACCCCTTGGAGACACAAGCTGGGCACTTGATAGCACAGCGACTTGCCGCCACCAGTAGGCATGATGACCAGAGCGTCGCGGCCGCTCATAACGCTGTCAATGATAGTGCGCTGCTGAGCCCGAAATTCGGCGTAGCCAAACACCTGCTCCAGCACGGCCTGTGGGTCCTTAGCTGACCCTGTCAGAGGTTTATTCGGTGGGGTCATTGGGCCCTCTGAGCGCAGGAGTAGCTGTGGAGTCGCGCTTAAGTATATGACAGCCGTTCAGGTTCTGTTTTGGAGTTCTTCGCTAAAGTCCGGCAGAATTCACCCTACAAAGCACAGGAGTGTTTATTTCATGGCTAATCTCAATCTTCTCAATAGGCCGCGCAGTCGTTACCTGACAGGACTAGTTATTGGCCTCAGCCTGCTGTTCTCTAGCGGCATCGGTCTGAACAAAATCAAAAAGGGCGGGGGCGGCAGTGAGGTATCTGGCGCCGCGGGCCCAAACGGTTCTTCGGGTGCTGCTTCTGATCTAGTGACCTGTCCCGCGCCTATTGGTACCGCGGCGCTCATCGAGCCCAAGCGAACCTATTATCATCACTACGGACTGACCAGCCCGATCCCTCTGGTGAAGCTGATGATGGCGCAGAGCAACTGCTTTCGTATCGTTGACCGGGGTGCAGGCAGCAAGGCCATGGAACGCGAACGTGCTATTGCGCAGAAAGGCGAATTCCAAAAAGGCTCTAACCTCGGCAAAGGCCAGATGGTAGCCGCCGACTACGTGATCACGCCGCAAATTGTTCACCGTGACAAGAACGCGGGTGGCGCGGGTGGTGGATTAGGAGGCCTGTTACCTGGTCGAGTGGGTGCAGTAGCGGGCCGCTTGAGAGGCAAACGCCTGGAATCTCAGGTCATGCTGTCGCTTACCGATGTGCGGACCGGTGTGCAAGAAGTTATGGCCGAAGGCAGCGCCAAGAAAACCGACCTTGATCTGCGTGCTATTGGCTGGATTCGTGGAATTCCGGCTGTGGGCGGCGGCGGTGCCTGGGAACGAACCGATATTGGCAAGGTCACCGCGTCGGCGTTTATGGATGCGCACAACAAAATGGTGGGTCAACTTGGCGGTCTCGACGACGCTAATGTAGACAACGCCGGTTGGGTAGTCGCTGCCGATGTTGAGTTCCGAACAGGGCCATCAACCAGCGCACCAGTGCTTACTAAACTGATCAAAGGCACCAACGTGATTGCCACGGGTTCTACGCGTGGTGATTTTTGGGAAGTTGAAGCCTTCGGCAACACCGGTTGGGTGCACTCCGACTGGCTAACGCGCTAAGGCACTTAGCGCTTAAGGGTCTGCCCCTGGCCATACCAGGGCTCACTCTGAGCAGGTAAGCGAGCGCCGAGAAGATGGTCTGATATCTTCTCGGCGAGCATAATGGTTGGCGCGTTGAGATTGCCGTTGGTTAGGTGCGGAAAGACCGAGGCGTCGGCAACCCAGAGGTTGTCGACCCCGTTTACCCGGCCTTGGGGATCAACCACAGCGCTTTCGTCACTACCCATTCGGCAGGTCCCGCAGGGGTGATAGGCGCTTTCTGCATGCGCCCGCACAAAAGCGTCTAAAGCGCTGTCGCTGTCGGCATCCACACCCGGGCTGATCTCGCCGTTGCTAAATTCGGCGAGTGCGGGTTGAGCAAAAATTGTCCGGGCACTTCTAATCGCCGCCCGAAACACTTCCCAGTCTTCGTCTTTGCTCATGTAGTTGAATTTGAGTTCGGGGGCGACGCTGATGTCTGGGCTTTGCAGCCGCAAGGTTCCGGTGGATTCCGACGACATGGGGCCCACGTGAACCTGAAAGCCGTGGCCGCGCGTTGCCAGGTCGCCTGCGTAGCTCATTGCGGCCGGCAGAAAGTGAAACTGAATGTTGGGCCAGGTGGCCTCCGCGCTGTGGCGGATAAAACCGCCAGTTTCGAAATGGTTGGTGGCGCCCAGGCCGTCGCGGCGCAGCAGCCAGCGCGCGCCGATCAAGCCCTTGCCGGCCATTCCCAACCGCGAATTTAGTGAGACAGGTTGGCTGCACTTCTGCTGCACGTAAACTTCGAGGTGATCGCGCAAGTTGCTGCCGACATCTGGCGCATCTGCATTTACTGCAATGCTCATCGATCGTAAATGATCGGCCGGACCAATACCTGAACACAAAAGCAGGTGCGGAGACCCTATAGCGCCACTGGCAACGATCGTTTTGTCTGCAGCGATACGCACGAGATTGCTATTCAGTCCGAGCTCAACCCCGGTGCATGACTGCTTGTCGAAGATCAGTCGTTTCACAAAAGCCTTGCTCAGCACGGTGAGATTGTCGCGCTTAAGCGCGGGCTTTAGATAGGCTTCATAGGTAGAGCAACGCTCGCCTTGATCCACTGTCATCGGCAAGGTTCCGAAGCCTTCCTGCTGAAACCCGTTGAGGTCACCCGAGCGCAAATAACCCGCTTCATGGGCCGCACTAAGAAAGGCTTCATGCAAAGGGTTTTGTAGCGAACCTGCGTTGGAGACCAATGGGCCTGCGCGGCCGCAGTAGGCCTCATCCCGCTCAGCATCACCGGCTGCTTCAGCGCGGCGGAAGTAGGGAAGAACGTCGGCGTAAGACCAGCCTTTAGCGCCGAGGGCCTCCCACCGCTCAAAGTCAAGCGCGTGGCCACGTACATAGACCATTCCGTTTATCGACGAAGAGCCGCCAAGAGTCCGACCGCGTGGGCAGCTTATTCGCCGGCGATTGAGCTGTGGCTCAGGTTCAGACTGGAAACACCAGTCGTAGGCGGCTTGGCCCATGGGCAAGTAAAACGCGCTGGGCATTCTTGTCGGGACACCAAAATCAAACCAGCGTCGAGGCTTGCCGCCGGCCTCGATGAGCAGCACACGACACTTAGGGTCTGAGCTCAAGCGAGCGGCGAGAACGCAGCCGGCTGATCCTGCGCCGACGACGATGACGTTGTAGTGCGATTTTTTAACGGGGACCCTGACCGTCATCAATCTCAATCACCACGCCGGTGACCGCCTCGGACGCCGGGGACACCAGATACAAAAGCGTGCTGTCCATAAGCGCAGGATCGCAGATGCGCTTACGCGGAAAGTGAGCGGCGATGTCACCGATGCGTTCCACCATGCCGTCCATCATCTCGGAGTGAAACGCGCCGGGCGCGATAGCGTTAACGTTGATGTGGTTACGGGCCCATTCAACGGCCAGAGTTTCCGTCATGCGGGCGATCGCGGCCTTGGTCGTTGAGTAAAGTGCTGCACCGTTACCGCTGTAGTTGCGATAGGCAATGGATGACAGGTTTACCATGCGTCCCGGTAGTTTCTTGGCCATAAGCCGTCTAGCTACTTCGCAGGATAAGACATAGGGGCCGCGCAGATTGGTATCTATTACCCGGTCGATCAGATCCAGCTCCATTTTGTGCGCGCGCTGTGCGTCGGGGATGCCGGCGTTGTTCACTAAGATGGTCACAGTGCCTAGCTGCTCTTCGACAATTCCGACCGACTCCTTTACGGCCTGGCTGTCGGTCATGTCCAGTGGCACTACGGCCACTTTGGTGCCTCTGGCGCGCAGCTCTGCGGCGTGCGCTTCTAGTCGCTCGGCGCGACGACCAGAGAGGGCAACACTTGCCCCACAGGCGGCCAGAACGTCTGCAAAGCGGCGGCCCAGACCCGAAGTAGTGCCCGTGACGAAGGCCACCTGGCCGGTCAGATCGATCGAGAAATTGGGGGTAGGGAGGGCTTGGCTTGAATCTGACATTAAGGGTTCCGGTAGCTATTGCGTGTTGGGAGGGTTGTTGGATTAGTGGAGCTGAGCTTGCAGAATTAGGCCGGTTCAGAAACACCGAGTCAATTCAGGAAGTCAATTGACGATCTCATCAAAGCTCGCTACTTTGCATCGGTTGATTCAGAGGGGAAACGATGCCGAGCGAGCTTGCCGAATTTCGACAGGAAGTAAGTGCCTGGTTTGCCGAGAACAGACCGGCAGAACCCAATTTTCTGCTTCCTGAGACTTTTATGGAAGTAGGCACTGACGCGCAGATCGATTATCTGCGCGATTGGCAGGCCAAGGTCTATGAGGCGGGTTATCTGGGTATGTCCTGGCCAGCAGCCTATGGCGGCGGCGATAAGCCACAGGTGATGCAAGATATTGTGACGGCCGAAATGGCCCGTCAAAAGACGCCCTTCATGATGAACACCATCGGTTTGAACTGGGCAGGCCCGCTGATTCTTAGTCGTGGCACCGAAGCAGAAAAAGAGCGCTACATCCAGAATATACTGTCGGCTGAAGAGATCTGGTGTCAGGGTTTTTCAGAACCTGACCACGGCTCTGATCTTGGCAGCGTTCAAACCAGGGCCGTGCGCGACGGCGACGACTACATAATCAATGGCAGCAAGATCTGGACAAGTCTTGGCCAGCACGCAAAGCACATGATTTTGCTTGCGCGCACCGATACCGAGGCCGCAAATAAATATGCCGGGTTGAGTTTCTTTCTGGCGCCGATGGATGTGCCGGGTATTGAGGTGCAACCCATCAGAAAAATCACGGGTGAGTTCGGCTTTAACCAAACCTTCTTTCGCGATGCGCGCATTCCGGCGAGCACCCGTATGGGACAGGAAGGTGAGGGGTGGCAGGTGGCGATGTCGACACTCACCTTCGAGCGTGGAGTCACGGGAGGTCAAGCTGGTGGCACCAGCATGCTGGCGGTAAAAGTGTCCGATGTTGTAGAGCTCGCTCGTCGTGCCAAACGCAACGGTAAGCCTGCTATCGAAGATCCCTATGTCAGGGATCAACTGGTGCAGTTCTTAATCGAAGAGCAGGGTGATCGGCTCGCCGATGCGCGCGGCAAGCATCACGCATTGGTTGCTGATCGACCGGGCTCACTCGGGCTTTCCAACAAATTGCGGCACACCGAACACCGGCGTCGCTTGTGTCAGTTTGCGATCGCTCTGCAAGGCGCCAATGGTGCACGTTACATGGGTGATGCAAATGCGGTGGAAGGCGGTAAGTGGCAGCGCTCGTATTTTAACGCCTTTTCCGCAACCATCGGTGGTGGTACTTCTCAGGTTCAAGCCAACATTGTTGCCGAGCGCGTACTTGGTTTGCCGAAGCACTGATCCAAATGACTGACCAGCTTCCAACCACCATGAGTTTTACCGATGAGCAGTCGATGCTGCTCGATACTGCTGTTGAATTTTGTAAGAACAACTCGCCTATAGAACGGGTGCGTGATCTGCTGCTTGAAGAAAGCGGTTTTGACGCTGGGGTTTGGTCTGAAATGTCGCGGCTAGGTTGGCATGGCATCGCTATTGACGAAGACTTTGGTGGTAGCGGCCTTGGGTTGGCGGCGGTGGTGCCAGTTGCCGAGGCTATGGGTCGGCGGCTTTTGGCCACGCCCTTTGTTAGCAGTCAGATGGCCGTTCAAATATTGCATGCTGCGGGTAGCGACGAGCAACAGGCGCACTGGCTGCCAAAACTTGCCGATGGCGCTGTTGCCAGTGTTGCGGTGACGGAAGAAGACGGCAACTGGAATCTCGCGGAAGTTAATGCAGTTCTAAATGTGGACTCCCAGAAAGATAAGAGTTTATTGGCCGGCAGTAAGTCGCTGGTACTTGATGCTCTGGCCGCAGATTTGGTTATCGTTTCCCTGCAACTTGAGGGTTCGGTTGCACTGGCGTTGGTCCCCGGTCAGCAGATTCCGCAAGACCAGATAACACGCGAAATAGTTCTTGATGAAACTCGCCGCAGTTATTCGGTGGCGCTTGACGGCATCGAGGTTACAGAAGATCAGCTCATCACCGGATCTGCTGCTCTGCGCGGGCTCGCGGCCTGTGAGCAGACGGCTTGGCTGTTGCACTCAGCTGATGCCTGCGGGGGACTTGATGCAACCATTGAATTGGTTGTTGACTACCTAAACACTCGAACGCAGTTTGGTCACAAGATTGGCAGCTACCAGGCGTTGAAACACCCCACTGTTGATATGCTTATGTCTCTAGAGCGCGCTCGCTCGCATGTTTACCACGCTGCATCGCTTATTGCGTCGAACGCGAATGAAGTGTCACGCATCATTGCATTGCGTATGGCTAAGGCCGACACTAGCGACGCCTACAACTTTGCAGCTGATCGGGCGATACAGTTTCACGGTGGTTTTGGTTTTACCTATGAATGTGACGCTCAACTGTATTTAAGGCGAGCGCTGTGGCTGCAGTACCAGTACGGTGATCGACCGCATCACAGCGCGGCGTTGCAGCCTCTTTTACTTGATGTGATCTAAGATCGATAGACTTAAGCTACCCCCTATACTTGTGAATTCGTTAAAGGAATAACCGCATATGCTCCCTAGTTTTTCTGCAAAAAGATCTCCGGGTGGTTTGTTACTGTTGTCGCTGACGGCACTTTTGGTGCTCGGTGGCTGTGGGGGCGAGCCGACTCCATCGGCGGCGCCTACAGAGGCGGCTGCCGCCCCAGAGATATCTCAGGGCGCTGACCCGGTAGAAACCGTTGTTGTAAGTGAGGCGCCGCCAACTGTGGTGACCGTAGGTAGCCAGGGCGGCACGCTCCGCCTCACCGAAAATGTGGGAGCCGTTTACAGCATTGCCTATCGTGACGGTGGTGCCTTTCTCGAGGGCGTTGCATTGCTGCGTGGCGAAGAACGGGGTTGGTACGATAAAGATGTCGATAAGGCACCCTTTGCATTGAAGAACCTGGGTATTGGCGGCAGCCTCGGACCGCACATGGTGGTGGTGACCCCCAAGGCCGATGGCGTTTGGGTAGACGACCGGTTATACGTGCCTCTGCAAGAAGGTAACGTAGCGCTGTTTGACGGCGCAGGTGGAGAGCCTACAAGCGTCGCGCTTGCTGCACTTGAACCTTATCTTGGCCCAGCACCGCTAGAAGACGCCGCGCAACGCAAAGCCCTGGTGCAAGAGCGGCTCCGTGCGATGATCACCGGCTCAAAGGCGATAAGCGCGCTCTGGCCTGCGCGCTAGTTAACCGAAGATTCCTTACCGGCCCAGTAGGGCGCCCGCAATTCGCGTTTGAGAACTTTGCCAGGTCCTGACTTGGGCAACGGCTCTTCTTGAAAGTCGATGCCCTTGGGTACCTTGTAGCCCGCAATCTGCTGTTTGCAAAAGTCGATCAGCTCATCGGGTTCGAGCGAGTTATTGCCTTCTCTGGGCACTACGGTTGCCCACACGGCCTCGCCCCAGCGCTCATCGGGCACGCCGAACGCAGCGGCCTCCAGCACGCCCGGGTGCTGGTACAACACCTCTTCGACTTCGGTGCAGTAGACGTTTTCGCCGCCTGACACAATCATGTCTTTGCTGCGGTCTACAAGAAACACGTAGCCATCGGCGTCCATATAGCCGAGGTCTCCTGTCCAATAGCCGTTGTCTTTAAGCACTGCCGCGGTCTGTTCCGCTTTGTTCCAGTAGCCGCGCATGACATTGGGTCCGCGAGCGACGACTTCACCAATCTCGCCCAGCGGCAGTGATTTGCCGTCTGGACTGCAGATATCAATGTCGCAACCAATCACTGCTCTGCCACAGGAACGCGCCAGAGGTGAATCCAGCATGGCTTGTTCACCGGGCAACACGGTGCACAGGGGCGCCGTTTCTGTTGAGCCGTAGACTTCAATGAGCTCTGCCCCGGGAAAGGCAACGGCCGTCCGCCGCAAGACTTCAGTCGCGATAGGTGAACCGCCATGGGCGATAAGGCGAACAGAACTGATGTCGCGAGGGGTAACGGCCTGGGTCTCTGCAATGGCGGCGAGCATGGTAGGCACGCCGAGTGTGACGGTTGCTTTGTAACCTTCGATCAAATCAAGCGCCGCACCGGGATCGAAGGTTCCAAGTGTTACTTGTGTGCCCAGAGTCCAGATGCTTCCCAACACGCCGTTAGAGCCTGCCGCGTGAAACAACGGCGCCATTATGAGGGTGACATCGGCAGGGGTTTGCGGCGCGCACAGCATCCAGTGCTGCGTGTTGGCGAGCAGGTTGCGATGGCTGAGCATGACGCCCTTGGATTTTCCGGTGGTACCGCCGGTGTAAAACAGTCCTGCCAGATCGTCTTCGGTAACGCCCTCGCCGAGCGGTTTGGGTGTTGCGTCGGCGAGCCTTGCGTCGTAGTCATCGCCGCAATTGATGACGTGATCCACCAGGTCGGCAAGGTTGCCCGGGTCGCGATCGCAAATTAACACCCTGGCGCCAGAATCCTTTAGGGCATAGTGCAGTTCAGCGTCGGCGTGGCGCGTGTTCAGGGGGACAATCACCATGCCGCCGGCGGGAACGGCGGTATAGGTCTCGAGATATTCATGACTGTTGTTGGAAAGGATAGCGACCCGATCACCCTTGCCAACACCGAGTGCGGTGAGTACCCCATTTAATCGTTCGCAACGGTCATTGAACTGTGCGTAGTTGAAGGCGCGGTCGCCTGAGACAACGGCTAATTTTTCTGGGGCATTTTTTAGCGCATGGCGCAGCGGGCTTGCGAAGGTATGCATGGGTTTATCGACCTTGAGCGACTAAGCGCCATAGAATAGCAGGAGTTTTGCGAAACCGTGCTAGGCACTTGCCGGGCTTCGCGATACTCTCAGGGGCGTAACCGATGGGTCCATTAGGAGCGTGCCACCATGAACATCCTTTCAGACATTAAGGTGCTGGACGCCGCGTCTTTCCTTGCTGGGCCTTGTGCGGCAACGATAATGAGTGACTACGGCGCCCAGGTCACCAAGATCGAGCCGCTTACCGGCGATCGACACCGCACCATTGCCGCGGGCCACCCTATCGATCACTCGTGGCAGCTCACCGGCCGCAACAAACGTTCACTTGCTCTGGATATCTCGACGGACGAGGGTAGGGACGTACTGCTCAACTTTGCCAAAGACGCCGACGTGATCGTTTTTAATTTTCGCGCCGAACAGCTCGCGAAGTATCGATTGACCTGGGACGACCTGCACGCCGTTAATCCCAGGCTCATTGTCGCGCAGATCTCTGGCTACGGACTTGAAGGGCCAGATGCGAACAAGCCTGCCTTCGATTTAACAGGCTGGTTTGCGCGCACGGGTATCTCCGACATGATGTACCACAAAGATGGCATACCAGCGCCACCAGCAGGTGGTGTCGGCGATCACGCGACGGCTATGACGCTGTTCGGCGGAATTATGCTCGCGCTGCACAAACGTGCGACAACGGGTGAAGGCAGCATGGTGAGTACTTCGCTTGCGAGCACTGGCGCCTGGGCCAACGGACTCAACCTACAGGCCGTCATGACCGGCGCTGACAACGCCGCGCGACGTGACAGCGAGGGCTGGTCTAATCCCTTCACCAACGTGTATCCCACAAGCGACGGCAGGCACATCATGCTGGCGGTGCAAAACATGAAACGCGATTGGCCGGCTATTGCGCGAGCGCTGGGGCATGAAGAATGGCTCGAAGACGATCGTTTTGCGCACGTCAAAGCCGTGTTTAAAAATCGGTTCGAAGCGTTTGAGATGATTACCGAGGCCTTTCGTGCGCTAACGCTCGATGAGGCGCTGGCGGCACTTGAAGCCGCGGGTATCGTGCATTCAAAAATTTACCGCAACGCAGAGGTAATAGAAGACGAACAGCTTATCGCCAATCACTTGATTGTCGGTACCGATAGCACCGAGCCCGGTTACGATCGGGCGCTAGCGACACCTATAAGGGTGCATGGCTCAGAGCAAGAAACCCCGTGTCGTGCGCCCACTGTTGGCCAACACTCCCGCGC
Source organism: uncultured Pseudomonadales bacterium (assembly GCA_964519335.1). Taxonomy (GTDB): domain Bacteria; phylum Pseudomonadota; class Gammaproteobacteria; order Pseudomonadales; family Azotimanducaceae; genus JALZVT01. The sequence goes on from CAZFIA010000091.1 coordinate 15,742, forward strand.
TCTTCTTGAGGAGCAAGGCTTTAGCCCGGAGCAGATCGAGCAGCTTATCGCAGACAAAGTGGTTGGAGGGTAGGCCCAGTGAAAGTAGTTGACGCTATTGCCAAAGTTTTAAAGGACGAAGGGGTTGATCATCTTTTTGCCTACCCGGTAAACCCTCTGATCGAGAGTTGTGCTGCCCTTGATATTCGCACGGTCATTGTTCGTCAGGAGCGCATTGGATTGCACATGGCCGATGCCTATTCAAGGCTATCCTCTGGTGACAAGATAGGCGTGTTTGCGATGCAACACGGGCCGGGTGCAGAGAATGCCTTTGGTGGTGTCGCCCAGGCCTTTTCAGAATCAGTACCGCTGTTGGTACTGCCCGCCGGCTACCCACGCCGGCTGGCTCACTACTACCCCAACTTTAATTCAACCCAGAACATGCGCCACATCACCAAGTGGGCGGAGCCGCTTACTATGGGCAAGGCATTGCCTGAG
>CAZFIA010000092.1:0-8665 GCA_964519335.1 uncultured Pseudomonadales bacterium
GATCTCCCGGAGCTTTTGTCCCAGCCCGAGATGGCCAGTCGCCTCGAAGAAATTGGCTTGCGCTATCTCATCTGGGTCGACGGTTCCACGCAGCGTACCGACGAATCCGGCAGCATGAGCTGCACAATCACACCGGGCGGTGCAGGTTGTTTTGGGTTTTTATCCTGGGAGCACGACTCATCCTATGAAGCCTCTATCTGGGATGTTCGCAACGGCCGGCCTGTTGGCAAGGTGAGCTCAGACGCCAATGGAACCAGTTTTATGCCAGCGGTGGTTGTACCCGTGCCGTTTATTGCACGGGTTCGGGCCCAGGCCTGCAATAGCATGGCCAACCAGCTCAAGTCGTTTGTAATCGATGAGGGACCAACCTCCTAAAAATTGCTAAAATGTCGAATTAGCAAATAACGATGCCCTGAGCCTCACCGGCTAAGGGCCTCCTCCGGTAAAGGCATATTCTGAAATGGCGCAAGCGCCCCTTACCCCCGCAGCAATCTTTCTGCGACTGGGCACCACACTGGTTGCGTTCCTTTGGTTAACCGTGCACCTGGCTTTTGTGGCAGCCGTGCCTAGCCTCAGTTGCAGAGGCGACAATCCAGACATCTGGCAGCTGACGTTTTATATGGCACCGTTAACCTTTTTATTTGCTTTGCTGCTGCTGGTCACAGAACCCCTTAAGTCCGTAGTACAAGCACTGCGCTGGGGCTGCATATTGCTGCTCATCCTCTGCCCACTGGCCTTGCTTGGTGCTCTGCCGATATTTTCTGCGACCACCCTCGGCGACGCTCCCATCTGCCCCGGAGTGAGTGCCTATTCAAATCTCGTCTGGCAGCAAGGCTGGGGACCACTGCAGCTGGGCCTCATCTTCATCATTGCCGTGCAGGCCACGCGCTACTGGTTTATGGCTGGACGACAGGCTGAAGCCGCGCGTCTGGGGCAAAATTAGCCCCAATCTCCCTTCTTACGGGCTCTTAACGGTAAATTTTCCCGTCCTTTTCTGTTCTTTGCCAAATATCTAGCTTAAACGACTATTCAACGCCGGCAAAAACAGGCAAGCTCGCCGTACAACAATAATCGAGGTATATACCTATGGGTATGATGAGCGAGTTCAAAGACTTTGCCATGCAAGGCAATGTGGTCGATATGGCCGTCGGTATCGTTATCGGCGGAGCATTTGGCAAGATTGTGTCGTCGTTTGTAGCTGACGTATTAATGCCCCCTATCGGAAAGTTGATGGGCGGCGTTGATTTCTCGGATCTGGCAATGAACATTGCAGACACGGGGCAACCCGAAGTTTTGCTTAAGTACGGCGTGTTTATTCAGACTATCGTCGATTTCATTATCATCGCATTCGCCATCTTCATGGTCGTGAAGGCAATGAACTCAGCAAAGAAAGATGAGCCAGAGGAAGATCCAGGCCCATCCGAGAAGGATCTGCTCGCCGAGATTCGGGACTCGCTGTCTAAGTCTTAGACTAGCCCCAGAATCTAGCCCAGAACTTTCGATCAGCCCAGGGCGATTAACCAGCTTTTTTGCTTGGTTTTTTCGCAGCCCTGGGCTTTGCTGACTTCTTTTCCTTCCTGCTATCTTTCTTATTGTCTTTCTTAGTTTCGGAGCGGGACCTAATCTCTAACACCTCTCCCGTGAAGTGATTTGGCTGCACCGCAAACCATTCTTGCAGGCTGACATCGTGCTTTTTTGAGCACAGGTCCGCGAGCTCGTAGAACGTCGGTCGACCTGGATCGGCAATGATTACTCGCTCTACGCCGGACTTGAGCGCCCGGGTGATCAGCTTCGATAGCGGCTTCACCAGCTTGTCCCAAAAACACACATCCGACCCAATGAGCAGTTTCTGCGTAGAAAGCTGCTTGGCAGTCAGGTCTTCGTACTTGCTGACCAGCGACTCGACGTCGACATCATTCAACGCGGCTAGCACTTCCATAAACGGAAACACATCAGGGTCCATATCGACCCCGGTGACTTTGGCATCAAAGCGCTTGGCACAATAGATCGCAGCCGGACCCCAGCCACAGCCAATTTCCATAACACTTGCTTTGTTACGCATGGGTTCGTGCTCAAGATAGTCCATCAGCAAAAAGCTGCTGCCCCAGGTCTTGTGACCATGAACCGATGGCTCATACAAACGCTTAAGTCTGCGCACCAGTCGATGTTGCGATTGCAATAGGTATATTCCATAAGCCGGGTACACATGGGGTTCCGGCAACCGTTCGATTCGAGGCATACAGCGTGAGTCCAACCTAGTTCGCGCGGGATATTAGCCGCTTTGTTGCACAACTGCGAACACTGCGTGCCACCAAATACCCGAGTATTTTACTCTGGTATTGCCCTGCCCCGGAGCGATAAACTGTGAGGGCTAAAAATCTAAGCAAACGGCTAAGCAAACCGCTAAGCAAACCGCTAAGCAAACTGCTAAGCAAAACCCTAGAAAAAGTGAGCCAAACTGAGACAGCCATGAGCGAGATAGAAGCAGAAAACGTCCCGCACGATCAGCCTATCGCCGACCACCTGAACGCTGACTACGCGGCGGGTTTTGTCACCGATATCGAATCCGACACCCTGGCTCCGGGTCTCGACGAATCGACCGTGCGCTTTATCTCCGCAAAGAAAGAAGAACCAGACTGGCTCACCGAATGGCGCCTTAAAGCTTATGCCCGCTGGCAAAAGATGACCGAGCCTGAGTGGGCACATCTTCACTACCCCAAGATCGACTACGACGCCATCTCTTACTACTCCGCGCCGCGAAGCATGGCTGATGCGCCTGAATCATTGGATGATGTGGATCCGGAACTGATCGAGACCTACAACAAACTCGGCATCCCGCTACACGAGCAAGAAATGCTCGCAGGCGTTGTTCGCAAAGATGGCAGCCTGCCCACGCCTGAACCGGGAGAAAGACTGGGACCGCCAGGAGGCCCCAACGTCGCTGTTGACGCCGTTTTTGATTCTGTATCGGTCGCAACCACCTTTAAGGCAAAACTTGCAGAGGCCGGCGTTATTTTTTGCCCCATCTCTGAAGCGGTGCGCGACCACCCGGAGCTCGTGAAGAAATACCTCGGAAGCGTGGTACCCCAGGGTGACAATTTTTACGCGGCTTTAAACAGCGCCGTGTTCAGTGATGGCTCCTTTGTCTACATTCCCAAAAACACACGCTGCCCCATGGAGCTTTCAACCTACTTTCGCATCAACGCAGCGAATACGGGTCAGTTCGAGCGCACCTTAATCATCGCCGACGAAGGCAGCTACGTAAGTTATCTTGAGGGTTGCACCGCGCCGATGCGCGACGAAAATCAGCTCCACGCGGCCGTTGTCGAGTTAGTGGCTCTTAAAGACGCCCAAATCAAATACTCTACGGTGCAAAACTGGTATCCGGGCGACAAAGACGGTAAGGGCGGTATCTACAACTTTGTAACCAAGCGCGGCAACTGCCTGGGCAACAACTCAAAAATTTCTTGGACTCAGGTAGAAACCGGCAGCGCAATAACCTGGAAATACCCAAGCGTTGTATTGCGCGGCGACGGAAGCGTTGGCGAATTCTATTCGGTCGCCCTTACCAACAATATGCAACAGGCCGACACCGGCACCAAGATGATCCATCTGGGCAAAAACACCAAGAGCACCATAGTCGCTAAAGGCATCAGCGCCGGCCGTAGCCAATCTAGCTATCGCGGCCTGGTCCGTATCACACCAAAGGCCGAGGGAGCACGCAACTATACCCAGTGTGATTCGTTACTCATCGGTGGCGATTGCGGTGCCCACACGTTCCCCTACATCGAAAGCAAGAACACAGGCGCAACCATCGAACACGAAGCAACCACCTCTAAGGTGAGCGAAGATCAGCTATTCCTTTGTCAGCAACGCGGTATCGAACCAGAAAAAGCCGTCGGCATGATCGTCAACGGGTTCTGCAAAGAAGTGTTTCGGGAGTTGCCAATGGAATTCGCGGTGGAAGCCGGAAAGTTGTTAGAGGTCAGCCTCGAAGGCTCGGTCGGATAGTGATCCAGAGAAGAAGTTAGAAGTACCATGCTAGACATTCAGAATCTGGCCGCCCGCGTTGGCGGCGAGAACATTATCAAAGATTTGAGCCTCAATATTCCGGCGGGAGAAGTACACGCGATCATGGGGCCAAATGGCTCAGGCAAAAGCACCCTGGCGAACGTACTCGCTGGCCGGCCGGGGTATGAAGTCACTGCAGGAAGTATCAAGCTTGGGGCGACTGATCTAAACGAGCTTGAACCCGAAGAGCGTGCTGTTGAAGGCGTGTTTCTTGCGTTCCAGTATCCGACGGAAATTCCCGGCGTCAGCAATATGGAATTCCTCAAGGCCGCAATGGATGCTCAACGTGTTGCGAAAAATCTCGAGCCGTTGGATGCGAGCTCTTTTATACGCATGGCACGAGAAACGGCTAAAGAACTCGATCTTGATCCAAATTTTCTCAAGCGCGGCGTGAATGAAGGCTTTTCGGGCGGCGAGAAAAAGCGCAACGAAATTCTTCAGTTGCTGATGCTCGAACCGAAGCTGGCAATTCTCGACGAAACCGATAGCGGACTCGACATAGACGCCTTGCAGGTGGTTGCCGCCGGCGTAAATCGATTCCGATCCAAAGATCACGCTATCTTGCTGGTTACCCACTATCAGCGGTTACTTGATTACATAAAGCCGGATTGCGTTCACGTGTTGGCTGGCGGAAAGATCATTCGCTCGGGTGGTCCTGAACTTGCATTAGAGCTCGAAGAAAAAGGCTATGGCTGGCTAGTCGACGGACCCGTAAATGCCTGAAGCAACATCAACCGCCCCAGTTGAAAGAGTTAACTCAGTGGGGAAGAACTATAGCGATCAAATCATAGGTCTCGCGCAAAGTTTACTGAGCGAGACCTCAGAAAGAACACCGGCAGCTATTGCGATTGAACGTTTGCAACAGTTGCCTGGCCCAGGCAGTGAAGCCTGGAAGTATTCCCCTGTGAATCGCCTTTACGAAGCTCTAACGGATTCGCCCGCAACGCTGCAATCAAGTAAGGCTGAAGACGTTAACAACCTGCTTGATCTGGTAGACAGTGCACGCTACCCCCTTGCGGCCATGACCGCTCTCGCGCTACACAGCGTGTCGCGAACCAGATTGAGCGAAGACCAACACGAGAAGATCGAATCTCCTGGCGCAGGCCATCACTGGCAGCACATTGAAGTGCCGGACAACACTCGCGCCACACTCACTCAGCGCTACACGCCAACACAAGGCGCCGCCCATATAACGACAGTGAGCCTGGGAAGCGGCGCCACCCTCGATCACGCCTCAACAGGCTGCCATGACTCTGGGACTGGCTGGCGGCTGCTCAGCGTTAACCAGCAGCCAAACAGCAACTACAATCTGCATCAGCTCAGTCTCGGTGGCACTCTCGAGCGTATTGATACCCATGTTCGACTGCAGGGAGCAGGCGCAAACGCATCGCTCACCGGCGCGTTGCTCTGCGGCGATGAGGACCGGTGCGACAATCAGACCGTACTCGAACACGCAGCTCCGCACTGTACGAGTACAGCCCGCTACCATGGCGTGGCACATCATCAGGGCAGGCTCACCTTTGGCGGCAGAATTCACATCCTCGAAGATGGCGCCGGTACCGACGCAAAGCTACACAATCCAAACCTGTTGCTCAGCGACGCCGCAGAAATCAATACCAAACCAGAGCTAGAAATTTACAACGACGATGTCGCTTGTGCTCACGGCGCGACCGTCGGCCAAATAGATGATAACGCCGTGTTCTATCTACGGTCTCGGGGTATCGACACAGCGACCTCTTACGCGCTGCTGCTGAAAGGATTTGTTAACGAAGTACTGGGCGGACCGGACGCAGAGTTCGCACAACAACTCACCGATGCAAGGCTTAGTCATTGGACAGGGTAACTACAAAAAACACGGTTAAATTTGATGTGGCCTCCGTTCGCTCAGATTTCCCGCTCATCAAAGCAAATGAGCAGGTCTATCTCGACAACGCGGCCACCACCCAAAAGCCCCAGAGCGTAATTGATGCACTCAGCAGTTATTACGAGCGGGATAATTCAAACGTGCATAGAGCGGCACACAAGCTGGCAGGCCGGGCCACCCAGCACTTTGAAGACGCCCGCGAGTCAGTGCGGCGTTTCATAAATGCCGCTGCACGCGAAGAAATAATATTTACGGCAGGCACTACCGAATCTATCAATCTGGTGGCCCAATCCTGGGGCAGTGCTAACCTAACAGCAGATGACGAGATCTTAATTACGCTGCTGGAGCATCACTCCAATATAGTTCCATGGCAATTACTTGCCCAGCGCACCGGCGCCAAATTGGTTGCCTGCAACGTAACAGCCGCGGGCGAGATCGACATGGACGATCTTGCCGGCAAGCTGACCAGAAGAACCAAACTGGTATCCGTTGGCCACGTATCAAATGCTCTTGGTACTGTTAATCCTGTAGCAGAAATAGTTTCTACCGCCCACGCACAGGGTGCCAAAGTGTTGGTCGACGGCGCTCAGGCCGTTGGCCACATGCAGGTAGATGTGCAAGCTCTCGACGCCGACTTTTATGCGTTTTCAGGCCACAAGATGTTTGGTCCCACCGGCATCGGCGTGCTGTATGGCAAACAGACACTGCTTGAGGCTATGCCGCCCTGGCAGGCCGGTGGCGAAATGATCGAGACGGTGAGCATAGAAAACACCACGTTCAATCGCTTGCCTTACAAGTTTGAAGCCGGCACGCCTAACATCGCTGATGCTATTGGACTCGGAGCAGCTATCGCCTATATCGAAGGGCTGGATCGAGAGCAGGTTCTCCGCCACGAAGACGCGCTCTTACGCCACGCAACCAGTGCGATCTCCCAGCTACCCGGAGTGCGGGTCATTGGCACCAGTAGCCACAAGTCAGGGGTGCTTTCTTTCAGCGTAGACGGCGCTCATCCCGGCGATATAGGTACCCTGCTCGATCAGCAGGACATCGCCGTACGGGTTGGCCATCACTGCGCAATGCCGCTTATGACCCACCTGGAGCTGCCAGGCACCGTTCGTGCCTCATTCAGTCTGTACAACGATACCGCTGATCTCGAGCGATTTGTCGCGGCACTGAGCAAAGCGCTATCCTTTATCTAATTGGCATCTGGCATAACCCGTGAATAACCCATCTGATCCTGTAGTTGCTTTCGATCCGGCAAAAGACCCCGCTGCTGTTGTGCTAACCACCGCGGCGGCCCGCCATCTCAGCAAGACGTTGCAGACAAGCGACGCCACGGCCGTGCGCCTTGGCGTTACCGAGAGTGGCTGCAATGGCTATATGTACGATTTGAGTTTTGCCGATCAGGTAGAGAGTGAAGATCATCGCTATGAGTTTCCGCTGGGCCAAGACGAAAACGATGGAAACAAGAAAGATGACGCCGTTACCAACATTATAACCGTCGTAGTAAGCCGTCAGGATCTGCCGCTCGTGCAGGGCACCGAGATCGACTACGTTACCGAAGGGTTAAACTCAGCGCTAAAGTTTGCCAATCCGAACGCCGATACCCACTGCGGCTGCGGCGAGAGCTTTTCAGTATCGGCTCCCGACGAAGTCTGAGCCAGAGCTCAGATCCCAGTGGAACGCAGACTCATTCCTGTTGAACGAACGGTGGACGCAAGACTTGTGCCTACCGGCGACCCTCTACAAATTCCAGCAGGTGTCTTTGTAACTCTCACTCAATCCTTAGGTGGCACCTACACGGTTATTCACGAAGGCAACATGGCACGTATAGACGCCCTGGATGCTGATGCACTTGGATTCGAGGTAGAAACTCTCGAGTTTGCCGGACCCCAAGACGGCGGCAGCACTATCAATCCGGCTGACATAGATACCGCACTGTTGTCTGTTTTTGACCCGGAAATACCAGTGAACATAGTGGATTTAGGCCTGGTCTACGACACCTCAATCTCACAACAGAACACAGTCAGTGTGACCATGACATTGACTGCTCCCGGCTGCGGCATGGGAGAGGTATTGGTGCAAGACGTCGAACGCAGGCTGAAACAGGTGCCCAACGTAAAGCACGTCCGCGTCGATCTGGTATTCGACCCGCCGTGGAATCGAGACATGATGAGTGAAGAAGCACAGCTTGAGCTGGGTCTGTTTTAGTCGTCGTGCCGTCACTAGAGACCCCAGACATTGACGCTATAGAAGAGGACCTCGGATTCTTTGATGACTGGGAAGAGCGATATCGCTATCTCATCGATCTCGGCAAGGCGCTGCCTGCAATGCCAGATAACCTGAAGATCCCAGAGAACATCGTGCACGGCTGCACGAGTCAAGTGTGGCTAAAGGCCAACCTGAACCCCGACACAAAAACCGTAGAGCTGCAGATGGACAGCGATGCGCTGATCGTCCGCGGATTACTCGCATTGGTTGCCGCAGCCTATGCCGGCAAGCCTCCTGAGGCTATCGTGGCCTACGACATCGATGCCCTGTTCGCTCGGCTGGATCTGCTGTCGCACCTGAGCATGACCCGGGGCAATGGCCTGCAGGCAATGGTTCTGAGAATCCAGTCTCTGTCTGCTGAGATGACGAATTAGTTGATACTGGATATATATACAGTTATGTTAGGCGCATGTCGGCGAATCCACCACAATCAGGCGACCCTCAGATCCCTCAGATCCC
>CAZFIA010000092.1:8765-16192 GCA_964519335.1 uncultured Pseudomonadales bacterium
CAGATACCTCAGAGCCATGTTTTTCGAGTTCTGGATGAATTCCACGGGCTTACGCTAATAGCGCCAGATACCTGGCAGCAAATTGTCCAGCACGCCCTGCCGCTGCAGCCAGCAAATGCTGCTGTTCGACTTATCGTCATTACCGGCACCGTTACGAGTACGGTGACCAGTACAGAGATGGGCACAGTCACAAACTACAAATCTATCTGCAAATCTATAGAGGCTCTGCAGGTACAGACCGACAGTTTTGGATTTCTGCGCAACTGGGACACGACTGAAACCCAATCTTTACCGCCGCTAGAGTCTCCGACAGTACCTCCGACAGTACCTCCGACAACACCCCCGACAGCGACCCCCGGCACACCCCGTGCAACCCTACCGACCCAAACAGGCAAAAAGGGCCGGGTAATCGACTCGCGGCAACACTTTATGCGCCGCTACCTAAGTCATCGATACAGTTGGCACCCCCCCGCCCCACTAATCGCGCAGGCACTCTTGCGTTCAGGCTATGGCGATGCCCTTTAAAAAAAAGAGCCGAAAGCTAGCTCGCCATTTTTCTGCCTTGGCACGGCTCATTGGCCCCCGCAACCAATTGCTCCACAAAAAACTCAAACTGACCTGACAGCGATACGCTAACCGGCCATGAAGCCACTTGATCAGCGAGTTGTTCAAAAGCACGTGAGACTGGACTGCGCGGATAGGCCCGCATCACCGGCGCCTGACGGCGTACTGCCCGACGCAGATATTCATCGAATGGCAGCGTGGCGCAGTGCTCAAGCTCTACGCTCAAAAAACGTTCACAAACCATTGAGAGCTTTGAAAAAGCCTCAGCACCATCGCGCTTGGAGCGAACCATATTACTCACGATCCGAATCTTCTCTACGCCATAGCTCTCACTCAATATCTTAATCAGGGCATAGGCACCGCTGATCGACGTAGGTTCATTGCAAACCACTAGCATCACATGCTGCGCGGCGGATAAAAAGCAAACTACTTCGTTAGAGATTCCGGCCGCAGTGTCTATCACCAGGGTGTCCATGCTGCCCGCCAACTCCGAAAAAGCATGAACGAGTCCCATGCAATGCTGCATGCCAAGGGACGCAAACTCTGGCTCACCAGAAGATGCGGGCACAATATTGACGCCGTCAGCAGTTTCAACAACTACTTCGCTAAGCGTGGCATTGCCGGTTAGCACATCCAGCAAAGTTTGCCGCGGCTTAACACCGAAGGTGATATCAGAATTTGCAAGGCCGAGTGCTGAATCCAGCAAGGTAACCCTGCGCCCAAGTCGACCTAAACCTACAGCCAGGTTGACCGCCACATTAGTTTTACCAACCCCGCCTTTGCCACCACCTACTGCGATTACCTGTATGGGTTGATTGACTGCTCTTGCTAACACCTGCGCTTTACCTCAACAAAACTCTTCGATATTCCAATTGAGTGTAGAAGAAAAAGCGGAGCTTGCATGTTTTACAGCACGGTTTGACCAACTTTTCGCCAGTATCAAGCCACTGCGAGGCACGCAGCCGTCAGGCCACCTGCCGCAAAGGGCTCTCCCAACGAAGCACCAGCTCAAGCGTGTTACCGCTACCAACATAGCGAACGGTATCGCACATGCGTGTCAGCAAGGGTATTCCGCGGCCGTGATAGTTCGCCGCGTAGCTGCCATCAACCACAGCGCCAGTTCGCGAGGCGTGATCAAAACCAGGGCCGCTATCAACTACTCGGATGCGTAGCTCGCCATCCGAATAAGTCCCTCTGCAATCACATTCAAAACGTACAAAGCCATCTGCAAGCCCTTGCAACGCGCTGTCACGCTGGCCGTAGTATTCCGCAAAGCCTTCCGCATCATGCTTATCGAGAGACTTAAGGCCCAATACTCCATGTTCCAGCGCATTGGAGTAGGCCTCGGCAAGTACCGCGAAAATCTGTCCGGCCGCCTCACGCATCTCTGGTACTTCCGCAATTACCCGATGCATCAAGGGCAAAGGATTAAAATCACGAAGAGAATCTGGCCCAAGTTCGTATCGAAAACTCCACTCCTGCGGAATACACACCACTTTGAAGCTAGTTTCTAGCGGCTCCAACGCGTTCTCCATAGGCTGGAGCATTTCTACCGCAAGCAACGTGACATCATCGTCTCGGGCCGCGCCGCCTCGTTGCATACGCACCGCGTCCCTAACATCGTCGAACAGCGTGTTAAGCGGGCCGGGTTTGGTCAATATTTCTTCGAGACGATGCTGGCCGAACATATTGCCCTGACTATCTCGACCCTCGAGCAACCCATCGGTGAACAACGTCAGCTGATCACCTGCTGCAAAATCGATCATTTTAGTCTTGCTAGAAAACCTCTCCGGCGCCAGTATTCCAAGAGGCAAGTGCATTGACTCGAGGCGCTCAAGATCTCGCGGTTCATTGCGAACAAGATAACCCGTAGGCAGCCCTCCGCTCCAGAACTCGAGCGTACCTTTGGCGTAACTAATACGAGCAACGGTTGCGCAGCAAAAGTAGCCCGCCGGTAGAATTTGGGCCAGTTTTCGGTTGGCTTCACGCACAAGTTCGGCGACAGAAAAGCCTTTCTGCGTCATGCTGTAAAAAACATCTGCAAGCGGCATCGCTCCAATCCCGGCCGTAAGTCCGTGACCAGTAAAGTCACCCACAAAAACAAACAGATCACCCGCGGGATTGAACTCGGCCAGTAATACGTCGCCGTTAAAGACGGCCAGTGGCGACACCAGGTACTGGATATTTTCGCTATCTAAGCTGCCCGTGTGCACCACACGATCCATAACCGCTTTTGCTGCTGCCTGCTCGTGCAAGAGAAACGCATTAAGCCGAGAGATTTGATCGCGTTGTTCAAGCATCGTGCTATGAGTGTGTTGTTGACGCTCCAGCGCGGAGAGCTTCGCCCGAAGCACAGCAGAATGATAAGGCTTGGGAAGAAAGTCATCGCCACCAGAATCAACACAGCGCGAAAGAACATCTGCATGAGTGACCGAGGTTAAGAATATTATGGGCACAAACGCTTCACCGGCCAGCACTCTTATTTGGCGAGCTACTTCCCAGCCATCAATCTTCGGCATCAACACGTCAAGCAATACAATTTTTGGCTGATGGTCTCGGTACTTCTGGACGGCCTGCTGCCCATCCTCAGCGCCAACCACGATGTATCCCTCCGCTTCCAATATTGCAGCCAACAAAAGTCGGTCGGAAGCACTGCCATCAGCTATTAGTACCGGGGCGCGCTCTCGCATCAGCGAATCTCAAACAGCTGCCCAAAATTGGAAATAGTCAAGATCTTGCGCACATCGGGATTGCAGTTGACCAGCTCTATCGCAGCATCGTCTCCACCACCAAAATCTCTCAACAACAAGAGCATGCCTAACGCCGAACTATCGAGATAGGTCGCTTCTAGAAAGTCGACAACAAATCGGGTCGGCTGCTCAGAAAGAGTTTCGTAGCAGTCTCGAAATTCTTGATACCCAGTGAAATCGAATCGGCCACTAACCTCGATAGTGAGAATGTTGTCAGCAACACATGATTGAATAGCCATAATAAGCTCCTAACCCCGCCGCAAGCCGTATTTGCGTATTTTCTCAACAAGCGTGGTGCGCCGAATGTGCAATCGATCAGCAGCACGCGCCACTACAAAACCTGTGTCTTCTAGCGCCTGGTTGATCAGATTTTTTTCCAGTGTAGAAAGGTAGGACTTCAGGTCGAGGCCATTAATCGGCAACAAAACATCTGCCTGCGAACCGCCAGAGACAACGTCCTCGAGCTGGGATCCTTGCTCATTGCCCGAAATTCGAGGCGGCAGATCTTCAACATCAATAACACCATCACCGCTGGTGGCACCTGTTTGGGAGGCGAAATTTTCGAGCTCTTTCAGGTTTCCTGGCCAGCTATAGCGGTGTAAGGCCTTCCATGCATCGTCTGAAAGCAATCCGGTCTGAAATTCTGCGTTTAGTTCTGAGAGAATTCCAGGCAAGGCAACTACGTATTTTCGCAACGCCGGAACATCGAGCACCATGTTCTGCAACGCGTAGAACAGATCCTCGCGAAAAGTTCCTTGCTCCACTAGTTGCTCAAGATTTGCACTGGTGCTTGCAATTAGCCGAACATCGCAGGGTGCACCACGGGTTGAACCCACGCGCTCCAGGCGTTTAGATCGCAAAAATGCGAGCAGACTGGCCTGACTCTGAACGCTAAGTGCCTCGATGTCTTCCAGCAACAACACGCCGCTTTCAGCCATTTCAATTCGACCGATGCGGCGACTGTTGAAACCGGGTAGCGCGCCGCTTTCGCACCCAAACAACTCAATGGCAAGCAAAGACTCTGGAAAAGTTGCACAACTCACGGGTACAAACGGCCCGTCAGAGTATTTGGAACACAGATACACTGCCTCAGCGATTTGACGCTTACCTGTTCCGGTTTCACCACGAATCAAGACCGAACCGTCCTGATCTGCCGCGGCACCAATACCAACCCGCAACGAATCAAGTATCGGATGATCACCAGGCACCCGCGCCACAATACCGGCATGAGCCGGTAGTAAATCTCTGGTTTGTGACGATAATCGCAACGCGTGTCGCGAACGAATGGCGCGCAACGCTGTGCCAAGTTGCTCCTGAGACAGCGGTGTCTGAATCACACCTACCGGAGCGATACCATCAGCGCGCTCGACCCCAATCAGCTCTGGCCGCATGTCCCCATTGAGATCAAGGACAACAACCGGGCAGCTTGAGTCGATACCCGAGACATCAGCCGGCGGTACAAGAACCACTCCTGCACCACTCGCACCACTAAACCGCTCTTCTACGACCGCGTTTACCCCTAGATACGCAAGAACTACCGCGAGCTCCTCTTTAGCTCTGTGATTGTCGAGCGTGACGTTTGAACCAACAATGTGAAGCTGCATAGCGCGATTACTTCCTTTCTAAACTGGCAATGACACCCGAAGTAAAGTACGGCTACGCGAAGGGTCAAATCTAAAATCTACGAAATTCGGCCTGACTGTAATTGCAGGCGCGCAAGGCGGCCCCGCCTTCAGCAAACAAAAACTGTGACGTGGCGCACATTCGTCCTTTCGGGCCAGATCTAGGGTGGTCACTGTGCAACCCAGTTAACGGCTTCGGACTGCGGTAAAAGGGAGTATGTAAGGCATGGGCATGCCACAAGAAAGCCGCTATCTGAGTACGCGCGAAGAAGTCGCACAGGTGTTCCGCCTGTTTCGCGATCAGCTTTCAGAAGTAAAACTACGCTTCGCTGGAGTCAGTTCTCCGTACACCGCACGGGTTCTCGATCTTGAGAACGATAGTGTGCTGCTGCAGAACATTGTTCCTCGCGACGGCGCAACTCATCTGCGAGAAGGTACGGAGTTTTCAATCTCAGGCCGCGCAGAAGGCTTATTCGTTTACGTCACAGGCAACAAAGCAGACCTTTCTAACAGCGAAGACAGCAAGGACGACGCCTACTTCAGAATTTCTATGCCGTCCACTGTCTTATACCAGCAGCGCAGGCGCACCGAACGAGTACGCGTACCTGTCCAGAACAACGTACATCGATCGCACATTAGACTTGGTGATATTCAACCGCTCTACGCCCGGATTCTGGATATATCCATAAGCGGCGCCCGAGCAGAAATTGCCCCTGCTCGACCAAATACGCTACAAGCCAATCAGCAGATCGAAAACTGCCTGATCCATGTTCCAAACCAACTGTCGATTGACGTGGACATTATGATTCGCCACGCCGACTTCAACAAAATAAATCAGACGATGGAATGTGGCCTGGAATTGGTTAATCCCCCAGATGAAGTCTTACTAAGACTGAAAGACTTTCTCACGAGAATCACTAGCAATCCTTTCTAGTGGCCAGACTGCTAACCCGGTTTAGCTGTCTGAAAACGCCGCCAGTCATCGACGCTATCCACATCCCAAAGAACCGGTAGTTCCGCGACCGATACTCCTAATTCTCGAGCACGTTCACGGGTCTGCGCGGCAACTCGTTCGCTTCCCCAGTCGACGCCCGCAAACAGTTCTGGAAACGGCGTTCTTTGACCAATCAGAACATAGCCTCCGTCCTCCGCGCCGCCCAAAACCACGTCGCTTTTCGCGAGTGCCCTGGCCGCATCAATCAGATAGCGGCCTGTCATTGAACCGCAATCAGAGCCGATGATGAGGCTGGGACTCGAAGATGCACGCGCTGCTGCCAGCATCCGCATGCCGATGTCTCCGCCGACTTGTGCAACAAGCGAAGCTCCCGTCTCGCTGGCAAGCTGCTGAAAAAACGGCCGGTTGGATTCACCAACAAAGTGCAACTCAAATGGCATACCACTGCGTGCTGCGAGTGCGGCATTGCGTTTTAGAAGCTGTACGTGGGCCGCTAATGCCCGCGCCTTGCCCACATGTTTTGCCAGCCGGCTCTTAACCTGTCCGTAGACGGGTACCCGCGCGAGCATGATCAATCGAGTCCCTTCAATTGAATAATGGGCCGACGCCGATTTGCTCACGATTCACTCTCCACATCAGCGACGCGATTATCTTCGTAGTACATTTTGTGCAGCTTCACCGGATCCCCGCCCAGCGCGTATCTCAGACGCAAAGACCACATCAACACTATGGTTCGCCATACGCCATTAGCTCGCCAGCGCCGGGCTGAGGTAGTGAGCGCCGCTGCACCGCGAGGCGGCAGGCTGGGACGGACACACCGCCGCAATCGGGCAGAGAGTTCCACGTCCTCCATCAGGGGTTGTTGCGGCCACCCCCCCACAGTTTCCAAGAGGCCGCGGTCGACAAAAATGCCCTGGTCGCCTGTGGCGATGGACGTGAGCCGTGAACGCCAGTTCATAAACCAGGGCACCACCCTGTAAGGCCACCGATCATCATCAAAACGAACGTCAAAGCGCCCCCACCCCAGAGGTGCCTGCGGCAGCGCACAACGACCGAGGAGCCACTGGGTGGCCGCCGAGACATTCAGCGTATCCGCATGCAGAAACCACAAACAGGGGTGCCGGGCTTTTGAAGCGCCAAGCGCTAGCTGTCTCGCTCGACCCGGGCTACAGGTGAGCCATTGATCTGCGTTTGCCGGCTCAGCCGGAACGGGCCCTGCGCCGGAATCTTCAGCAACCACAACCAACAACTCCACCTGGGGTCCGCGGAACGGCGCCAGCTCAGCCAGGAGCTGAGCGCAGGCGCGCTCATCGCCTCGAACCGGGATCACCACACTAATCGCCACAGCAACCCACCACCCGGTCTCCGCTCCTATAAGAAGAGCCGTGCAGCTTGCTGCCGCGAAGCACTGACTTCATACTGTTTGGGGCCATCCTGAAGCTTTAGATGCCTTTTAGTAGCGTGAGAATCGTAAGAGTCGTAAGAAGCGCAAGAAGCCTATGAAGTGGACAGGGTAAAAGGCTGAGAGTATTTCGT
>CAZFIA010000093.1:0-15842 GCA_964519335.1 uncultured Pseudomonadales bacterium
ACTTCGCTAACCCGGTCAACACGCTCACCTTTACCGTCGGTTTTTTGATTGCGGTAGTGCTCCATCACGTCTTCTAGCGTTGCGAATCGACCGTCGTGAAAATATGGGCCGGTGTTTTTCAAATTTCGCAAGCTGGGCACTTTAAATGCCCCATCTATAGTGTTGTTGAGATTTTGCCGGCGCGCGAACGTCAGATGCTCGCAGTCTTCCGCTGCTGCGTCGCTGAACTCCCCCGAGCAGTTAAACGGATCCACAATGACCGCCTGCAATCCAAGCATGCGGCCAAAGTCATGACTTGAGCGTGTTGGATCAGTTATCAGGCTTTCCGAGGTGGCTACATTGTGGAAACCCTGATTAGTAAAGAGCGCGCCGTTGTGGCAGCGCAGGCACTGGGTTTTGGGAAGATCCAGAAACAGCTTCAGACCAGCTTGCTCAGCCGCCCCAAATGAACTGGTTTGTTGATTAGTTGCGGCGCTCGCCCAGTGATCAAATTTTCCAGCCTTGTGCTGAAGCGTTGCCTCGAAGCTCGCAAGAATTTTCCCGAGCGTTGCGTAAGCGCGATTGATACTGGTTTTGTCGGATAAAGCCATTCTGTGCCAGCTGAGTTTGCCGGCGCCAAATGGACTTGCGCCGGCTGGAAATCGTTGCGTGTCGGATAGTTCTGGAAAAATCGCAACATCATCAGCGGCCAGTTCTCTGAAGGCGCTGGAATAGTCCGGATGATTTGCGATAAAGCGGACAGCATCGGTGCGATTGTTGTCCATCTCACCCACGGTTTCGATGGGCGTAACTGCCTGCGCCCAAAGACTGTCGCGGCGACCATCCCAGTAAAACCAGCTGGCGTGGGAGATGCCCAGCAAAGCGGGGGTGTGTCGCGCCGTCTGCTTGCTACCCACACTAAAGCGTTTGCCGTCGGCGAAGCCTTTATCTGCCTGATGACAGGTTGCGCAGCTCACTTCACCAGTAGCGCTTAGGCCGACCTCGTTAAAGAGCGCCTCGCCCAGCGCGATCGCTTTGGCGTTGCCCAGAAAACGATTTGATTCGTCAATGGGCGGTTTGAGTTTGTCGAGCCGTAGTGACTCGATAAGTGCGAGCTCTACGCTGCTCCACTGACTTGCCGCATTTGATGGCGGCGCCAGTTCTGAGGCGTCGATTTCGCCAGGCTGGATGTTTAAGTCAAATACCGCGCTGTCGGTACCGGCTGCGCCGCCAACGGTAACAACGAAACGCCAGTCGCCAGGCATATTCAGGGTCAATCCTTCCAGCAGATAATCTGCGCCACCCAAATGTTGGGTAAAGCGCGGAGCGCTGGGTAAACCGTGGCCGTGACCTGGCATGCCGCCGTCGAAATAGAGAACCGATGGCGTGAACGCGACGCCCTGCGCATCTGTTATGGAAGCGATCCAGGCTTGTGATTCGCCGATGACAAAGCGATCTTCTCTGGGGCGAAGCCTAACGAGATAAGCCCCACTTTCGGTCACCACCTTCTTTGCCAGATTTTGAACATTGGCGCGTATGGCTACAGATTCGGGGGCGGTGGGTTCAGGAGTTGCAGGTTTTGTAGCTTCAGGCTCGGTAGTACGGGCAGCGCTCTGCTCCTGAATGCCAGCATTTTCAGAGCAACCCACAAGCAATGTAATTACTGCGCACGCGATCAAGGTTCCTGCGCGCAGGGTATGCGGCACAAATCGATTTGAAGAAGCGTTTGTCATGAACTCCGGTCGCGCTAGCGGGTTTGGTTGAGGCCTTTAAACAATGCAGCCGTAAGCACTATTAATACCACTAGCAGGGGCACGCTTATGATAACCATGGCGCTTTGTAGAGAACGAAGGCCTCCCAGATAGATGAGCGTTATGGGCAAGATGCCGAGAAAGAACGCCCAAAACATGCGGTGCCAGGCAGGCGGATGTGCATCTGCTGGCAAGGATCGGGTAGCGGCCGAGGCGAGTGTATAGGAGGCAGAGTCGTAGCTTGTTGCTGCGAAAACAAGGCACAACACGCCAAACAGCGTGAGGACCACCAGGCTTCCCGGCAGTGAATTCAATACCGCAACTATGGCGTGCGGTGCGCCCTGGTCGGTGAGAATCTGCAACACCGGCACAATGTTATTTTCTTGCAGATAGAGCGCGTAGCTGCCCAGCACAACAAAGAAGGCAGCGCAGCCCATGGTGCCGTAACCCAGAGAGCAGATCACCAGCTCCTTGATAGTACGCCCGCGTGAGATCTTGGTGATAAACATGCCCATGAACGGTCCCAGTGCGAGCCACCAGGCCCAGTAAAATACCGTCCACGCGCCTACAAAGTCGGTGGTTTGTTGGGAGTCGTTGTAGGCGCTCATCTTTATGAAGTTCTGCAACGTGTGCCCGATAGCCTCTACACCGGTTTCGAGGATGTACACCGTAGGACCCACGATTAGTACAAACACGAGCATTAGCAGTGCAATGCCAACGTTCAGATTGCTTAGCCGTTTAATGCCTTTGTCGAGCCCAACGTAGACACTTGCGGCAAACATCGCGGTGATGGCGACGATAATGATGCAAGACAGCGCAAAATTTTCTTCCACGCCGGTGAGCTTGTTAAGGATCGCGGCGATGAGAGGTACCGCCAGCCCAAGTCCGGTGCTGGTTGCGCCAACCAGACCGACCATAAAGGTAAGGTCGATGATACGCCCCAGAGGTCCTTTGGTTGCTTTGCCCAGTACGGCCTTGCAGGACTGGCTTAAACTCAACGTAGGCGATCCACCGACATGGTAGGCGTAAGCGATGGCCACGCCCGGCAGGCAGTACAGCGCCCAGCCGGTAAAACCCCAATGAAACAGCGGGTAGGCCGTGGCCCAGCCGAGTGCTTCGGTCGATTCTGCCGCCACGCCAAACGGCGGCGCCTGATAGTAGTAAGCCCACTCGATGGTGCCCCAATAGACCACCGAGGTACCGATTCCACCGCAAAACAGCATGGCTGCCCAGGAAAAGGTGGAGAATTCTGGCGTGCTGTCGGGAGGCCCGAGTTTGGTACTGCCGTGGCGGCCGAAGGCGAGTACCAGAAGTAGCACGAGGGCTACGCTTGCGAACACAATGTAGATCACGCCAAGGTCCTGGGTAACGTACTCGAAGCCTGCATCGAGTACCGCTTTGCCGCCCTCGGGAAACAGAACCAGCGGTATGCAGACCGCAAGGATCAGTACGGCACTGGTAATGAAGATAAACCAGTCGACGTTTAGGTCTTCTCTCAACCTATTGCTCGCGTGACAGAAGCCACCAGAGCATGGTGGATGACACCAATTCTGCCGCGTCTTGCTGCACAAAGTGACCGGCACCGGGTGCACTGACAATGGTCAGATCGGCGTCAATCCAATCCCAGGTGTTGTTGAGACCATCAGAAGGCAGTGCTGTGTCTTCGAGGCCGTGAAACATGAGGGTGGGCATGTCGAGTCTTGGTGGGTCTGGGAGTTTTGTAGTTGATTCAGCCGGTGGTGGGTAGTTGCGTTTGTAGTAGGCGAGCATGGCTTCGAAACTGGATTGCTCGAAGGCCTTTTTATAGTGCTGTCGAGCCGTTTTGTCGGTAACCCAGCCAGCTAGTGTTGATGTATTCATGGGCCCACCAAATAGGATGTCTGGATCGGTGGGTTTGCCGTTACGAAACTTCTGCGCGTAACCGGTGTTGGCTCGGGCCTCGGGGTTGTTTGCCAGGGCCGTCGCCAGCCCGCGCGGATGCGGCAGGTTGAGCACGATTAGGCGATCGACCATATCTGGAAGCGCAAAGGCGAAGTTCCAGGCCACAGAACCTCCCCAGTCGTGGCCGACGATGACGGCTTTGTCTTGATTCAGACTCTTTATAACCGCCGCAACATCACCTACCAGGTAGCGCATGTCGTAGTTTTCGTCGCCCGCGGGTGCATCACTTAGGTTATAGCCACGCTGATCGATGGCAACCACCTGATAGTCTTCTTTGAGGGTTTTCATTTGGTGACGCCAGCTGTACCAGAAATCGGGGAAGCCGTGGATCATCACGACCAGCGGACCTTTGCCAACCGTTGCATAATGGATTTTTACGCCGTCGCTATCGGCGTAGCCATGGCGCACGTCTTTCCGCAGTTCGTCTTCCCACCGATCGGCGTGGGCAACTGTAGCTAGCGATAGCAGGCCGAACAGCACCAAAGGTAGCAGGGCAATCTGATTGCCAAGGCGGATGATCTGCGCGCTGTAATGTCGGTGATGCATTCTTGGGTTCCCAGTTTGTTTATTGTCTTTTTGTCGATGATTGCTTTTATAGATGAGGGTACATGACTGACAACAAAATTTTGCCAGACGTAGTTGATGAACTGTGGGATCACCCCGAGCCTTTTGTGGTGTCGCACCTCGTTACGGGGGCAGACACCGACGCGCTTGGCCACAGTAATAATGTGTGTTACCTCGCGTGGCTTGAACGTTGTGCCTGGGAACATTCTGCCGCGGTCGGTTTTAACACCCAACAAATGCTCGATATCAATCGGGCAATGGTGGTGCGTAACGTGCAGATGCAGTATCTGCTAGCTACCTTCGAGGGTGATGAGCTGGTTATTGGTGACTGGATTGCGGCCTGTGACGGACGCTTGCGCGCCACTCGGCGCTTTCAGATCATTCGTGCTCAGGATCGGGCAACAGTCTTGCGGGCCGACATCGAATTTGTCTGTATAAACGTAAGTACAGGCCGCCCCGCCCGTATGCCCGCCGAATTTGTGGCGGCTTACCCCGTTTCTGAACATATGTAATAGATCTCTTACAGAACCTTCTACGTCTTCGTACAAACGTTTACCTAGCCAACATCAACATCTGGGGGCGATGCCAGTACAGTAGTTTTGTACATGAGGTGAGTCCAACAGTATGAGTAACGCATCCAGCGCCAACGATCCGCAACTAGCGGCCGACAATGGCGAAAAAGCAGACAAGAACGACGTAACAATCGCAAAAAACCAGCAGATGGAACCCCCTGTGCTGGAAAACGCGGTTGAGCATGGCCCTGCGCTGCCACCTCTTGCGGCCAAGGCCGCCAAAATGTCCGGCGATGCAACGCACCAGCGTCGGTATCTCGACGGCAAGACCCACGGCCCGACCATCGACAACGTCCGCGATTTGCTGCTTGGTGACTCGCTGAAGCAGGCCCAACAAGATCTGCAGATCATGGACAGAAAGGCTACAACCCAGCTGGGCAACTTGCGTGAAGAGTTGGGTGGTCGCCTTGATCGCGTCGTCCGAGCGCTGTCTACGGTTAATCAGGCTATTCAGAAAGAGCTCACCGACCGCGAGTTGGCCGTTCAAGAAGCAGAGAAGGCCCTCACCGCTCAGTCAGAAGCGCTGGCGACCAAGATGGAAGATCGTTTCAGCTTCCTTGAGGCCAAGATTTATACCGTTGTTGCCGATATGGAGCGCAAGGTGGTGGCATCGCAATCTGCTGATAAAGACAAGCTGGTTGAACAGTTGGCCGAGAGTGATGTTCAGACCGAAACCAGGGTCGCCGAGCTTGCAGCGAAGGTTGAGCGCCAGATGGACGACTTTGGCGCTCGTATAACGACAGAAATCACCCAGGTGTCCAAGTCTTTGGAAGAGGCGCAGGCCAAGTCAGTGAAAGACGCTGAGGCTCTGGGGGGCCAGATGGGCAAACAACTTGGCGCTGTTGAGTCCAAGCTGAAGACCGAACTGGGCGACCTGAAGAACGAAATAGGCAAATCTTCTGCCGATTTACACCTCGAGCTCACCGCCCACGCCGGCCAGCAGAAAGCCCTGTTGGCGGAGAGTCAGGAAGCGACCCAAGCCAAGCTAGACGCGCATGTTGAACAACTGGAAGGACGCAAGGTATCCCGCTCAGACTTTAGTGTGATGCTTACGGAAATGGCCGATCGGCTCGCGGCTGATGAGGCTTCCAAGCAAGACTCAGAAGCGTCTAAAAAAGCGCCCAAAGGCAAGTCAAAAGGTAAGTAATACCTCAACATGCGCGTCTCCTGGCTTGCCTTCCCTCTGAAGTAGTGGGAAATTCAAGGTTCACGGAGAGGAGATGCGCATGAATACACCGACCCACCCCAGCTCGCTTGAGGCAGAAGACGCCGCAACCTACCCACTCGATGAGCTGGATATCTCGCTGCCTCGACGTTTTCAGGACAACAGCTTCTGGTCATTCTTTGAACGTATGCGTCGCGAAGATCCCGTGCACTACTGCAAGGACTCCATCTTCGGACCCTACTGGTCGATCACCAAGTTCGACGACATCATGGCCATCGACAAAGACCATGAGACGTTCTCATCAGATGAAGGCATCACGCTTGCGGATCGCCAACTCGACTTCAATACCACCAACTTCATCGCGATGGACCCGCCAAAGCACGACGTGCAGCGCCGCACGGTGCAAGGGTCTGTAGCACCGCGAAACCTCGCACAGATGGAAGGCACTATTCGCAGCCGGGTAATCGACATTCTTGATTCGCTACCTGAGGGTGAAACCTTTAATTGGGTAGACAAGGTCAGTATCGAACTCACAACTCAAATGCTTGCGACGCTCTTCGATTTTCCGTTTGAACATCGCCGTAAGCTTACCTGGTGGTCAGATATGGCGACCTCAGGCGAACTTGCTGGCGGACCCACCCCTGAACCCGAGCGACGCGCAGCAATGCTTGAGTGTTTGGAGTGGTTTACCGAGCTAAAGGACCAACGTTCGGATCAAGCGGAGCCCGCTTTTGATCTAGTGTCTATGCTGGCTAACGGCAAAGACACCAAGAACATGGAACCCATGGAATATCTTGGCAATCTGATCCTTTTGATTGTTGGCGGCAATGACACCACGCGCAATTCGCTTTCAGGCGGCGTGTTGGCGCTCAATGAGAATCCTGCGGAGTACGAAAAGCTCCGTAACGACCCGTCGTTGATCCCCAATATGGTGCCAGAGATATTGCGCTGGCAAACGCCGCTGGCTTATATGCGCCGCACAGCAACCAAAGACGTCAAAGTTCGCGACAAGCTGATCAAGAAAGGCGACAAGGTGGCCATGTGGTACGTATCAGGCAATCGCGACGAAGACGTTATAGAAAATCCCAATGAGTTTCGGATTGATCGCAAGAATGCGCGCCATCATCTGGCGTTTGGGTTTGGTATTCACCGCTGTATGGGTAATCGATTGGCTGAGATGCAGTTGAAGGTTGCCTGGGAAGAGATAATGAAGCGGTTCCGCTTTGTTGAAGTAATGGGCGAGCCAGAGCGGGTTCAATCTTCTTTCGTTAAGGGGTACAGCGAGCTGCCCGTCCGAGTGCACCGGATTTAGGAGTAGAAGTACCGTGGTGAAACTAAGCAGAGTTTTGGTTGGCGTTTTATTTGCTTCATCTATGGTTATTGCGCTTGGCGCGTTAACTGGCGCCCCGCAAGCGCAAGCGTCGGGTAGCGGTGGCGGCGGAGCCATACCCTCCGCTCCGGTAGAGTCGCGTCCTGAGTCGCCCGAACAACAAGCTGAAGTCGATTATCTCAAAGGGTTGAAGCACAAAGAGAAAGCCTGGAAGCTTGAAGAGAAGGCGGCGAGCGCAACCAGCGACCGGCGGCGCGCGCGAGATGAAAAGCGTGCTGCGAAGGAATACAACAAGGCGCAGGACAAGTTTGCTGAGGTGTTGCGAGCGTTCCCAGAGCACTACAAAGCCGCAAATGAACTTGGTTACGTTTTGCGTAAACAAGGCGCTTACGAAAGCGCCATTGGGGCTTACACCGTTGCGCTGAACATCTACCCTGAATTTTTACAGGCCGTTGAGTATCGTGCTGAAGCTTATGTCGCCGTTGGGTTTTACGATGAGGCCCGAGACGCATACATGCGCCTGTTTCGTGAGAATACCGAACTTGCCGATGAACTAATGGTAAGCATGCGGGCCTGGGCTTCCGAACAAGAAAGCCCTGGCGCTCGTGCCCGGAATTTCATGGAGTGGATTGAATCCCGGCAAGACGTTTCTGCTTTTGGAGAGCTTAACGAATCCAATAGCTCCGGTTGGTAAGAACGCATATGCACAGACTCGCTAGTGCGAGTCTTGTCTTCTCGAGTCTCTTTGTCTTCAGCCTGGCGGCCGACATTAGGGTCGAACCGGATTACGATTGGCACCTGCCTGCTGGTTACCCTCAGCCGATAGTACCCGTCGACAACCCTGTAACCCCGCAGAAAGTGGCGCTCGGGGAAGCACTCTTCAGCGACAAACGACTCTCAGTCAACGCCACCCTGTCCTGCGGAAGCTGCCATGACCCCGATGCGCATTTTAGCGACGGCTTGCCTCGGCCGTCGGGCGCTGAAAACGAAACGCTGCCACTTAACACGCCCACACTGTGGAACTCGGCCTACAGTGCCAGTTTTTCCTGGACCGACAAGGGCTTTGAGTCGCTTGAGCAGCAACACGTGGGTCCGCTTACCAACAGTGCTCCGGTGGAATTAGGGCTTGGCGCTGAGCAGTTGCTTGCATTGTCGAAAGATGCAGAGCTCCTCGCAATGCTAAAGCGTGCTTTCCCAGAAGCCGAAGGGTTTACCCAACAAAATCTGATAGCGGCGCTCGCCAGCTACGTGCGCACGCTGATTCGCGGTGACTCAGCCTTCGATCGCTACCTGTTTGCTGATGACCGGAACGCTCTGTCGGCGCAGGCGCAGGAGGGGTTGGCGCTGTTCAATTCTTCGCGTCTCAACTGCGCCGCTTGCCACCGCGGGTTTCTGCTCTCCGGACCAACCCGTTCGGTGCGAGCGCAGTTCCCACCATCGTTTTACCGCACCGGAGTGTCCGGCAGCGTCGAACAGTTTCGGGTGCCGTCGCTGAAATTTGTGCAGCACACGGCGCCCTATATGCACGACGGCAGCCAACAAACTCTGGATGAGGTTATTGATTTTTACGCGTCCGGTGGTGTTTCTAATGATGCCAGTGGCGACACAGCGCCGGCGTTGGGTCCAAAGGCTACTAAACGCATAAAGGCGTTCGAGCTAACCACCAAGGAGCGCCAGGCGCTTCTTGCATTCTTGCGTAGTCTTTAACAGGCTCCCTCTTGGGAGTTTTAGAGGAAGAGAGGGCTGTATGAAACTGTATCTTTTGCCGGGTGCGCCGAATCCAACGAAAGTCGCACTCTATGTCGCAGAGAAAGAAGCGCTCGGTGTAGATCTGGGCCTTGAGACTGAAGTGCTGAACCCGTTTAAGGGTGAACAAAAAACGCCGGAGCATCTGGCGCGAAATCCGTTTGGGACCCTGCCGGTGTTGCACACGGAAGAGGGCAATTACATATTCGAATCGCTTGCCATCATGGAGTATCTGGAAGATAAGTTTCCGGAACCCAGTATGTGGGGCGGTGATGCAGAATCACGCGGCATTGCCCGTAACCTCGAACGGGTAGCGGATGCGCGCATGCTTAGCCCAAGTGCCGGTTATGTGCACGCTGTTAACTCGCCGCTGGGATTTGAGCCAAATCCCGTAGTTGCAGAGTATGTTGAAGGCTCGTTCAAGGGCGGCCTGGGTTACTTCAATGAGCTGTTGGCGGATGGCCGGTCTTGGCTCGCGGGTGATCAGGTCACCATTGCAGACTGTACGCTGCAAGGCGGTCTGCAGTTCATGCGCTTTCGCGAGCTGGAAGATCTTAGTGACTATCCGAAAGTTGCCGAGTGGAGTGCACGCTATCGAGAGCGACCTACCGCAAAAAGTGTGTTGATTTTCTGATTGGCCGCAGGCGCTCCTAATATGAAGAGCCACGAAGAGTCACTATGAGTGAAAAACGAGTTGAGTTGTTTTATGACGTGGGTAGCACGAATAGCTACTTCGCGTTGCATCTGCTGAAACGCTTAACTGACAAGTACAGCGCGACTGTTGTCTATCAGCCTTTTAACCTTGGTTATGTGTTCCGCAACAACAACTACGTGCTGATGGACGAATCCAAAGCAAAGCTCAGTAACCGCAAGCGTGACCTGATGCGCTGGGCACAGCGCTATGACCTCCCTTTTTCCATTCCGCAGCGATTTCCGATAAAGACAAGCCTCGCGCTTCGAGGCGCGTTGACCGCGCGTCGTTTCGACAAGGAAGAGCAGTTTCTATTTGCTGTTTTTGCCCGTTACTGGGAGGGTATCGACGATTCCATCGATCAGCTCGACACTCTGGTTTCTACCGCGATCGACGTTGGTATCGATGGTGGCGAGTTTGCAGACACCATTGACTCGGCTGAAGTGCGCGAAGAACTGATTGGTTCTACCAACGCAGCCCTCGACCGCGGTGTATTCGGCGCACCCTCGATAGTGGTTGGTGACGAGCTGTATTGGGGCAAAGATCGCATGGAGTTTGTTGAAGACGAACTAAAGCGACTCTAAGAATTTGAGTGCTAATTTATAAGTAAAGAAGAGAGGATGCGGATATGACAGAAATACAAGGTTCCTGCGATGCCCGGTTTGAGGCCGTACGCAAAGCAATGGCCAACAATTTTTCGAGCCACGACGACGTGGGTGCATGCGTCGCTGTAAGTATTGAAGGCGAAATGGTGGTCGACCTGTGGGGTGGTCATCGCGATGCTGCCAAAACCTTACCCTGGGAAGAAGACACCATAGTTAACGTTTACTCTTCAACCAAAACTATGGCGGCACTCTGTGCGCTGGTGCTTGCCGACCGAGGTCAGCTCGACTTTCATGAAAAGGTCGCAACCTATTGGCCCGAGTTTGCGCAGAATGGCAAAGAGCAGGTTGAGGTTCGCCACTTCATGAGCCACAGCGCGGGACTTTCAGGGTTAGATGAGCCCTGCGGCCCACCTGAAGTATACGACTGGGACGCCGTGGTTAATGCGCTTGCAAAACAAGCACCCTGGTGGGAGCCGGGTACGGCAAGCGGCTACCATGCGCTTACTCAAGGCCATCTTATAGGCGAGGTGGTGCGGCGGATAACCGGGGTTAGCATTGGGGAGTTTTTTGCAAAAGAAATTGCCGGGCCGCTTGGCGCTGATTTCCACATAGGTACGGACGAGGCCCACTTTGACCGGATTGGCGAATTGATACCGCCTAGTACGGGGCCAGCGGTCGGCGCCATTGGCGATAGCATTGCAGCGCGTTCCTTTCGCAGCCCGGCCATAGATGCAACCCAGTCGCGCACTGCCGAATGGCGCAAAGCAGAAATTCCCGCCGCCAACGGGCACGGTAACGCGCGTTCGATAGTTCGGGTGCAAACGGCGGTTGCTAACCTGGGTAAGGCCTGGGGTGTAGATTTGATGAGCGAGGCTTCTGCCCGTCGAATTTTTGAAGAACAAACCAACGGCACCGACCTGGTTTTAGATGTGCCGCTCGTGTTTGGGCTGGGTTATGGGCTGTCCAATCCAGAGATGCCTATGGGCCCCAACGAACACATTGCTTATTGGGGAGGCTGGGGCGGATCCACCGTAGTGGTGGATCAGGATGCGCGTCTTTGCGTGTCTTACGTTATGAACCGCATGGAAGGTGAACTGCTGGGTGACATGCGAGGCTTTGGTATTTTGCAGGCGGCCTACGAAAGCCTTGCAGGTTAGTTCTGTCGCGGCATAATTCGCGCGTGAACACTCGAGGAACACTGGCAGGTTGCGCTTTACGCGTCGCGATGGTGGCGCTGCTATTGCGTGCCCTTGTGCCTGCTGGAATGATGGCGGCGCCGCTTGCGGACGGCTGGCTGTTGCAGATTTGCCCATCGGGCATGTCGATGCCGAGTTATATGGCGCTTCTGGGTCAGTCAGATCACTCCGATCATTCGGCGCATGCACAACACGAGGGTGCAGATGCTGATCCGGCGTGTGCTTTAAGTCCTGGGTTTGTTGCACTTAGTGAAGTTGCCGAACCGCAGCTAGTCGCAGGGTTTGCTTTTCGCGCTTTAGTGACGCGCCAATCAAAGGTGCGCCTGCCGCGCGCCCCACCAACTGCTAATCGTAGTCGCGCACCTCCCGCTTATTCCTGATCCCTATAAATCGGTGGCCTAGGCCGCCGTCACACCTTTTTCAGGAATTAATTTATGACGAGCTTTTTGAAGCCCTTTGCTTGTGCGAAGGCGATGGCGGGCACCGCTGTGTTGTGTGCTTCTTTTTTAACCACTATCTCAACTTCCGTTTCGGCATCAGATCGAGCGATTGATCACGCACCTATTGGAGTTATGGCCGACCATACCCATGACCGCGGTGAGTGGATGCTGTCTTATCGAGTGATGCAGATGGAGATGCAAGGTTCGCGGGATGGGACCAACTCGATCTCGCCTGAAGAAACTGTAACTTCCGTTGCCAATCCGTTTGCAGGTCAGCCTGGCCAGCCGGTAACGCTGCGGGTAGTACCTACTGAGATGTCTATGACCATGCATATGTTGGGCGTGATGTACGCTCCACTCGAGAGCCTTACGCTCATGGCTATGTTGAATGTAATCGACCAGGAGATGGATCACACAACCTTTGCCGGAGGCATGGGCACAACCGAGCTGGGCACGTTCACAACGAGTAGCGATGGGCTGGGCGATACGCGTCTTAGCGCACTGGCGCGGTTGGGTAACTGGAACAACGGTGGACGCTTGCACAGTCTGTTTGGGGTGAGCATCCCCACCGGCGATATCGAACAGACCGACCAGATACTTACGCCTATGGGTACCACCCCTAGTCCGAGGCTGCCCTACCCGATGCAATTGGGATCCGGCACCTGGGACGTGCTGGCCGGCTTAACTTACGTGCGTGATGTGAATCGTATGTCTTATGGCGGTCAGTGGCAGTCGACTTTTCGGCTGGGTTCGAATGAGGGCTATAGGCTAGGCAATGAACACAAGCTCACAGCCTGGTATGCCTGGTCTTTTGCGGAGGCGCTGTCTGTAAGCGGGCGGCTCGCGTATAGCAATCGGCGCAAGATCAAAGGTGCTGACCCGGCTGTTGTGGCGCCCGTGCAAACTGCGGACCCTGATAATCAAGGGGGTGATGTTTTGGAAGTTGGCATTGGCGCGAACACCGTCTTTGCCCATCGACATCGCGTGGGCCTAGAGTTGATGTTGCCGTTGCTTCGCGATCTAAACGGGCCACAGCTTGAAACGGACTGGTCGCTGAGTATCGGGTATCAACTGGCGTTTTAAACTGTGCCTTGGGTCGCGTTTTTTAGCCCCGTGCGCTGATACTTGCCGGCCAGTCTGGTAGCCTCACGCGCGTAAATTCTGCCAAGTAATAAGGCCAAAAGTTAATGGATATCAGCAAGGTCCCTGTCGGCGACGATGCACCTAAAGAAGTGAATGTGGTGATCGAAGTACCGCTGCGGTCCGACCCTATCAAGTATGAATTCGAGAAAGATTCCGGCGCCATTTTTGTCGACCGCTTTCTATACACTTCGATGTTCTACCCCTGCAACTACGGCTTTGTACCGCATACCCTTGCAGACGATGGTGACCCTGTTGACGTGATGGTGGTTGGACGTATGCCTGTGCAGCCTGGTGCCGTTTTACCGGCCCGGGTCATTGGTGTTCTTGAACTCGAAGACGAGGCCGGTGGCGACGAGAAGATACTTGCTGTGCCCGCGCCCAAGATCACGCCGCTGTACGAAAAAGTTGAGAGCTGGACCGACATTCCGGAGATTGATCTTGATCGCATCAAGCATTTCTTTGAACACTACAAAGATTTGGAACCCAACAAGTGGACCAGTGTGGGCAACTGGCGTGACCCGGATGTTGCGCACAAGATCATGCAAAAGGCGATTGATGACTATAAATAGCCGACTACAAGCCTACAGATAGGACTTAGTCTTTCAGCAGTTCTTCGATTGTGTAGCGTTGCCCGCCCTTTATGGTGAGCACCACGTTGTCTGCGTCTTTGATTTGAGCCAGTGGATCGCCGTTTACCACAACCAGATCGGCGAGCATGCCCGGAGCGATAGTTCCTAGCTCACCGCCGACACCAGCGGCAAGGGCTGCCTTTGCCGTTGCGGCTCTAAGTACCTGCCAGGGAGCGAGTCCGGCGCGTTCAAACAGCCGCAGTTCTGCGTGTAAGCCCGTACCGTAAGGTACAAAGGGCGAATCTGTGCCGGTGACCAGCAGGGCATCTTGCTCTACCAACGCGCGGAGCAATTTGCCACTCGCGTTGTGGTAGCTCTTGGCGCCGCCACCGAATCGGCGCGCAAGACTAGCGTAGCCTTTTAGAGCCGCCGGTCCGTAAAAATGATTAAACGCTGGTGTTTGAAATAGGTCCTTGTCTTCTTCAAAGATAACCGTCCAGGCCGGCAGCACAGCCGTTGCAGTGATGCCCATATTTGAGCCGGTGAGTAGCTCTACTACGTCTGCGTAGCTGTACCCGAGGCTTGTAACCTTGGGTTGATAGCCCCGACGGCTGGTTCCGCCGATGTGCTCGACGTGATCCATACCGTGAGCCGCAGCGGGAAACAGCTCATGCGACGACGTTGGAATGCCCAGCTTGTGCGCAAACTCAACAACTTTTCTTTGTTGGCTATCAGACAGCCGCACGTAGGTTTTAATGAAGTCGAGCTTAAGGGCCTGGGTGCGTTCGAGAGCGCGGTCAATGGTTTGCGTGTTCAGGCTTTCTGCAATGGGGTAGTACACGCGGTTGCCATCCGTCAGGTATCCGGTGATATGGGTGCGGGGGCCAGGTCGTCGACCACTGTCCCAAACCTCCTGACGCTCCTTTGCCAGATAGGGGTTTGAACCTGGATCGCGCACGGTGGTGATGCCGTAGGCGAGCCAAGTCCTACCTTGAGGTTCGCGGAGATTGCCCATGTGCGCGTGCATTTCGAAAAGTCCGGGTATCACGCTGTGCGCGCCTACATCGACAATGGGCTTAGGACTATCAGAACTGTGCGGCAGCATCGCCTCAATTCGATTGCCGTTGATAATGATGTCGACGTTTTCTATGTAGTTTGGGTTATTTCCGTCGAACAGACGAGAGGTTCGAAGTGTCCAGCGGCTGCTCGCCAATTTTCGGGAGTAGTCGAGCGGAACAACGCGTGCTTCTATTTCTTTACCACTAGCAATCTCAAAGCGACGAACCTTATCGCCGCTTAGGGCTAGCACTGTTTTGCCATCGCCGCTCCAGGCAGGCATATCTGCGATGGACTGGCTAATAAGGCGCGGCGCGCCCACCGTCTTAAACGCAGTGTCGATGGCCTGATAGTAGAGCTGTCCACCCTGTACATAGCCAACTCCACGGCCATCGGGTGTCAGTCGAACATCAAAAGGACTCAGATGTGGCTGAGTGTTGATCCTGGCTGCCGTTTTACCGTCGATTGACATCACCAGTAGTTCGTAGACGCCCTCGCGATAGCGCTGTGCATAAGGGTTGAGCACGGCTGCGGCCAGATGACGACCATCTTTTGACCAGGATAATGGTTGGGGAGACGTCGGGCTGCCCAGCGTCTCGCTGATGCCCGACTCGAGATTTGCGAGCATGAGCTGACCACCCAGTGGGTTTCCGGGCAGTTCGCCGAAGTAGGCGATGTGTTTGCCATCGGGAGACCAACTGGGAAAGGATACGCCGGACAGATTGTTATCGAGAACTCGCTGGGTACCTTCTTGCAAGTTGTGTAACCACAACTGCTGGCTACCACCGCGATCACTTACGAAGGCGAGGTAATTACCGTCGGGTGAGAAGCTTGGTGTTTCTTCGGCATAGCGATCGTCGGTGAGTTGGTTTAACTCATCTGTTGTGAAGTTCCACTGCCAGAGGTCGCCCAACGCAGTAAATGCAACGCGATCACCGTCATGCGACAAGGCTGGAGATACGATGCCGAGCACTTGTTTGCTGGCAGCGCTGTAGTCGCGCGATTTACGAGTGTAGCTATCGCGATTCAGCGTAAAGCTTGCCGAAAAAGGAACTACAGAGAGTGTTTTGTTTTTCTGATTGCTGCGTTCACTC
>CAZFIA010000094.1:0-15605 GCA_964519335.1 uncultured Pseudomonadales bacterium
ATCTCCCCAAGACTTCGGTACATTTCTATCGGTTAACGCTAGCTGATCAAACACCACACTCACTTCTCAAAAGCCGCGCGCGCTCCCAGCCCCGGATGCGCTCGCCGGGTGTGGACCCCCCTCCCAAAACACCGGCGGACCGCCGAGGTGAGCGAATTGACTGTTTTGCCTTTGTCCTCAAAGGCAAAAGAGGCAAGTTCGCGAGGTGAGGGTAGCCCCGGAGGGGCCGGTCAGCGTTTTGGGAGGGGGGTTCGCACCCGGCGAGCGCCCCCGCCGACTGCGACCGCCCGCCGCAATGTCTTCCAGAACCTTCCGCACGCTTCTATTGGTGGGCGCTCGCTGATCATCCGCTATCTTCACCTTTCAAAAAGCCGAGCGCGCTCCCAGCCCCGGATGCGCTCGCCGGGTGTGGACCCCCCTCCCAAAACACCGGCGGACCGCCGAGGTGAGCGAATTGACTGTTTTGCCTTTGTCCTCAAAGGCAAAAGAGGCAAGTTCGCGAGGTGAGGGTAGCCCCGGAGGGGCCGGTCAGCGTTTTGGGAGGGGGGTTCGCACCCGGCGAGCGCCCCCGCCGACTGCGACCGCCCGCCAACCACAACGGCTAGTGCCCCCGATCAAACACCCGAACATTAACAACAGATTCGAGCCCGAGAAGCTCTGTCAACAATCCCTCATCAGGTTCAGTCTCAATATCAATCAGGTTGTAAGCCACCGAGTCACGACTCTGGTTCAGCATGTCTACCACGTTGATGTTGCGATCGGCTAAGACGGACGTAATGTCTCCCAATGACTTTGGGACATTTCTATTGGTTAACGCAAGCCGATAAGCCTGTGAGCGCCGCAACAGGACCCGCGGAAAGTTCACGGAGTTTACGATGTTGCCGTTCTCAAGAAAGTCGGCGAGCTGATCAGCCGCCATCACCGCACAGTTCTCTTCGGCCTCATCTGTAGAGGCGCCCAGATGCGGCATCAGTCGAACGTTTTTGTGTTGCGCGAGTTCGGGAACTGGAAAATCTGCAACGTACAAACTTAGAGCACCGCTATCCAGCGCGTCTTTCAAGGCGACAGACTCAACGATGGGTTGGCGGGAGAAATTCAATAGCACGGCACCCGGCTTAAACGCGGCGAGTGTTGCGCTATCAATCATGCCGCGGGTTGCATCCAGTAACGGCACGTGCAAGGTGACGTAATCTGATTTCGCAAACAGGCTTTGCATGTTTTCTACTCTTTGAACTTCCGCGGGCAGGCGCCACGCGGCATCTACCGAGATGGCTGGATCAAAGCCCACTACTTCCATGCCAAGATCGAGGGCGGCGCGAGCGACTCGCGAGCCTATGGCGCCAAGACCCAATACGCCCAGGGTTTTGCCCATTATTTCCGTGCCGCGGAATTTCTTCTTTTCGGCCTCAACGGCTGCGTTCATAGCTTTCTCGGTTAGATCTTTGGTGAGCTGCGAGACAAACTGCATGCCGCCAAACAGATCCCGGGCGGCTAGCAGCAGTCCCGCCAAAACCAGCTCTTTTACCGAATTTGCATTAGCTCCCGGGGTGTTAAACACCACGACACCACGCTCGGTGCAGGCGTCCAGCGGAATATTGTTTACCCCTGCACCCGCCCGGGCGACCGCGCGAACGCTCGACGTTAGTTCGTCGGCTGACAGCGGATAGCTGCGCAACAGCAATCCGTCTGGATCGCTGATTTCAGTGCCCACTTCGTAGCGATCGCGTGGCAGACGTTCGAGTCCGGCCAGCGCAATCTGATTGTGGGTTCTAATCTTGAGCATTGTTGTGTCCTATGGATTTTTTATTGTGAATCTGTTTGAGAAGAAGCGTTGGTGAAACGAAACAACTCATTTGCGATAGCGCTTACCGCGTCAGGTGCCTCGAAGGTTGCCAGATGGGCGCGCACTGAATCGATATCAGCCCATAGCGCCGTAAGTTCTGCAACCAATCGTGCGGCATCCAGTTCCGGTTGCGGCACTACTTTTGAGTAGCCGCCACGCCGGGCATAGTCGGCGTTGTCAATTTGATCGCCACGACTACCCGTCGCTGGCAAAGGAACAAGCACGTTGGGTTTGTTTAGAGTCAGCAACTCAAACAGGGTATTGGCACCGGCTCGTGACACCACCACATCCGCAGCGGCCAACATATCGGCCCAGCCCTCGCCAACGTAGTCATAAGCCTGGTAATGGTTTGAGGTCTCGGCACGCTGCTTGCCCTGGCCGCATACGTGCACGACGAACCAGCCCTCGACCCGCAATGCATCAAGCGCATCAACAACGCATGCGTTGAGCGCATCAGAACCCTGACTGCCGCCTGTAATCAAGACAACTTTGTGCTCTTGAGTTGCGCCTACAAGCGCACGTCCGGCAGCCGCATCACCACGGGCAAGTTCGGCACGAACGGGCGCCCCCGTATAAACAAAGCGGCCCTTAAAGCTACCAGGTTGAGTATCGGGAAACCCCGTGCATAGAGTTTTAACAAAAGGCGCGCTCATTCGGTTAGCAAGCCCCTGAGTGGCATCCGATTCATGAGCCACCACCGGAATCCGCCATAGCCAGGCAGCGAACACCACCGGAAAGGCAACGAACCCACCCTTTGAGAAAACGACCTCAGGACGCTCACGCCCAACAACCCAGATTGCCTGCAGGATTCCGATTAAAACGCGGAACACATCTAAAACGTTCGCAAGCGAAAAATAGCGCCGCAATTTGCCCGCACTTATGCCCAGATAGCGAAAGCCCTTCGGCGCCACCAATGCTTCTTCGAGTCCAGAGTTAGAGCCAACAAACACCAGCTCAAAACCGCGTTCGCGAAGATCAGCGGCAACCGCCAAAGCAGGCGTCACATGGCCGCCACTGCCGCCGCCGGTGACCAAAATGGTACTCACTCTTGCAAGCCCTTCTGTGCAGGAAGAGGAGAATCAAGAGCTTTCTTTAAGAGCGGCACGGTGAGTCTGCGCCGTTCCGCAAGGGCTAACCGGTCAACCTGATCCAGTACCGAAAGCATTTGCGGCAATCCTCGCGGGCCGTGGCGCAACAAGTAGGTTGCGACCGAATTACTCAGCTCAAGGCCAAGACGTGAGCTGCGCGCAATCAATACCTCGAGTTTGCTGGCATCAGCAAGCTCTGCCATCCGAAAGACTTGAGCACCACGCGCGCGCGACTGCCAATCAGGAAGGGCCATGTGATAGTCCAGCGGCGAACGTGCGGCGGCCATCAGAAGATGAAGTCCTGCCTGCCTGCGTTCTTGATAAAGCCGCACAAGTTCACGCTCAATATTCTGGTCACCGAGCCATTCATCGATGTCGTCAATAGCAAGCAACGCATAGCGCTCACTACCTTCAAGCATATCAATGGCGTGTTCCGCAGGCAGTGCTCCTGCCGGCAGGTAGGCAACCGCAGCACTCTGCTCCGACAGTTGCGCCACAACCGCCTGCAACAAGTGCGTCTTGCCTAACCCCTGTGTGCCATGTAGCCACAGCGTCTGCCCTTCGGCGGCCGGGCTGCCCAATTCGAGCAAACGAATCACTAGCTCGGTGTTTGCGCCGCGCACAAAAGAGCTGAGCCTGTGATCTTCACGAAGCTCAAAAGGCAAAGGTAATTGTGTGGTCATGTGCCGGGCGGCTGCACAGGACCCTGGGCACGCACCACCGCCGCAGGATTGCTGCCGGTTTTCCAGCCGCGCTGCCCCCAGGTCACCACGTAGTCGGCTCCGGACGCTACGCCAAGAACCGCTAGCACATAGAACAAGTGCGGATCCACGATGGCACTTGCCCAACCACTCAGGGTGTCAAAGTCGCAGAGCGCGAGCAGTAGCAGTAAAAGCGTAACAATCTGAATGGCCGTATTGGCTTTTGACAAAAAGGTAGGGTTAAACCCTACGCGTTCAAACCAGCGCCGGTAGGCGGCAGCACCTAACAAAATAACAAAGTCGCGACTTAGAACGATGAGCGCCACCCACAGGGGTAAGTGCTCTTGTACCGTAAAGACAACGATCATTGCCCCAACGAGCAATTTGTCCGCAATAGGATCGAGCGCCTTACCCAGCTCCGACATCCAGTGGAAGCGTCTTGCAAGCGCACCGTCGACTGCATCGGACACGCCAGCAATAAACATCAAAATCAGCGCCTGTTGATACATATGCTGCCAGAGAGCATACGCCGTCGGGATAACCAGCAGAATGCGAATAACAGAAATGATGTTTGGAATGTGATGCAAGGGATAAGCCCGTCCGCTACTGGCTAGAGCTAGCCTTGCCAGGCAACACGCAATCGGGCATCTGCGATCTTGGGGACACTGATGGCATCTCGTGCACCATACTCAGTGTTACCGTCAATAACGCCAGGGGCAGAGCCAGTCGTTGGACCGTTACGAGATTGAGTGCGAGTACTCCTTATCAGCCGTGAGTCGATCGCCAAAAACTGCAGAAGCTTGTCAGCCGAGCCCGTTGTCGTTACCCGCAGATTAAGCTCGTCGCCGTGCAGACCCTCAACCTGTACGTTTTCTATATAGCTGCGACTCGATAGATACTTCAGAAGCTCGGCGTAATCTCGAACCTCCTCGATATTTTCAACAACCAACTCCAGGGTGCCTGCCTCGCCCCCCGCTACCGTAAATTGATTCACCAAAGCGTCTACAACCCTGTCTACCGCCCTGGTCGATGCTCGCTCGGGTGAACCGGACAGACTAAGGTTTTGGCGCGATGAATTACCCGTACCACTGCCCCAGCTCGACCAGCGCACTTGCCACTCCCCGGGACCACTTTGTTCCGCCCGTCCAACCAGCATCAGGTCGGCACCCGCCCGCTGGGCGGCAGAACGCAAAGCCGTCCCATCCCGATTAACAACACTGCGCTGACTCAAACCAGCAAGTCCAGGAACTACTGAAGGCAGGCCCCGGTAATCGGCACGACCCAATACGGCCGCGAGCAACGGATGTTCAGTGTCCTCAATAATTTCGGAACCGGCGCCGGTAGTTTCCACGAGCCACACAGCGATCCGCGGTCGATTGAGCGTCCAGGTTGGCAGTTGCGCTTCCAGCATCAGAGATCGTAGCGCCGGCGGCGAGAATTGCATGTTCAGTTGCGTAAGCTGCTGCCCAAGATCATCGTAACGATCAGTGTTGTAGTAACGGTACTGCGCGTAATAACGTTCGGGATTCCTTTGTGCCGCTCGCAAGGCTGATGACTGAGGCAGGGTTGTTAATCCGGAGAGTCGCGTCAGCATAATCGCAAGCCCCTTCGCCGCCCCTTTGCGCCGATCCTCGAGCGAACGGGAACCAACATCGACACCTACGTTGTATAGGCGATCATCCTGGGCAGCCCGCGCAGACAGGTTGGCGAAGGGCGCTATGATCAGCAGCGCGCCGCACAGCAACAACGCTCTAGCCAAACACACCTTCGAATATGCCTTCCAGTACGTTCGGGGGCCGCTGGTTCTCAAAACGGGCATTGTGTCGGGCTCAAGATGCAGAAAAACAGCAGTTTAACGCAGTCGGCTGCAAAGCTGGAACAAGCCGATCTGGAGCCGTTAGCCTGACCGTAGGCGTCTGCTAGACTGCGCGCCGACACTAAAGTGGAACAGCTCCGTGGGCACTGAACCCCTCAACCCAAACAAGCGGCCTGGCGCCAAAAAGCCCGGGTCCAGTGGACTCACCTACGCTGACGCGGGCGTTGATATTGCGGCCGGAAACGCCCTGGTTCAACGTATCGCGCCGGCGGCCAAGCGCACCCGGCGGCCGGAGATGCTGAGCTCGGTAGGCGGCTTCGCGGCTTTGGCAACGCTGCCCTCCGGATATCGCGAACCCGTGCTGGTTACAGGCACGGACGGCGTGGGCACCAAGCTAAAGCTCGCCATTGAATTTGATGGCCACGATGACGTTGGTCAGGACCTCGTCGCGATGTGCGTCAATGATGTGCTGGTAACCGGGGCTGAGCCCTTTCTGTTTCTAGACTACTACGCAACAGCAGCTCTGGACGTAGATACCGCTGCTCGAGTTATAGAAGGCATTGCCAGAGGTTGTGAGATCGCCGGCGCCACACTGGCTGGCGGTGAAACCGCCGAAATGCCAGGCTTCTACCAGAAGGGCGAATACGATCTAGCGGGTTTCTGCGTTGGTGTTGTTGAGCGTGACCAGATCACAGACAACAACAAGATAGAGGCGGGCCATGTACTTATTGGTCTACCCTCAAGCGGCGCGCATTCAAATGGCTACTCGCTAATCCGCAAGGTGATCGAGCGAGCACAGCTCGCGAAAGACGACCCACTCATCGCACAGTTGCTTGCGCCGACGCGCATCTATGCAAAGAGTGTGCTCGCCGCGCTTAAGAGTCACACCGTTCACGGAATGTCGCATATCACCGGCGGCGGGTTGCTTGAGAATCTTCCGCGTATGTTCCCGCAAGAATCAAAGACTCGCCTGGCCGCACTAATCAATCGCGATGCTTGGATTTGGCCTGATCTATTTGCCTGGTTACAACAGGCAGGCGATATCATGGAAGAAGAAATGCTGCGCACCTTTAACTGCGGCATTGGATTTGTACTCTGTGCACCCAAAGATCAAACCGCCGGCTTGCTCGCCGCACTCACCGATGCTGGAGAATCGCCGGTAACGATCGGCACGATGGTTACTGCAGATACCCAACCCGGGCAGGGTCAGTTACTGATCAGCTGATAAGGGTTTTACTAGCGCCTAGGGCCTGGGCAGCGTGACACCGCGCTGCCCCTGATATTTACCACCGCGCATTTTGTAGGTGGTTTCACAAGCTTCATCAGACTGAAAGAACAGCATCTGCGCCACCCCTTCGCCCGCGTAAATCTTGGCGGGCAACGTGGTTGTGTTCGAAAATTCGAGCGTCACGTGTCCTTCCCACTCGGGTTCGAGCGGAGTCACGTTGACGATGATGCCGCAACGGGCATAGGTTGATTTACCAAGACACACAACAAGCACATCGCGAGGTATGCGGAAGTACTCCACCGTACTAGCCAGCGCAAAAGAATTTGGCGGAATAATACAGACGTCGTCTTCAACATCGACAAAGCTGCCTTCATCAAAGTTCTTGGGATCTACCGTTGCGGAGTTAATGTTGGTAAACACCTTGAACTGGCGAGAACAGCGCACGTCATAACCGTAGCTCGATGTGCCGTAAGAGATCAGTTTTTGACCTTCTGATTCTCTCACCTGGCCGGCCTCGTAAGGTTCGATCATGCCTTCTCGTTCAGACATTTCGCGGATCCAGCGATCTGCTTTGATGGTCATGCCCGGTGTTCCTAGTCGTCAGAGAAATTAATGGTGGGAGCCGATTGCTGCGACGACCGCTCCCATAGCCGTGCTGCCATGTGGCGCGCGGCGTCTCGATAAATCGCGCTTATCGCACTGGCGGGATCATCCGCGACGCTCGGGTTGCCTGCATCAGCCAGTTTGCGAATCTCGAGATCGAGAGGCAGCTGGCCGAGCATCACCTGATTATAGTCGGCGGCCAAACCAGCAGCCCCGTCGCTGCCAAAGATATGACTGTGGTGGCCACACTCCGAACAGATGTGCACGCTCATATTTTCTAGTACGCCCAGTACCGGTATGTCGACCTTGGTAAACATCTCTATCGCTTTTTTAGCATCCAGCAGAGCGATGTCCTGCGGCGTGGTCACGATAACGCTGCCGGATACCGGCACGCTTTGACTCAGCGTGAGCTGTATGTCGCCGGTGCCCGGAGGCATGTCTACTATTAGATAGTCGAGATCGTTCCACAGCGTTTGATTGATGAGCTGCTGCAAAGCGCCCGAGACCATCGGTCCGCGCCATACCATCGGCGTCTTCTCGGTGGTCAGAAAGCTCATCGACATGGCCTGCAAGCCGTGGGCCCGCACGGGAACAAAACGCTGCGAGCCTTCGACCTCCCGAACGTCCGGGCGTCGATGCTCAGCGACCCCAAGCATCAAGCCCTGGCTCGGGCCATAGATATCAGCATCCAACAGGCCAGTCTTCGCGCCATCGGCCGACAGGGCCAGCGCAAGATTGACGGCGGTCGTGGATTTTCCAACCCCCCCTTTACCTGAGGCCACGGCGATGATGTGGGCAACCCCAGGAATGCGCTTTGGGCTCGTGGGAACTACAAACTCAAGCTCAAGCGACACGGGATGCCCCAGGTGCGCCTCAAGCGCGGCGCCCAAAGACCCCGCCGCCCCTTCAGAAGGATATCCGAGCACCGCCCGAACGCTGCGAGAGCCGTCTTTTTCAGACAGAAAACACTCTACATTCAACTCGCCCCAGGTCTTCTTCAGATAGGGGTCTACAAAATCGGCAAGCTGGGCCATAGCAGATAGTTCACGGCGTTACAGGCTAAGAGGGCGCGCATTATAGGCTACCAGAGCGTGCGCAGGCCAAGTGCCCCCGGTATAGTCGCGCTCACTTGTAAAACCTGACGGCAATCATGTCTGCGTCAACGAACAACCCCACGGCCAACACCTCATCTGGGAAACGCCGTATTCTGGTCACAAGCGCCCTGCCCAACGCGAACGGCGCTATTCATATGGGCCATATGCTTGAGCACATACAGACCGATATCTGGGTCCGGTTTCAACGCTTGCAAGGCAACGAGTGCCACTACGTCTGTGCCGACGATACCCACGGCACCGCAACCATGCTTAAGGCCCAGGAACGCTCAATCACGCCAGAAGAGCTCATCAAAGAAATTCGTGATGAGCATGCTGCCGACTTCCGAGATTTTGGGGTTCGCCACGACAACTACTACTCGACACACTCCGAAGAAAATCGGGGCTACTCCGAGCTAATCTATGATCGCCTAGATGCAAAGGGGCTCATCTTTACCCGCTCTGTAGAACAGTTGTTCGATGCCGAAAAAGAACTGTTCCTGGCGGACCGCTACGTAACCGGCGACTGTCCTCGCTGCGGCACGCCAGACCAGTACGGTGACAACTGCGACAACTGCAGCGCAACTTACGACGCTACTGAACTGAAGAACCCGGTGTCCAAACTCTCGGGTGCAACGCCTGTTCTTAAAAAGTCAGATCACTACTTTTTTGATCTGCCGCAATATCAGGAGTTTCTCGAGCAGTGGACAACCAGCGGCACCCTGCAAAAAGAAGTGGCCAACAAACTGGCGGAGTGGCTTGCATCAGGGCTCAAGCCCTGGGACATCTCCCGCGATGCGCCCTATTTCGGTTTTCTGATTCCTGGCACCGACAACAAGTACTTTTACGTGTGGATGGACGCACCTATTGGCTACATGGCGAGCTTTAAGCACTTCATTGATTCAGAACGTCAGGATCTGAATTTCGATGATTTCTTTGGCGCAGACGAAGCAGCAATCCCTGCAACCGAACTGCACCACTTTATTGGCAAAGACATCATTAACTTTCACGGTCTGTTTTGGCCGGCCGTGCTTCATGCCTCTGGTTTCCGCACGCCCACCCGACTGCACACCCATGGGTTTATTACGGTGGCGGGCGCCAAGATGGCAAAGAGTCGCGGTCTGTTCATAAACGCCCGCACCTATCTCGATCACCTGGATCCAGAGTATCTGCGCTACTACTACGCAACCAAACTCGCAGGCAATTCAGACGATCTCGAAATTAACCTCGAGGACTTTGTTGCGCGAGTAAACTCAGACCTGGTGGGCAAGGTGGTCAACATAGCGAGCCGCTGCGCAGGCTTTATCTACAAGCAGTTCGATGGCGTACTAACAACCAGTCCGGGTTCCGAAGAAACCGCTCTCTGGCAAGAGTTTACTGATGCATCGGCAGAACTTACCGAGCTCTATGAAAACGGTGAGTACGGTAAAGCCATGCGCAAGATCGGCGCTCTAGCCGATCGTGCCAATCAGTACATCGCAGAGAACGCCCCCTGGCAGATGATCAAGGAGGAGGGCAAACGCGACGACGTGCAGCGCTGTTGTAGCCTGGGCATTAACTTGTTTCGCGTTCTTATGATCTACCTAAAACCGGTTGTACCGGCGCTCGCTGCTCGCTCGGAAGCGTTTCTGAATCAGGGCGAACTGAGTTGGGCAACTGCACCAGAGTATCTAAGCGATGTAAAAATCGCCAAGTTCAAACCCCTGCTCAACCGGCTGGAAGATTCTGCGGTCGAGAAAATGGTGACAACAGCGGAGGCAGAAGCCGCCGCAATGGCTGGAGAAGTATCAGGCGATGCGGCAAGCGTAGAAGACTCTAAGACAAATAAGTCTATCGACTTTGATACCTTTGCCGCAGTTGATCTGCGCGTTGCAAAAATTGTTGCGGCGAGTGCTGTCGAGGGCGCAGACAAGCTGCTGCAACTCACACTCGATTTGGGCGGCGAAGAGCGCAGCGTGTTTTCAGGGATAAAGTCGGCCTACACCACCGAGCAGTTGGTCGGCAAACTCACGGTGGTCGTCGCGAACCTGGCTCCCCGGAAGATGCGCTTTGGCGTCTCAGAGGGCATGGTGCTCGCCGCCGGCCCCGGGGGCGACGAGATCTTTCTGATATCGCCCGATGAAGGTGCCGAACCCGGCATGCAAGTGACCTAGCCACTGATGGCTGAGCTGCTTCTGCTTCTGCTGAGCGCGGCGCTATTCAACAATTTTGTGCTCGCGCAGTTTCTAGGGTTATGTCCATTCATGGGGGCCACCCAAAGCAGCAACACCGCCATCGCAATGAGCTTTGCCACTGCCTTTGTGCTAACGCTTGCCGCGACGCTCGGCTGGCTGATTTACCACGGCGTACTTGTTCCTCTGGAACTGACGTACTTAAACATCATTGTTTACATCGTGGTGATTGCAGCGACGGTCCAGTTCACCGAGCTCTACCTGCGTGCCACTTCGCCGCTGTTGCACAAACTACTCGGAATCTACCTACCACTGATAACCACTAACTGTGCAGTGCTTGGCGTGGTGCTTTTGTCGCAACAGCAAGCGCTTTCGCTCATTGCCACCATGATGTTTGCTCTGGGTGCCGCTCTCGGCTTTTCATTGGTACTCACTTTGTTTGCTGCACTACGAGAACGCCTGCAACATGCTGATGTGCCCGTTGCATTTCAGGGCACACCGATCGCATTGATTACGGCAGGTCTGCTAGCACTGGGGTTTCTGGGCTTTGCTGGCATGGGTAACCCCTGAATGCACATGCTCCCCTTATTAATTGTAATTGCTGTCACCGCGGGCCTCGCTGCCCTCATTGCTGCACTTCTGGGTTGGGCGAACGCCAGACTACCCAGAGACGATGTAACGCTAGTGAACGCTATCGAGGCCGAGCTGCCTCACACCCAGTGTGCCCAATGCGGCTATCCAGGTTGCCGTCCCTACGCCGAAGCAGTCGCGCAAGGCGCAGACCTTGATCTGTGTCCACCGGGCGGCCAGTCGACAGTCATCGCGTTGCAAACGCTGCTCGGCAATCACGGATCAGCGTCGATCGCCGAGCCCGTACCAATGCTCGCGATCATCGATGAGACCCGCTGTATTGGTTGCTCGCTTTGTATTCCGCCCTGCCCGGTTGATGCGATAGTAGGCACTAACAAATACATGCATAGCGTTATGTCGCAACACTGTACCGGTTGCGAACTGTGTATCGCACCCTGTCCGGTCGACTGCATAAGTATGGTCAAGACAAACATC
Organism: uncultured Pseudomonadales bacterium; assembly: GCA_964519335.1. Lineage (GTDB taxonomy): Bacteria > Pseudomonadota > Gammaproteobacteria > Pseudomonadales > Azotimanducaceae > JALZVT01. Next base: position 11,607 of record CAZFIA010000094.1, read on the forward strand.
GAGTCAGGTTCTTCGTGACGTTGCCCGCTATCAGTCGCCACGATCTGACTCAGATGAACGCTCAGGCGCGCGCCGAACGGATTATTGAACGAGTTCGCGACGCAGGAGTAGCAGGACTTGGGGGTGCAAAATTCCCCACGGCAACCAAGCTGTCACGGGCCCGGCAGGCGACCGCTCTAATAATCAACGGGATGCAATCAGAACCTGACAACAAAAGTGACGTGGCGCTCTTGCAAGCAGATCCAGCGGACACAATCGCTGGTGTGGGTCTAGTCGCCCTGGTCTGTCCGGCGGAGACAATTACTCTCGCACTCCCCGCAGGTACGGATAAAGCTCTAACTAGCGCCGTACACTCCACCTTGCAGACAGAACTCGACTGGCTGAACGAGTTTAGTGAAAGTAGCCGCCACGGGCATCAGGTTTATCTACGCCCGGAACATGCGGCGGGTGAAGAACACCAACTCGCAAAGCTGCTGGGCATCATCGACACTGGCACCAATCCAAATCCAGATACCCAAGTAGAGAGAGGCCAAACCACTCAACCGCTCACTGAACTTAACGTGTTGTGCCTAAACCTCGCGACCTGCTACGCCATAAGTCGGGCAGTGTATAACGGCGAAGCCTTAAGCCGCCGCATGGTGACCGTGAACGGGGATGTCCAGTGGCTAGACTTCGGCACTCCGGTTACCCAAATATTGAAACCCGCCTGGGTTAACGGCCGCCATGGGGGTGATAAAGGTACGAACCAGGTTGTAGATGCCGGGACCTTTTGCATTTCCGATCCTGCCCCCGAACCTGGCGCTCCCTGCATCAACTGCTCAGCCTGCAGGCCAGTGTGCCCTTCGGATCTAATGCCGGATGAGATCTATCGGGCGTCAAAGAATGGCAGCGTTGCCACTCAGCTAAGGCTCGATGCCTGTATTGAATGCGGCGCCTGCAACGCGGTCTGTCCTAGCGGTCTTCACCTCACCCAGCAATTTCGCGAAGCAAAATCCGCGGTTGCGAAAACGCGCCAGGTAAAGGCAGACGCTTCCAAGGCAAAAGCACGGGTAACAGCACGAGAGCAGCGGTTAAAGCGGGAACAGCAAGAACGCGAAGAACATCGCAACAAACGACTGCAGACGCGCACCGAGCGCAAGAACCGCTCATGGTGATTGCCAAAACGACTGCTGATCGAAATCCGGGTGGGATTGGCAAAGTTATGTGGCAAGTCAATCTCGCGTTGCTTCCTGGCTTCGCTGTGCTGCTTTACTTCTACGGCGCAGGTTACCTCCAGAACCTACTGGTTGCGGTGGTTGCCGGCGTTGGCTTTGAGGCACTTGCGCTCTATCTGCGAGGCCGTGACTGGCGTACATCTTCGCTCGACGGCAGTGTTGTTCTTACCTGCGCACTGATCGCGCTGGCAGCACCACCCGCAATCTCAAGTGTTGCGCTGCTAACCGCGGTGGCCACAGCGGTGTTGTTAGCAAAGCATGCGTTTGGCGGGCTTGGCCGTAACCTCTTCAATCCGGCCATGGTGGGCTATGCGGTCGCGCTGGTTAGCTTTCCCGCCGCGTTTGCTATCTGGCCGGTTCCCACAGACGGCGTAACAACCGCAACGGCACTCGAAACTCTGAAGTCACTCGACAACTTAACCTACGAAGAGCTCCATCAGGCGGACTACGGCTTCGGTCGCTACGGCGGCTACGGTCTGGAACAAGCAGGTATTGCCTTTGCATTGGGAGGCGGTTACCTGTTGTGGAAAAAGCTGGCTGCCTGGCGGATTAGCGTTGCGTTCTTAGTGACACTCAGTTTCTGCGCGGTTGCTGGCTACGACAATGGCTCCTCCACAACCGGCGGCTCGCTTGGACAGCACCTGTTATCCGGAGGCACCCTGATTGCGGCGTTCTTTGTACTCACCGACCCGGTGACGCATCCAAGCCGCCACTCCGCACAATGGTGGTTTGGTGCGCTAGTCGCCATCCTAACCTACGCCATACGCACTATTGGGGCTTATCCGGATGGCATTGCTTTTGCCGTGCTGCTTGCCAACGCAACAAGCCCGGTTCTCAATCAGCTCGCTCAGAATCATGAAGAAATGCGGGAGCGCCGACGACTGGCAAAGCGCTCAAAGCATCCTGCAGACGGTGGTCCTAAACAGTCATGACCGCACAATCATGAAAGCCGCACTGCGTTTTATCCTGCTCGCCGCACTTGCCGGCGCTCTAATCGGCGTTACTCGCACTCTCACGTATCCGATCATCGCGGACAACGAAGAGAGTGCCCAGGCCGCAATCATCGCGAGCATGCTTCCAGGCAAGCCAGATCCTCAGGCTGCTGACCGCCTCTGCTCCTCAGAAGTACGTGGCTACGCCGGCACTATTCGCTTGCTCGTTTTACCTGAAGCAGAAGACCCAGCACGAAGCAGCTTGGAGAAATCGATTGCAGCGGTACGCGTGGTTAGACATACCGAGACACCGGGCATCGGTGATTTTATCGAGTTAGACAAAAGCAAGTGGATTCTCAACTTCAACACGCTAGCGCTTTACGCAGATGTCGACACGACGGTTAACGAGATGCAAAACAGAATCGACGCCGTCACCGGCGCAACGATTACCCGACGGGCGATCATCAACGGAGTAGCAACCGCATGTCTGATCTGACCGCAAGTCTAACAACAACCGCAAGTACAGCGGCATGGCGCAACAACCCGGCGTGGACTCAGTTGCTCGGGCTGTGCCCACTGCTTGCAGTGAGCGCAAGCGTTGCAAACGCGCTTGGCCTAGCCGTCGCTAGCACCTTCGTACTGCTGGGAAGTTCGCTCCTTATATCGGCGTCAAAATCGATTATTGCTCCGCATCTTCGCCTTCCCGCTTACGTCTTGATTATCGCCACCTTCACAACCTGTGCGGTACTGCTGATGCAAGCGTTTGCCTTCGCGCTGTACGAAAAAATCGCCCTGTTCGTACAAATCATCGTAACTAATTGCATGATCCTGGGCCGGGCTGAAACCTTTGCTTCCCGCAATACCGTGCTGCGCGCGCTTGTCGATGCAGTGGGGACAGCCCTAGGATTCGCCACGGCTATTGTTACGCTTGGCGCCGTCCGAGAGTTATTCGGCGCCGGAACCCTATTTGCTGGGACGGATGAATTGCTAGGAACACTAGGTAGCGACACAGGTATCACCTTGTTGCCAGAAGGCCTGCGGTTCGGAATATTAAAAACACCGCCTGGTGCTTTTCTTGCGGCAGGTGTTCTGCTGGCTCTCGGCCAATGGCTATACGCATCAACACAAAAAAATCGCTCAACCCCATCATGAATAAAGAAAAACGAACGCAGATATTTACCCGCTGGCGCGACGCCAACCCAAAGCCAACAACCGAGCTTGCATACAACTCGACGTTCGAACTTCTAATCGCCGTAATTCTGTCTGCTCAAGCAACCGACGTGAGCGTAAACAAGGCAACGGCAACCCTATACAAGAAAGCCAACACCCCGGAGGCAATGCTAAAACTGGGTTTGAGTGGCATTAAGAAACACATCAAGAGCATAGGCTTGTTTAACTCCAAAGCCGCAAACGTCATGAAGACCTGCAAGGCCCTGGTCGACCATCACGCAAGCAAAGTACCCGACGACCGTGCAGCGCTTGAGGCACTACCAGGCGTCGGTCGGAAAACTGCAAACGTGGTGTTGAACACTGCTTTTGGCCACCCCACGATGGCGGTGGATACGCATATTTTTCGTCTGAGCAATCGCATTGGTCTGGCGCCAGGAAAAACTGTCCGGCAAGTTGAGGACAAGCTGATCCGCCTCACGCCAAAAGAGTTTCTGGTAGATGCTCACCATTGGTTGATTTTGCACGGCCGATACGTGTGCGTCGCTCGTAAACCGAGGTGTGGTAGCTGCCTTATCGAAGATCTGTGCGAGTACAAACACAAAACCGAACCCGAGTAGCAAGAACTAACCCTTCGGCTTCACAGAGAAATCCTACAAATCGACCAGCTCGACCTCGTCGATGGT
>CAZFIA010000095.1:0-15492 GCA_964519335.1 uncultured Pseudomonadales bacterium
GCGAATTCGAACGGCATATGACGGCACGCGCAAGAGAAATAGTAGACCCTGTAGAGAGAGAGTCTTTTTTGCTTGAAACCAGGGCTCGAATTGAAAGACTTCGAGAAGAGCGTCGACTGTTAAAGAGAAAAGAACTGGCGCTGCAACGATGTCTGAAAGTTGTCGCTAACCTCAATTCTTAATGGTAGGCATTCTCCGATTTTCAACTGGCCAAGCAACACTCCTAGACGTTCATCGAATAGAGCGTCAGGATTGAAAATGTAGTTGAGAATAGAGGTAACTTCCTGTGCCGATACAGTTAACCGCTACCTATGCCGCGGTTCTAGCACTCCTATTTGTGGTCCTTTCGGTCCGAACCCTACTTTTGCGTCGTAAGCTAAGTATCGGCGTTGGCGATGGAGGGGACCTAAGTCTGATCAAGGCTGCACGTGCGCACGCGAATTTTTCCGAGTACACACCTTTATGCTTGATACTGCTGTTCTTCTTGGAATCGTCGAGCGGGACGCCTAACACCATCCACTTGTATGGTGTTTTGCTAGTTGTTGGTCGTTCGATTCACGCTTATGGTGTTAGTCAGGTTGATGAGAACTACAAGTTCCGCGTAGCAGGGATGGCGTGTACCTTCGTTGTGCTCATTGGTTGTTCTACGCGACTGCTACGGTTGACACTGTTTGGCTGATCGAGAACTAGTCTCGATTACGTGCACTACCGTTCTGGTTCATGACAAACCATTTCGATGTTGTGTCCATCTGGATCAGTGATAAACGCTGCATAATAGGAATCGTGGTACTCAGGACGCAGGCCAGGAGCCCCGTTGTCGATTCCGCCCGCGGCGAGTGCGTCGCGATAAAAGGTGTCGACTTGCTCGCGAGTTTTTGCACGGAATGCCAGGTGCAGGTGCGCAGGTTTCCCCTTTGCTCGGACGAGGCACAAAGAGGTCTCGCCGTCTGAGCTAAGTTCGACCCCGAGATCGTTCTCCAAGACCACTTCCGTGCCCAGTACTTCTAACGCCTTAAGATAAAAGGCTTTACTGGCAGCGTAGTCGCTGACTCCAAAGACCACGTGGTCAAACATGATTTCTCCAACGCGAGACTGTTCGCGGTAAGTCGTAGTCTATCTTGGTTAGCGGTCTTTTGGAGTTGTTGGCCTTATTGCGGTCGCTTAGGATTTGGGTTGGTACAATGGGCCATTGGAGGTGACGATCGTCATGAAGATCTCAGTGAGTATTGACGTCCCAGATTTGGAGGCGGGTACAACCTTTTACGTGTCCGCGCTCGGCTGTACCAGGCTCAGAGCACAGGGCAAAGATATGGTGGTGCTATCTGCGGGAAACGCAGATATCTATCTTATGCAACGCTCCGTGGCCTCGAATCCAGCATCAGCTGCGAGTGCGGATTTGGAGCGGACTTACGAGAGACATTGGACGCCCGTACACCTGGATTTTTTGACCGATGATGTAGATGGCTCTGTAGCTCGGATTGTTTTAGCTGGTGGAGTCCATGAAGGCGGTGAAGAAGGTGATTGGGGTGCTATCGCGCATTGTTCTGATCCGTTTGGCAACGGCTTCTGTGTTATTCGAGAGTAGCAATGTCCTGGTACTCAGGAGTTGCATATGGCTCTCATCCATACAGGGTCATCATCTTGAGGGAACATGCCTTCTGCAATTGAATAGCCATTTGGCGTATAGGTTGTTTCCTACTTGTGGAGGCTCTGGTTAAGCCCACTCCACTTCACAGGCTCTGAGCTGACGGCCTCGACGCTACCGGTTTGGCTGTTGCGTCGAAACAGTAACCCGGACTGTCCTGAAAGTTGGCGTGCTTTCACTACTGTGCCGTCTGGTGTTCGGACTAGCGTACCACCCGTTAGATAGAGCCCGGCTTCAACAACACATTGGTCACCGAGCGAAATTCCTATGCCTGCGTTAGCGCCAAGTAAACTCCTCTGGCCGACCGAATTCACTTCGGTGCCGCCCCCTGAAAGTGTCCCCATGATTGACGAACCGGCCCCGATGTCTGACCCTTCGCCAACGATGACACCTGGGGTTACACGTCCTTCAACCATTGCAGCGCCAATAGTGCCAGCATTGAAATTTACAAAGCCTTCGTGCATTACCGTTGTACCGGGGCTTAGATGAGCACCCAGCCTGACGCGGTCAGCGTCTGCGATGCGCACCCCGGTGGGAACAACGTAGTCAACCATTCTAGGAATCTTGTCGACAGAATGCACTGTAAGCTGATGGTGGCTATCTGCGATAGATGCTCTTAGCGCATTCACGTGTTCAGGCAGCACGGGGCCTGCTGAGGTCCAGGCAACGTTAGTGAGACTGCCGAATATTCCTTCTAAATTGATCGAGTTTGGTTTGTGCTCGCATTCTGAAAGTAGATGCAGTCTAAGATATACATCTTCAATGCTAGCTGGCGGTGAATCAATATCGGGTAGCGGCACTTCGATATGATCAGACTTGATAAGCCCGGCTTTCTCGGCCAAGCAGCCGCGGCTAGTGGGTTCGTTCGATAAGGGGAACCAAACGTCGAGGGTGGTTCCTGTTGCAGCATCTCGATATCTATGTCCACAACGATTCATTGGGTGTCTCGCAGATAGGTAGCGTAGGTGTCACCATAGCGGACTGCGAGCCGACTTGCAGAAATTGGAATAATTGGAGGGTGAACCGGTGGCAATTTCTGGACGCTGTCTTTGTGGTGATGTGCAATTCGAGATTGTGAAGGCAGACGGACCGTCTGAAATCTGCCATTGCACGCGGTGTCGGAAGAAGAGTGGCGCTACTTCATTGGAGATGATCAATGTTCGCGCTGAAGACTACGTATTGATTTCTGGCGCAGACAATATTCGAACCTACGAAGCGCCTGTACTAAATCAGCCACCGGCCTATGCATCTCATTTTTGTTCGCGATGCGGGAGCCCGGTGCCACCGGCCCTGCCGATCGGAGAGGTGGTTGAGATCCCGGCTGGGCTCTTTGATGATGATCCTGAAGTTGTGCCGGATAAGCACATATTTATTGATTTCATGCCGTCGTGGCACGTTATTCAGGATTCACTACCGCAGTTGAATTTTCGCGACCTCATAAAGCGCCGGTTTGATCGTGATCTTCCGAAAAACTTCAAGATTAGAGACCACGACGGAGCGGAGCGTACGGTTTAGTTTGGCAGGCAGGGCCCGGTTGCGCTTGGCAACTGCGGTTGGATTCGAGCTCAGTGACTATCCGTGCTCCGTTTCACAAGTCTCGCCGGTATCTGCGAGCACCTTCTTCGTATACCTCTGTTGGCAGAAAGCCGAGACTTTCTGTTAAACGTATTGACCTGAGGTTCTCGGGGCTTACGTATGCCTCGACTTCCTTTGTTCCCTGGCTCTTCGACCATTCCAGCGCCTGTACGGCCGCCTCTTGCATATAGCCATGACCCCAATATTCTGGGTTCATGTGATAAGCGATTTCGGCGCAGTCACCGAGTTGGTTGAAACCGATGTGACCGATGAATTGGTTGCGCGTGTTGATAGACAACACCGCCCAGCGAAACCCCCATCCGTCGTTGGCGGCCTGAATCCAAAATTGAATTAGCTTGTTGCTATCTTCGGGCTGTCTTGCGGGTAAGACGATTTGATGGCCGTTGATATCTTTTGCAACGCCAGAGTATTTCTGAACTTCCTGTTGGCGCCACATTTGATACATACCCTGAGAATATTCCATCGCCAGCGGTTTAAGGCATAGGCGCTGCGAGAATAGGATAGGGATCTTCAGTGCGGAGGTAGCCATTTCTGGTTCATCCTGTAAAGCGGAGTTTCCGCTACTATTCGGGAGTCTGCGAGTTTGGAGTTAACCGCACGAACTTGCTGGGAGCAAACCCGCAGCGCGCATGAAAGCACGACTCAGAAAATATGCTTAAGGAAGATCGTTTCTGCAAAGCGGCCTCGCGTATTTCTAGATCATCGGGCATCACGGGACCAGAACCAACCTAGATCACCGTGATTAACATAGCCTAGTTTGGTGTTTTGGCGACTTAAACCATCTATGAGACGGGCGTTTATGCCCATTCGTTCTCGATAGTTTGGGTTAGTCGCAACCCAATGTGTAACGCAGCCGCATCGATTGCAGCTGTGAAACTCGAGTATTTTATCGTTCCATACATAGGCACTGGTAGATTCAGCGGCGCACTCAATAACGACATCGTCGCAATGATAATAAGCCCAGAAGACCCCCAATCTTCGGCAGATCGAGCAATTGCACTCGAAAATCTCCGAGGGTTTCTCAGACAGCCTTATTGAAACGGCAGCACAGTGACAAATTGCTTCATTCAACTTCAATTTTTGCATAGCAAGTTGTCTTCTGTGCTGAACACTGAAAGAACAGTTATATGCGCCTTGCCTTTGGTTGACAACGCCGGCGTGGACAATTAGTGAATGAATGGACTATTCTTTGAGCATGAACTTTATGAATTTGCTACAGATGCTGACTAACTAAGCGCTTCCCCAGCTATTGGGTGGGCGTTACGGTGCCTTCCGCAAGAAAACCCCGGTAGGCATTCGCTTATCGGGGTTTTCGTTTTTTTGGTGGCCGCCTAATTTTGGTAGCCGCCATTGGAGGGCTTGTGAGTACTCTAAATTGCCTAATACGACGCCAGGAGCCTGAGGATGGAGTTGCCCTGCATGAGGTCTATTCTCAGCCGAACGTGATTTTGTGGACGACCATGCTGCCTTTCCCATCGCTGCATGCCTGGACTACCCAGGGGGCCAAAGAGCCGCGTGGGATGGTGCGATTGGTTGCAGTTGCTGATGATCGAGTGGTTGGAAACATCGCACTAATGCAGGTGGATTCGCCCAGGCGGCGGCATGTCGGCGAGATTGCGATGGCTGTGCATGATGACTGGCAGGGAAAAGGGTGTGGTACCAGGTTGCTAGAGTCGGCGCTTGAGCTAGCTGATAATTGGCTCGACCTTCATCGCGTTGAATTAGAAGTTTTCACCGACAACGAGGCCGGGGTGCGTCTATACAAACGATGTGGCTTCGAGATTGAAGGTACGCATAAACACTACGCATTTAGACAGGGCGAGTACGTAGATGCTCATTCGATGGCGCGTGTTTGCTAGCTGGATATTGAGGTTGCCTACTTTTCGGGATTCACTTGGTAGTAAATCTATAGTCTCTCAAGGTTCTTTCTAGCTTTGCGACACCGTCAGCCAGGTGGAATTGTTCTGCGTGCAAGCCGGCGAGCTTCGCAGACTGGACATTCTTTATGCTGTCGTCGATGAACAGCAGCTGATCTGCTGCTATGCGGACGTGCTCGATAGATTTTTCGAAGAACTCCATACTAGGTTTTGCGAATCCCAAATTGCATGAGAACAAAATGTGATCAAACTGTTGTGCGTAACCCAGGTTATCGAGCATGTAGGCCGCCCGGTATTCCTGTTGATTGGAGGCCAGAGCCACCTGGGTGCCGCTGCGCCGAAAGGTGTTGATGAGATCGAGCACTGCCGCTTCTGGCTCGATTTGTGTCCATAGACTTAGCGCATCTGAAGCACTAGAGGTGCTGCTCCACTTATGGAGAATTTGTGCAAGCACATTCTTGAAGTCTGCGCGGCCTAATAAACAAGGCCGCTCGGCTGCAAACAGCTCATGCAAGAATGTCTCGGTGTCTTCGACTCGCCCGCACAACTCTCTTACCCTGTCGATCCACCCCAAAGTGTTGCGCTGCACCACGCCATCTGCATCGAAGAGGATTGCTCGTACCTTAGGTTTTGAACCTGCCATTACTGGGTGCTGGGCACTCGCCTGTAGTGTCGTTTCACCATTTGCTTCAACAGGGTTGTGGATTCTACCAGTTCGAACCTCATGTATTCATCGAGGACTCCGAATAGTCGGTCTCCCCCGCCTAATAGAATTGGTATTTCAGTAATGATCATTTCGTCAATTAGGTCTGCTTGTAGAAATCGCTGGATGGTCGTACCTCCGTCGATATACAGATTCTCTAAGCCCTGTTTTTTGGCAAATTCCACGACGGCTGATGGATCTCCGCTCGTGAGGAAGTTGTTGGTTTGAAATGGGTCGGGTAATTCCTTGAGGGTACTGCTCAGAATTATTCCAGGAACTGGATAATGCCAGCCTATTCCAAAACTCTGAACGACCTCGAAGGTTAAGCGGCCCATGACCACAGCATCGATGTTCGCTATAAACTCGCCCCACCCGAGATCGTCGCCGTCGGGATTCGGGACGGTATCTAACCAATCCAGGCTGCCGTCTGGTGGTGCGATATAGCCGTCCAGGCTAGTGGCGATATAAACGATGTTCGTCATCGACTGGTCTCCGGTGCATCAGAATCAATAGTGGACCTTAAAGCTTGTGCTGGGCCAACTATTTCCCGAAATCCAAGCTCCTCTCGTATGCGACTGCTACTTACTTTGAACGGTACGGTCAGGTCCAAATTGGTAGTCGCCTTAACAAGTGGGCTGTTGGATTCTTCTCCTTCAGTGATCTTCCCTTGCCAGCCGATAACGTCGGCGATTCTCTTAGCCCATTCCAGATGGCTGAGGCATGGCTGCTCGCCGATATTGAATACCCGATTCATAGCTTTTTGATTTCCGAAAGTTAGCGTTACTGCTTCTGCGACATTACTTACGTAGCCGTAGGTTGAGTGCCAATCTAACCATCTCTTCGGAAACACGATTTCTCGTGCGCCGGACGTCATTGGACCTATCGCCCACCTGAATCTCTTTTGCTTATCACCTGGTCCGTAAACCATGGGTAGCCTTAGTATCGTCCAGTTGGTCAATATTTTTCGGGTGGCCGATTCTATGGGGATCTTGTCGTAGTCGTCCAGGTAGCGATCTGCCGAATCTTGCGGGCGTGGAGCCTCGGCGCGGTAGGGAAATCTAGTGGTTCGTAGGGGCGCATCCTCGCTCAGGCTCTCGATTGTTGGCGTGCCGGTTGCCTTGCGCTGAAAAAGCTCGTAGTTGCGATAAACATCGCTAGAGCTGATCATCACGTACTGAGAAATTCTACCGTCTACGCTATCAAGTAATGGTTGTGTGTCGCTGAGCGTCATGGCCAGAACGTCAACCAGGACATCAATTTTTTGATTCTTGATAATCTCGACGACTAGATTTGAATCGCTACGACTACCGGAAATGTATACGGTTTCCTGGTGCTGCGTTGGCACAGCCGACCGCGACAACCCGAACACCTGATGATTCTTCGATAGGGCGCTATGGGCGATTGCGTTTCCTATAAAGCCATTTAGCCCTAGTATCAGTACGTTCATGATTTCAGCATAATGGATTCCCATGACTATAGCCGCCCAGATACTGAAGACCGCGAAACTCTCGGGCGACTTTGTTTTGCGATCGGGTGCCCGTACAGATACCTACTTCGATAAGTACCTTTTTGAATCAGACCCTCGATTGCTTAAGGCTATTGTAGAAGTGATGGCTCGAGATATTCCCGAGAATACAGAGATTTTGGCTGGGCTGGAGATGGGTGGGATTCCAGTAGTGACCGCTCTGAGTCAGCTCACGGGGCTGCCCTGCACGTTCATTCGTAAAGAACCCAAGGCATATGGAACCTGTAAGTATGCGGAAGGACCGCCAATGGCTGGCCGTCAGGTGATTCTGGTCGAGGATGTGGTTTCCAGTGGCGGCGCAATTTTGGACGCTCTCGCGATGCTGAGATCAGACCAAATCAATCCTGCGGTTACACTTTGTGTCATCGATCGAGAAACTGGGGGCAAAGAAGCGCTTAGTGCCGAGGGTATTGAGCTTCGTGCTGCATTCACCATGAGCGAGATCGAGGGCTCGAAAGATCGGGGTACTTCTTCCAGTTGAAGGAGGGTAGCCAGAAACTAAAAGTCGTTCTTATTGGGGGTACCTCCTGTTCGGGAAAATCTAGTCTTGGTCGGGCTCTGGCGGATAGCTTAGGTTGGGAGCTTCAATCTACCGACGAGTTCGCCCGGCATCCAGGCCGCCCGTGGCGGAATGATGGATCGTACGTACCACGCAGTGTTGCTGACTACTTCTCAAGTCATAGCGATACCGAATTGCTACAGGATGTTTGGCGACACTATCGAGATAACGTGTGGCCCATTGCGCGGGCTGTTACTTCCTCCAGAGTGAATAACAGTTTTGATGTACCTCTTGTATTGGAGGGCTCTTCGATTCTTCCGGAATTAGTGACCGAGATTTCGTGCGCGGAGGTTTGTTCATTATGGCTAGTGGGTGACGAGGACCTATTGATTGAGAGAATTCGTAGGGAATCTGGTTATAGAACACGCAGCGATAAAGAGCAGTTGCTAATTGATGTATTTGTTCGGCGGGCAGTGGCCTTTGACAAGAAGCTAAGAGCGTCTCTTATCGATACGGGTTTACAGATGATTCAGACATCGAATGAAGCAACTACAGAAGAGCTTGTGAGAACCCTCAGAAAAAGTGCGCTAACGATGTAGCTTAAGCTCAGATTGATCCGGGTGGTTATAAACGCCAGGCGACGTCAGTTCTGAAAATTTCGGATAATCCGCAACGCTTGAAGATCAGTTACTACTGCATGGCGAGTTGCGCATCTCGGCCTGTCTCCAGGCGATCTACTACTCTAATCGGTACCGTTGCAATGCTTTGGCTAGTATCTGAGAAGCTTGTTCTCATTTATGTCAGACGTTGCAGAGAGTAAAGAGTGTATCGTTGTCTGCATATGGCCTGTCTTTATAAAAACGATTTGGATGTGTTTTCATGCTAGAGATTCTGAGTCCCTATCTTCCAACTTTGTGGTGTTTGCTTGCGGCAGGAGGCCTAATTCTTATACAGCTTCTCGTTGCTGACGTTATTGGGTTAAGTAATGGTCATGTACCGGGTAGCGTGGTTGCTGCATCCCACAAGAATATTCATTTCCGTGCCACCAGAGCACATGCCAACACCAATGAGAGTGTCGCGGCCTTCATACTTTTAGTGCTTGGGGGGGTGGCTTTGGGCGCAACACCTGTCTGGCTCAACGGCTTATCTATAGCGTATTGCGCCGCCAGGGTTGCTCATATGTTGTTTTATTGGTCGGGTTTATCAATAGCGAGATCGTTGTCTTTCATTGTCAGCCTTGTATCGCTATTTGGATTGCTGATTGTCGGAGTTGCTACCGCTTTCTAGTGTATGAGAGGCCCTGTTGGGTTAGATGAGTTCATGAGTTGGACAGCTCTCTATACTTTGGTGCTGTCGTACATCGCTTCAATGTTGTGGCCGTCTGGATCAAGGACGAAGCCGGCATAGTAAGTTTCGGTGTAGTTTGGCCGAGGGCCCGCTGCACCATTGTCTATCCCGCCAGCGTTCAAGGCGGCGTTGTGAAACTTCTGTACTTGTTCTTCATTGCTTACCCGAAACGCGACGTGACAGCTGGTAACCGTTTCTTGCGCGCCAGCGCGGCGAATCTCGAATAGTGTGCCTTCGCCAACGTCGAATGCCCAGAATGTGTCTTCTTCTCCGAAAGCTATTTTGTAGCCCAGTGGCGAGAACGCCTCCTGGTAGAAAAGCCTACTTTGTTCAACGTTTCGTACGGCGATTGTGATGTGGTCGATCATTTAAGCGTTTTGAGTAGCCTGTTGATAGACGCGGGTAGTGTGGGTGACCTTACGATGCTCCCGTGGCAAGGAACTAGGAGTGTCGGTTTGTCTTTGTCGACCTGTTTCTTTGCCCAGCCGCTGTAACTTTCCTTGTCAGAGATACCGTAGTTGGGAAATGTTTTTAGTAGTTCCGGTTGTTTGGCCTCAGCCACGGCCTTCGTAAGTTTTGGGCCGCAAAATGCATCGACAACCATCCACGCTTTGAGCTTGGGACCCCCCACTTTTAGCCATACTTCTCCGGTTTTCAATCCTTTGGGTTCCAAGAACGTCGACCCTCGTTTTAGTAGCTCTTTGAGGTTACTCAACGACTCGAAACGCGTTTTCGTTTGGCTGTACAAACGCTCTGCGGCGGCTTCGTTTGCGTAAGCCTTTGTTTTGGGGAAGTGCTTAGTAAAGGTAGCGATGCCCTTGTGGTGATAGTGATTAGGGGCGAGTACATGGTTGATCTTGCCGATAGCTTCCAGTGACTCGTACGCTGCTTTCGACAAACCCGAAATGGGGCTCATCACGCATATACTTTTGTCCTTTAGTACCAAGGCTACAGATCGCAGGTTGCCTTTATGCAGTGAAAATAAGCCATCTAGGCCTTGGATAGGGGTATATGAGGTCATGTGTGGTTTGCTCTAGGGGACTCCACGTTGGCGAGAACGCGTTTGGCGATTGACTCGCATGGTTCTTCGGAGCTTACCTCAATGACTGGACAGTGCAGCTTTTGTATCCAGGACTGATGTAGGTGGAGGCTTCGCGTGGGTGCGCTGGCGGTGTCGTAAGATCGTGCCCATTCCATAAACTCCAGGTGAAGCTGATACATATCGCCTTCGGGTTTGATCCTGTCTCCGTGGCGCTGCCGTTCCCGCTGCGCTAGACGTTGCATTCTGGTATCAGCGTCTAGCCGAACGAATACTGCGAGCGTGAAGCTCTCTAGTAAATCATCACCCCAGCTACAAATTGAGCCGGATAACACCCAGTTTTCCTTGTTTGCAACGTCTCGCTGAATCATCTGAACTCGTTTCACCGGGTCGCGCTTATCGACGAACGGTGGATCCGTCTTGTGCCAATAGTAGGTGTCGGTATCCAGGTGGGTACCCCGTATCTGCCTGGCAAGCTCGCGGCCAAGCGTAGTGGTGCCCGAACCAGACGCGCCAAATGTATGTATTCGGTGAGGCACGTAATTTCGTTCCAGTTCCTATTCTTTGACCGAGTCTACACCGACAAATTGGCACGTTCTTTTTTCGTGACCCTAATTGCGCTACCTTCGAATTCGGACCAACCAAAGGAGCGAGTTACTAATGGCTAGTTTCCGATATATCGTTTCGGACGTAGATGCCTCGGTTAGCTTCTACTGTCGTCTGCTTGGCTTCTCTTTGAAGCAACAGTTTGGCCCTGCTATGGCCATAGTCAAATTTGGTGAACTCGAGGTGTGGCTAGCGGGTCCTGCCGCCTCTGCGTCTAAGCCAATGCCCGACGGCCGCCAGCCAGAACCGGGAGGTTGGGCGCGCATTGTTGTTCCGGTAGATGATATTGACGCTGCGGTAGCGGCTCTTACGTCTGCGGGTACAAAATTTCGTAATCAGATTGTTTCTGGCCCAGGTGGACAACAAATCTTGTGTGAAGATCCGTCGGGGAATGTGATCGAGCTGTTTCAGGCGGCAGACAAATAGTCGGTAAGGGTTCCGAAGGAGGGCCACAGTGCTGATTCGTATACTCCAGTTGCCAGAGACGCCCCAAATCGAGACTGATCGATGTAGTATCGGCACCGGTAAGAACCCCAGCCCTTTTTGATACAGGTAGCCAAGAATGAGTAAAGCCGACTCCGCGCCCTTCGATTTACCAATGACGGATGAGCAGGCCGAGATAGTAGAACAGCTCTCGGAATCTGATCTGGAGGCTATTGATGCTTTGCTGATAGAGAATATTGGCAGTGAGTGGATAAAGAGTTCGTTGCTGATTGGCGGCGTAATGCTAAAGGTGCCGGACGAGTACGAAGAGCTGCCCGATGTGTTCTATTCCACTCGACTTATTCTGCTGGAGAAAAGAGGGCTGATTGGGGTTCGGGGCGACCTCAGAAAAATGAAGCACTGTGAGATTCAGATCGCGGGCTAGATTAGGCAAATTTTGCTGTGGTGGATGCTGCCAACCTATTGGGTAGATTTTGCGGTCCCGAAACTTGGGGGCCCGCCATCGCCTGGAGGTCTGTCGAATAGCCAATTCACCATAGCGACACGGATCTTCTCCGCTCGCTCATCCTCCAAATTTCCGATTCCGTGGCCCATGTTCGGGATCTCCCAGTATTCGAAGCTTTTGTGTTCGTCGGCTGACAATTTTCGAATGAGCTCTCTGGCCGCCTCAACCGGCACGCTGTCATGATCTAACTCACCGTGCATGATGAGCATTGGAATGGTCGCGTTCTTGAGCAGATAGTATTCAACCTGGTCTAGTCTGCTGGCCCAGACTTTGTAGGAGTTGTCGCCTCCAGACCAAAATTTTGTGGGCGATGGGTTGTTTCGGATCTTGTCGAAGTTCTCTCGAACGCCGGCGATACACTGGGTTCTATTTTCGGTGCTGCCATCTGGGCAGAAAATGTAGTCTTCGAATTGTTTCCACATTGGGATACCACCTCCCATGCCCCCAAGAATTGCCTTCTTTACCTCGGGTGTATAGGCCAGTACATGACTGCCAATTGCAGCGCCATCTGACCAACCGACAAGGTAGATCTCTCCGTTCCACCAGTCTGCTTTGCCTCTTAGGTATTGAAAAACAAGCAGGTGATCGAAAACTCTCTGGTCGATTGAGTAGTATTTTGCGAATTCTGTGGAGCAACTGCTGCCCCAGGCGGCGCCCGGCGTTACCCCAGGCTTCTCTACTATCATTGTTACTGATGCTAAATGCGCCCAGGCTGGGCGGTGCTGAACCGCGGTGAATTTCTCTCTGGTGGCGCTAACGCATCCTGAACCATCGATGTAGAGGATGACGGGTAGGTTGGCGCCTCCTTTGGGCTTTTCGATAAGCGCAACCACATCGGAGCCGTCTGGGCGCTGAACTACGATCTGTTCCTGTTCTTCTTCAAACAGCTCAGCCGCGGAGCTTGCGGTGTTGCAGCCGGCCAGTAGCAAGATGACCAGTGCAATAGTAGGGAAAGTTACGGTGCAGATTGAGTCGTTGATCTGCATTCACTTGTTCCGCTTTCGTTTGTGGGTTGAGCTTACAGTTTTCGTGCCAGGTGTATGCCTGGTTTCCCCGGGCCTTCTTCGTCTGGAATGATGCCGACAACAGTGAATCCAACAGATTCCCAAAATTTGTAAGGGCTCCTTCCCTTTGCTTTGAGTTCTTTGATGGCTTTGGAGGGATCAGCGTACAAATCCTCTCCGTAGAGATTTGTGGTGCCGGTTTCATCACTGGTTGCCGCGATCAGAGTTGAGATATTTGCCCGACTTGCCAGTGTTGCTATGTCTTCAACAAGTATTCGCCCAACGCCCTTTCCCTGACTTGTTGGTTCTACCGCGATTGGATGTATTTCCCAGACGTGGGGGCGTTGTACGACACCTATCCAGCCTACTGCTCTGTCGTTTGAAAGGTAGGTTCGACCGAGTCTATTTTTGTTTGCGCATGCTAGAACCTGATTTTGTGCTGCCTCTTGCGTAGGTAACCAGTTTGGAGCGGATTCGCTGAATGCCAACTTAGCGATTGCGCCTAAGTGCTCTATCATTTTGGCGTTAGCGTATGCTATCTCGGTGATTTGGTTCATTGCTGTAGGTAGATTTTGACGATGGGTAGATTCGGCTACTACTCAGATTTTATCCCAAGTTCAGGAAGCACGTAGTGCGCAATTCGATCACCAGTCCAACGATACTGCGTGGACTCACGGAGCTCGGGGTACAGGAAGGCGCCAGGCTGATGGTGCACTGCTCGATGTCGAGCTTTGGTCATGTGGAGGGCGGTGCGCAGGCCATTATTGAAGCCCTGATTGGAAGTGTTGGCTCGCAGGGTACTCTGGTGATGCCGACGCTCACTAATGGGCGTTTTGATCCGAGTGAGTGGAGTAACCCGCCTGCGCCAGAAGACCAGTGGACCCGGATCAGATTCGAAACGCCTGCATATCATCCTGATAAAACTCCAACCGATGCAACTATGAGTGCAGTGTATGAACTATTCAGGACATGGCCTGGAGCGATTCGTACTAATCATCCTCACTCGTCTCTAGCCGCATGGGGACATGATCGCGCGCGTATAACTGAAGTACACCGGCTCGAGGAGCGGTTTGGCGATTCGTCCCCTTTGGGTGTTCTTTACGAGCTGGATGCGCAGGTTTTGTTTCTGGGTACGGGCTTTTCTACTAATACTTGTTTTCATCTAGCTGAATACCGGCGTCCCAATCCGCCTAAGCGAGACTTTCAAATTGTTCGTGGAGAAGGGGATGATCGAAAGCTGATTAGCTACTCAGACGTGGACACTAACAGCGGTCTCTTCGAGGCTATTGGGGCAGATTTTGAGACGGAGGCCAATATTAGAAACGTCCGCATCGGTGGTGCAGAGTGCCGGCTATTCAAGTTTAGATCGGCCGTAGACTTTGCTGTCGAGTGGCTGGCGGCACGTGAGTCGTAGTTTGAAATAGTCAGCAGAGAGTAAACCGAACTCTTGCATAGCCTGGTTTAATGCGGCTAGTTCGTAGCGCGCCCAATGAGCTGTGCCTGGTCTTTCTCTCTTAGCTCGTACAGCTCAACTACATTACCGAAGGGATCGCGGCCGTAGATTGCAGAAGAAGTACCGAAATCAACCGGGGGGCCGACGAAGGTCATACCGGCCGCGGTCAGTCTTTTGTGTTCGGCTTCGATATCGCGGACCTGTAGACAGATGTGAACGTAGCCTCTGTCGTTCGGGTTTGCGCATCGCTCGACTGGCACTGGTTCTTCATATTGCCAGAGCTCCACAAACGCATTGCTAGTTTTTAGCATGGCGCCACGCGCAGCGGAGCCGGGCAAGCCGATGGCGCTATCAATCACAGGGTTGTCGCGATTCCATTCGAAGCGATCAACGAGTTCGAATCCAAAATGCTCTGTGTAGAACGTGATTCCTGAATCCAGGTCAGGTACCCCCAGGGCAACATGGTGTAAGCCAACGATCATTTTGAGTCTCCGATTTACCTTGTTCCGAACTATTCTGGCTCTTGGATAGCTACTGGAGGACTAGATTTCACGGAGCCTAATTTGTTCCGGGAAGTTCTCAGCGACTCTATTCGGCGCGCCATTTTTTTTGTAGCGGAAATCACATTGTTTTGCACCCAAAGCGATAGTTCCCGTACGCCTTAAGCCATCTCCGTCTGTGTCGCTCATGATGTCGTCTGTTGCGCACATGTAGGGTACTAGCTCCATGGCATCATGTTTTGAGAACGACGAACAGATAGCGCATGACTTTATAGTCATCGTCCAATCTGTGTTGGTATCTGGTGCGATTTCTACGTCGTACACAAACTCAGACGGTTTCGCCTCTTTAGGAGACTTCTTTGCTGCCGCGATGTGGTTTGCAAGCTGATCTTCTAGCGGCCTATTTGAATCGGTGTTTGTTGGCTTGTAGCTGTGCCTTAACTCAAGCAGCATTTGCTCTCCATATTGGTGGACATCCATACCCCGTGTTTTCACTGCCAGGTAAACCGATAAACTTGCGTTGCAGAAGTAGACGCTACCTGCCATAGGGTGTTTGGGATTGTTCGAGTAGGCCATGTCTGGAACCATCTTTTCCGCGATCAGGAGCGCCTCTGTCAAGATGGTGTCTATCTCGTCATCGTTAGAAATCAGCCGTTGCAGCAGTTTTCGATGGTTTTTCACGATCTTTAAAATGGGGTGTTGTGCTGCGGTTTTTGTCTCGTCCGTGCTAGTAGTAGAGCTCATGGTAA
>CAZFIA010000096.1:0-14142 GCA_964519335.1 uncultured Pseudomonadales bacterium
GATGGAACTCGCGCGATTGTTAAGATACACACCAACGGGCGTGTGCGTTTCGCTAGGACCCACACACTCTTTCTTCTGTAGATCCAACAGCGTGTTGTGGGGTACGGCGTGATAACCCAGCGCTTCGAGCTTCAGGGTCGACAAACGCTGACCGATACCTACGGAGAAATTTTTCATCAGCGACGACTCTGGCCCAGGATTATCGCCCTGCGCCAGTCGCGCCTGTAACTGAGTCTCCATAACTTGCAGGGCATCGATCTCTATGGCCACTTCGTTACGACGCTTCTCGATGTCCGCATCTGCGTATCGGTCTGTTGCGAGCAAATCATCAAGAGATTCAAGACCCACCTTCGAGCGAGTGGCTGCGGCACCGCCACCGCGCTCGTACTCAAGCAGATACTTGGCAACCGCCCAACCCTCGTTCTCTGGCCCCAGTCGATTACTAATGGGAACACGCACGTTGTCGAGAAATACCTGATTTACTTCATGGTCGCCCGCCATTGTGATGATAGGTTCAACCGTTACTCCAGGGGTGTCCATATCGATGAGCAGAAAGCTGATGCCTGCCTGGGGTTTACCGTCTTGGGTCGTCCGCACCAGACAAAAAATGTGGTCGGCGTATTGCGCGTGTGTTGTCCAGATCTTGGTGCCATTCACCACATAATCATCACCGTCCCGATCGGCACGGGTTTTAAGGCTGGCAAGATCAGAACCGGATCCGGGCTCTGAGTAGCCCTGACACCAATAGTGTTCGCCGGTGAGCATTTTTGGCAAGTACTCAGCCTGTTGCTCGGGCGTACCGTATTTGAACAGCACCGGTGCGAGCATACGCAACCCCAGTGGAATCAAACCCGGCGCACCCGCACGAGTACATTCTTCGTTAAAAATGAATTTCTGAGTCGACGACCAGCCCGTACCGCCAAACTCAACGGGCCATGACGGAGCGGCCCACCCTCGTTCATGCAAAATTGCTTGCCACTGCATCGCCACATCTTTCTCGGCAAATACGGTAGTGGTTCGCGCGGTTTCCCGTTTTAGCTCGTCGGTTAAGTTCTCGGCGATAAAGGCACGAACCTCGTCGCGAAACGCTACTTCTTCCGGGGTGAGCTCTAACTCGATCATGGTTATTTCTCTAGTTGCTAGCCCGTCCAATTTAGCCTTCTCGGACATTCCCGACAAGGCTGACTGTTTTGTGATTTCTGCGTGAAAGCGCAGGAATCTCCCAAAATCAGCATTTTTGGCCGGCCCAGCGAATGGCGTTGCCAACCAGGCGCTGATAGTTCTCGTTTGCATAGGCTTTCGGGTCGTCCCCGCCCTGCAAATAGACAATTCGGGAGGCATCTTGCGTGCGGGTCCATCCGACCAGGTTGCTGGCGGGTGGGTGGGTCCAACCGTCATTTGAGAACATTTCACCATCAACTACGACTTTTGCCGCGGAATAAAAGTTCTCAGCAACAAAACGGTGGTTACTGCGCAGCAGGGGCGTCACGCCGTCCTCAAACACCTCGTAAAGATAAAGCTCGTCTACCATCGTAAACTCAGCATCTACGCCAGCGGTGACCGGGTGCTCCGCAACCACGCTGACTTGGTGCTCAACCTGATGCCGATAGCCCGAATCCTGAACGGCGGCGCCGCGTAAATGCTGAGGCGTATAGCAAAATCGACCGCCCATGAGTTCAGCATAGGGCTCCCAATCCGGCCATCCGGCAATGGCGTGATGCAAGAACACAAAGCCAATGCCCGCCTGGGTTGCTTTTTTCAGGTTGCTTTGCAACGCCTTTGGCGGAGCCTCGTAGACCGGCCCACCCGGTTCGAACTTTATTCCCGGCATGTCGTAACAAAGCACGCAATCAAACTGATCCAGAGTCTCGGGCGCAAACGCCGCCGGCGCCGCCGGATGCTCGACATGGGTTAGCTCGCCAAGCTTGTGGGCATCAAATACCTGGTCAAGCATGGCGAAAAAGGCGTCGCGTTCAAACGGGTGACCTTTAGTTACAACTAGAGTGTTAGGCATTAGCCACCTGAGCAGTTAGATTAAGGGCAGGGCTTAATGTACCAGCACCGGGACAGGAAACATCATGAGTAAACCCGCTACACCAGTCACCTGGCAGCAACGCAAGAGTGCACAAACCCGGCAGCGGGTGCTCAAAGCCACTATCGAGTGCATCTTTGAACTGGGCTACAACTTGACCTCAACGGACAAAGTGGCCGCCCGGGCCAAGGTTTCTCGCGGTGCGATGCTGCACCACTTCCCTACCCGCAAAGATTTGGTTGTCGCTGCAGTGCGCTACCTCAACGATACTCGGATGCAGAGTTTCCTGAAGGCCGAGGAGCCCATCCAGAACAGCAGCGATCGCAGCCTGATCGGGGCAGGGATAGACATCTACTGGAAGCAACTCGCCTCCCCTGAGTTTGTTGTGTATCAAGAGCTGCAGGTGCTCTCACGTACGGATGTGGAGCTTCGCGAAGCACTGGACGCCGCCGTCGACGATATGGCCTGGCAGGCAACCGTTCAGCGAGTGTTTCCGGACTTAACCGCCTCCTCGCAGCATGAGCTGTCGAGCCTGATCACCCGCTATCTTTGCGAAGGCATGGCGCTATATCGCGCCCAGCGCATGGGCACCAAAGCGGCGAGTCGCCAAATGCGTCCCATCAAGAGCGAAACCAGGGTGCTTTCCGCATTGAAGGACTTTCTGCGGGAAAGTTATAGCGATGTACGCCCTGAGGAACCGGCGATAAAAAACCGTCAAGGCTGACTTTTTATCGTATCCTAAGCAATGACATTAACCAGTGACATATAGAGGAACCCACATGAATACCTCGGTTAAACAAAATGACAAGAGCGCGAGCCACTCTGCTTTGGTGCACATGGCAAAAGACAGTCTGGCTCACGCCCGCGCCGGTACCATCGATCAGGCAGACGACGTTAAACATATACCGGCCCACCACTACACGGATCCAGAGCGCTTCGATCTGGAACTGAAAAAAGTATTCAGGCGCATGCCATTGTTCATGGCCTTAAGTACCGAGCTTGCAAACCCCGGTGACTACAAAACCATGACAGTCGCCGGCGTGCCGGTACTGATCAGCAGAGACAAGGAAGGCAACGCCAATGCCTATCTGAATTCTTGCAGCCATCGCGGCGCGCAGATCATGACCGAACCCAAAGGTAACGCCCGGCAGTTTAGCTGCCCCTACCACGCCTGGACGTACAACCACTCGGGTGAACTCATCGCCATCTTCAATGAAGATGACTACGGCAGTATCGACAAGTCTTGCCACAGCCTGGTGAAACTACCCAGCCACGAATCAGCAGGTCTGATCTGGGTCACCCTCGACCCCGATTCTCCTTTACCGATCAGCGAATTCTTGAGCGGCTACGACGCCATGCTTGAGAACTTCGGATTCAAGGACTGGCAGTTGTTTGATAGCCGCACACTGAAAGGCCCTAACTGGAAAGCGGCGTACGACGGTTATCTTGATTTGTATCACTTGCCAATTTTGCACCGCGATACCTTTGGCCCTGACATGCACAATCGCGCGCTCTACACGCCCTGGGGTCCGCATCAACGCGTGTCCTCGCCGGATGCGAGCTTGGAGCAATACGCAGACCTCCCCGACAGCGAATGGGACAGCGCCGAAATAATGAAGGGGGTCTGGACTATCTTCCCTCACGTCTCAATCGCGTCTTTTGATGGCGGCGGACGCGGCGTGATGATCTCTCAGCTATTCCCTGGAGAAACCGTAGGTGAGTCCTACACCACTCAGCTTTACGTCATGGAAAAGCTGCCTACAAGCCCTGAGGTGGAGGCTGCGGCACACGAGCAATTTGCGTTTCTTGAGCACGTAGTGCGCGATGAAGACTACGCCACAGGCATACGCCAACAGACAGCGCTGGCCAGCGGATTGCGCGGCGACATTATGTTCGGCCGCAACGAGGCTGGCGGACAGCGTTTTCACAACTGGCTCGATGAGTTGTTACGCACAGACGATAAGGACCTTCAGGCTCTGTTTGAGCGCCGCCGGGCAGAGGATGAGAAATACAACCCCTACTCGCCACAGGTAAGCGCTGGCTAACCTAAGATCATCAAGACAAGAACAAAGAACGGACACACAAGGAATCCCCAATGACCGCTGATATCAGCAACAAGACGCTTTTGGATATGCACAAACGCATGGTCCGAATACGGCTCTTTGAAGAAGCCGCCGGCAAACTCATGGAAGACGGCAAAGTACCAGGTGCTCTGCACCTTTACGTGGGGCAGGAAGCAGTTGCTGCCGGTGTGATGGTGCATCTCACCAACAAAGATCAAATAACCAGCACGCACCGCGGCCACGGTCATCTCATTGCCAAGGGCGGTGAGTTCAACAAGATGTACGCCGAGCTATACGGAAAGTCTACGGGCTACTGCAAGGGCAAAGGCGGCAGCATGCACATCTGCGACATGGACCTGGGCATGCTTGGTGCTAACGGCATCGTCGGGGGTGGACCGCCCATCGCCATGGGTGCCGCATTCTCCAACAAATTTCGCAAGACAAAAGATGTGTCAGCCACTTTTTTTGGTGACGGCGCATCCAACGAAGGTGCTTTCCATGAAGCCGCCAATATGGCCGCCCTCTTTAAGTTACCCATCGTATTTGTCTGCGAAAACAATGGCTACGGTGAATACACCGCACAGGTAAACCATCAGGCAGTGGTTGACGTTGCCGATCGTGCTGCCGGCTACGGTATGCCGGGCGTTGTGGTAGACGGAATGGATGCCATCGCCGTATATGAAGCCGCAGGAGAAGCTGTCGCCAGAGCTCGTGCTGGTCACGGCCCTACACTGCTCGAATGCAAAACCTACAGATACTACGACCACGTCGGCGTGCGCGGCATGGGGCTTAAGTACCGAAGCGACGAAGAAGTTGAACAATGGCAACAGCGTGACGCCATTGAGCGCATCGAGGCACACATCATCGAACAGGAAGTGGCGACCCGGCGCAAACTCGACAACGTACACAAAGCGACCCAAAAAGAAGTCGAAGAAGGCATTGCCTTCGCGGAGGCAAGCCCAATGCCAGAGGCCTCAGCACTATTGGAGGATGTATACGCATGAGTGAAGCAGTAGACACCAAAGAACGCGAATTACCCTACGTTCGCGCCATCACCGAAGGCGTTCGGGAAGTTCTGCTTGAGCAAGACAATAGCTTTGTAGCCGGTGAGGACGTTGCCGGCGCAGGCAGCGTGTACGGATATTACGCGGGCATACTCGACGAGTTTGGACCAGAGCGTATATACGACACACCAATTTCTGAAGAAGGCATCGTGGGTCTTGGCGTGGGCGCGGCAGCTACGGGTTGTCGCCCCATTATCGACTTGATGTTCATGGATTTCCTGGGCGAGTGCATGGACGAAGTGGCCAACCAGATGGCAAAAATGCGCTACATGTTTGGCGGTGCGGCTACCCTGCCCCTAACCATGCTCACTATGTCGGGCGCTGGCGCCAGTCTTGCAGCACAACACTCGCAAAGCCTGGAAGCCTGGCTCTGTCACTTGCCAGGATTGAAGGTCGTTCAACCAACGACACCCTATGATGCAAAAGGCATGATTATCGCGGCGGCCCGGGACGACAATCCAGTGATTGTGGTGCTCAACAAGATGTCGCTCGGGCTCATGGGGCCTGTGCCGGAGGGCCCCTACGCTCTGGAGATCGGCAAGGCCGAAGTTGTTCGGCCCGGCACTAACTACACCATCGTTGCAACTGGCCGCATGCTGCACGAAGCCCTAAAGGCCGCAACCAAGCTCTCGGAACTTGGCATCGATACCGAGGTTATTGATCCAAGAACACTACAGCCCTTCGATACCGAATCTGTAGTGGCTTCAGTACAGAAGACCCACCGAATCATGGTGGTCCACGAGGCCGTTCGCTTTGGTGGCATAGGCGCCGAGATCGCAGCACAGATTCAAGAGGCAGCCTTCGATTACCTGGATGCACCAGTTGCGCGAGTCGGCGCACCCTTCTCGCCTGTCCCCTACAGTCCGGCGCTTGAGTCAATATACGTGCCAAACGCAGATCGCATTGTTGCCGAAGCTAAAAAGCAGCTCGGGTTGTAATTGTCCGCCGCGCCGTCCAAGCCGGCCCTAGCGCTGGGAATCATCGCCAATCCTGCCTCGGGCAAAGATGTGCGGCGACTGGTGGCGCGTGCCTCAGTTTTCGACAATCAGGAAAAACGCGCGATCGTGGTACGTGCACTTACGGGTGCTGTCGCCGCGGGTGTTCGTCAGGTTCGCTACTTCAACGACAAACACGGTATTTGCCTAACCGCTCTTGGCGAACTTGCCGAAACCAACAGCCCAAAGATCAAGGCACGCGCGCTTGATGTAGAGGCCACCGGCAGTGCGCTCGATACCATCGCCGCAGCCCGGGCGATGAAAGAAGCCAAGTGCACAGCCGTACTGGTGCTAGGCGGCGATGGTACCAGCCGGGCGTTTACTCTAGGTTGGCGCGGCGCGACACTAATGCCGCTCTCAACAGGCACCAACAACGTTTTTCCACATCTGCTTGAAGCAACCGTCGCGGGTACGGCCGTTGGGCTAATCGCAACACGAGCGCTGGGTCGCCGCGCAGTCCCAAAGCCGGCAAAAATCATCGACGTCAAAATCGACGGCGAACGCGACGACATCGCCCTGATTGATGCCGCCTTTACTTCCGATCGCTTTGTTGGCACTCGCGCGTTACTTGCGCCCGAACGACTGCGCGAACTACTGCTAACCCGGGCTGATCCCGCAGCCGTGGGCATGACGTCCATTGGCGGGCTACTCATGCCACTGACGGCGGATCAAGATCAAGGCTTGCGCGTTACCCTGGCTGGAACGCGAAAAAAAGGCGCAACGACACTGCAGGCACCCATTGCTCCGGGCTACTTTAAGAAAGTGTTCGTGACCGCCGTTAAGAAGATAAAGCTCGAATCCAGTGTTAGCTGGCAGGGTCCCGGTGTCATTGCGCTAGACGGCGAACGTGAGCGATTCTTGCGACCCGGCCAATCGGCGCAGCTAACACTGAGGCGCAACGGACCCCGCGTGATCGACACACAAACCGTAATGAGCGCTGCCGCAAAGAGCGCGACCTTTACCCTGAACAAAACCAAAAGAAATTAGTTGCAAGGATCCTAACCAATGCCTACCGAGATTTATCTCATAAAGAGCGGCATGACGATGACAGAGGGCGTCGTCGAAGAATGGTATATCGCTGACGGTGCATCCGTGCAGGCCGGCGAGCTTCTCTACCGCCTCGAAACGGAAAAAATCAATCTTGATGTCGATGCCGAAGTGAGTGGCGTGGTGCGACATCTCGTAGCAGTAGGTGAAACCCGCGAGCCTGGGGACGTCATTGGGATGATCTACGACGCCTCCGAGACCATGCCAGACGATATTGGTGCTGGGGGCGCTCCAAGCTCTGCCTCTGCCGCTTCTGAGGCCCCTTCAACACCAGCGCCTGCTGGCGGCCCGGTCGCTCACGCACCTGTAGTTACCCAGTCGGCAACAGACCAGCACGGTCGCATTTTCTCGTCCCCGGCTGCCCGACGGTTAGCCGGCGAGCTTGGCGTGGATTTCACCCAGGCGGGTGCAACCGGGCCAGGTGGCCGCATTGTCGAAGCCGACGTCCAGCGTTTGGCACAACAGCAGCCAACACCAGCCGCATCAAATCAAGCGAGCGGCGGTACAGCTTCCGCGTCGTCGCCTGTCGCCAGGAAACTTGCCCGAGAGCTAAATGTAGACCTCAGCCAGGTCAGCGGCACCGGACCTGGCGGACGAATAACCAAGGAAGATGTGGAACGTGTCCATGCTGCCCCTGCAGTTTCGAACGCTGCTGTGGCAGGCACCGTGACGGCGGACGTGGAGGTAAAACACTCGGGCATGCGCAAAACCATCGCGCGACGGATGCACGAAAGCCTCCAGGAAATGGCGCAGCTAAGCATGGATATGGACGTCTCTATGGACGACGCCGTAAAGCTGCGTTCGCAGTTGGTTGAAGAATGGGCGGACGAGGGAATCAAACCCGGTTACAACGATCTGGTAATACGGGCCTGCGCGAAGGCACTTGAGAGCCACCGCTTGATGAACTCCTCATTTACCGATACCGCCCTCAGTGTGCATGGCGATATAAACGTAGGTATGGCGGTAGCGCTGGACGAAGGGTTGATTGTGCCTGTTGTGAAAAAAGCCAATCTATTGGGCATGAAAGCACTGTGTACAGAAACCGCACGGCTGGCGCGTTCTGCTCGCGACAACGCCCTAACCGTAGACGAGCTGCAGGAGGGCACCTTTACCGTTTCCGCACTGGGAATGTTTGGAGTAGACGCATTCACCCCAATCATTAACTCCCCGCAGGCAGGCATTCTGGGGGTGAACCGCCTACGCGATGATGTTCGATGGGACGGCGACACCCCGGTTAAGGCTCAAGTCATGCGTCTGTCGCTTACCTGGGATCATCGCGTACTCGACGGGGCGCCAGCTGCGCAATTTTTGCAAACGGTGAAGCATCTACTTGAGTCGCCCTACCGGCTATTAATCTGAGTCAGATCCTGATGGGCCGCTTCTGAATCTGTCTCCAGCCCTAGATCAAAACCAAGCTCAAGGCGATTGTGCAGCAGGTTTGCGTACTGAATTAGCACATAGCGCTGCTTTTCTATTGCAACGTCCCTAATTCGTGCATCAAAAAAATCCAGGGCTTTCGAAGACGCTTCTGAACCCGATCCTTCTGCCTGCATCTGAGCATGTGATACTGAATGCCCTAACGGCTTCTCAACCTGCAAGCCACGCCCATCGACCTGTGCCAACTGATTCCACGCACGCGCATTGGAAGGGAAGATCTTTAGCTCGCCAACAATAGCTTCGTCCATCGCGCGCGCAATTTCTTCAGCAGAATCATAGTGTCCGCTCAACGGTTTCGAAAAATGCAGGTGCACTCGCCCCTTGTAACCGCGCATGCCGGCAACAATGCTCGCAAGATCCGCACCTTCCGGCTTGGTGAAGGCACCTTCGGTTGCAATGTCATAAAGCTCATCGGCTTTAAGTAAATCACAGGGGTCTAGCTCATAAGAAATCGCAACCGGCACAATGCGCACCACATTTAGCAACTCATCGAGTTGGGAAATTTCCTTTTTTACTCCGGCTGCCGTTCGAGACTTGCGCCAGGCGAGCGCCAACATTTTGATCAGCGCGGGTTCGGTACGATCGAAACCGTCTTTGGCTCGACCTTCTCGCTGAGCAATCCAGACCGACGCTCCACTTTCCAGACTCTCGCGAATATAGGTTGACGTGCGCATCAAGGCCGCATAAACCTTTTTGGGTCCGCCCGCAGCACGCTCTACTAAAAAACCTCTATTGAGGCGCATCAGATCATCAGCGTAGGGCGTGCCGAACAGGTTGTCTCCAACAGCTATCTCACACGTTGGAAAACCGTCCTCATGCAACACTCGATTTAACAAAGCGGAATCAAGGGTTATGTCACGGTGATTGGAGACAAACAGATAAGATTGGCTCCGGTCCAAGTTTTCTAACCCAGACCAGCTCAGCTCATCGACACTGGAGCGCACCATGTGATCAATGAAAGTCCCGACCATCATTTGGACTTCGTGAACTGTTCTTAACCGGCGAGATCGAAGACGCAGGATTATTGCTGTCAAATGTTGCGTTGCAACTGAGCTAAAACTGTATAATCTCGGAAATAGAAATGAGGCAATGCCTTTGCGTAGTTCGACACTGTTGATAAGTCGGCGAACAACTAAGGGCACTTCCTCGTCGCGATAAGGCCTGATGGATTCAAAATTGGGCACGGCGCGGCAGAGCTTACCGACTTTAGGTAAACGAGAATACAAGAACACCAGAACACAGGAATCTACGGGGCACGAGAGTGCAGGAATTGCACGCTTTTGGGTTGCACATTTTTAGCAGCTCGATTGATGCCCAGGACTAAGGCGGAATACTCCGGTATTCCAGTATTAACACAAACAACTTAATACAGTTAATTCAGAAAGTTAGCTGTCATAGTTAAATTTAAGTCACATATTGGGGATCTTGCCTCGGCACCACAAGACGCCAGAGTGCGCGACTACTAAGCGACCACTAGACGAACGAATAAGAACACCATGGTTAAGCTGAAAGTGCCCTGTTTGGGGCACAGCGCCCCCCACCTGGGAGGTAGATCGCTGACTGTTCTATTCATTGTTCTAGCACCTAAGTACTGCGACCAGCGGCTGCAATGTCAGGCGGTTTATTGAACGTACGTTCAATTACATCCCTAATGATAATAGGTAATGCAATTGTCATTCTTCTTTCCTATCATGGCCGAAGTTTCAAGAGGCTTTGAAGTGAATACCCAATTCTCAGAGCGCGACAGCGCTCGCGACTCCATAAACGGCGACGCAATTTGCGTGGCCGTTTTTACAACAGGCTTACCGCACCCGGCTAACCGCATGGGCGCCACAGGCCCCAGCAAAGCAGTTGCAGCAACCTTAGTGTTACTACTGGGTTTGCTTGGCGGATGCGGCGGGTCTAGCTCGACTGACAGCGCATCAATCGATGAACCGCTCAGCAGTGATGCACCTATCGAAGCGACAACACCCGTGGTCGAGGATGCCGGAGAAGCTGCTTCTGAAGAATCCGCCCCGGTTGTTGAAAGCTCTTCAACAAGTGCCGATGTTCTTTTACTAGAGCCCGCTGGCAGCCCCGAGTTGCCGGTAGGCCAGACCCCGTCGGTCAAATTTAAGACAACCCAATCTTCTGAGGAAGAGTCTGCCGGCAATGCAGACCCCAATTCACCGCTCAACTCGTTAAACGCCGAAACCGACGTAGTGTCGGGTAACGTTACTGTCTCCTGGGACCCGCCAAATTTAAACGCGGATGGCACAAGCCTGAACGATTTGGCCGGATACCGTGTTTATCAAGGCGACCTGCAGCAACTGGCGATTGTGCAAGAGCTCAATGATACTGGCACGGGCGAACGCCGGCTCACGCAAATCCCCGATGTCACTAATGCTAACTCGTGCTTTGCTGTTACCGCCTACGACACCAGCGCTAACGAAAGTTCCCTTGGCGATGTTGTCTGCAAAGAAGTCATCACTGCGGCTCCACCCGTTAACAGTAGTGCACCAACCCTCAATTCCGTTATCCAGCTCTCAACAGCAGGTGGACAAGCAAGCATAGGCTTGAATTGGCAGGCTCCTACAGAATTCAGAGCGGGTGAAATTATTGAAGGGTTCAACATCTTTTACGGTACCCAATCGCAGCTATTCAAGATCCAAGAGATCACATTAGAAAACGCCCGCGACAACGGCAGCTATTCAACCAACGTTTCGGACATCGGCGGCGAACAGGCCTGTTTTGCGTTAACGGCTCGCTTTGCCGACAATCTAGAATCAAGCCTCGGCGAAATTGCCTGCATTGCACTGGTGCACACCACGCCTCCTCAACCGGGTACTGAGCTGCGCCCATTTAACGTGACAGTCGATATTTTGGCAGAGAATAGAGCGCTGGTAGGCTGGGACAAGCCCAATACGGTGGTTACCACCCCCGACGCAACCGCTATAGATCGTTACGATTTATTTCAGGGTTCCGCCAGCCAAGTCTTCAAAATAACCGAGATTGCTGAAACCGGCGCTGCAAACATCCGTCGAACAACCACAGTCGAAAACGTTTTCGCTAACAGCAACTGCTTTGCGCTAACAGCAACAGATCAAAGCCAACGTCACAGCGCGCTCAGCACAATTGTTTGCGGAACCTTACCGGATGGCAATGGACCTCCTCCACCGAGTGTCCCCGACAACGTCACGCTGGGTGTAACGAATTTAACCGCGCAAGAAACCTCGCCGGGTGACATCGCTTTGGGCTGGGATGCTCCTCAGCTTATCGCTGTCGGCCAACCGATCAGCAATCTTGCGGGATACAATCTGTATCAGGGCACCACTGGTCAGCTCTTTAGAGTGGCCGAAATAGAACACCGCGCGAACGATGTTCGCCAGCAGTTCCAGCGCACTGAAGTCTCCAGCGACAGCCCGTGTTTCGCCGTTACAGCATTCGATACAAATGATAACGAATCTCCGCTGTCTGAAGTCGTTTGTATAAGCGTAACGGAGTCACCCAGTGTGCCCCAGTTTGGCATCGTGCCTCCCACTGAGCTCACAACCACCGCCCTTGGTGGATCAAGCACCGTAACTATTACCTGGCTCGCTAGTGGCATAACCGCTACGGGAAGCACCGATACAAACGTCGATCGGTACAACATTTACCAGGGTAACCACGATCGTCTATTTAAGGTGCGGGAGATCGGAAATTTACAGGATACCGATGAACTGTACTCGAGTACTTTCACAGGCGTTGGTTCAGACTCCGCATGCTTCGCTCTCACCGCGCAATACCCTGATCTGCGCGAAAGTCGCCTGAGCGATATCGTGTGTCGAGATGATTAGGACTTTGATCATGTACTGCAAACTAATTAAAAAATACCCCATCATGTTTCAATCCAACTTGTTCCAAGCAAAATCTCCAATAGTGCTGGTATGCCTAGGCCTACTTGCAGCTTTGAGTTCGAATACTGCTAACGCATTCACGGACGGCTCCGACCGGACGCTGACTAAACTCGGCGACTATGGCGAATGGACGCTTTCGAACCCTTCTTTCGGCGGTAACCCGTACGACCTGCAAGCAACCGCGACCTTTGTCCATTCCGACAGCGGCGAAACACGGTCGACTCCGATGTTTTATTCGACTGGCAATCTCTGGAAATTTCGCTTTACGGCAACGCGTACCGGAAGCTGGACATTCAGCACCCAGTCTAATGATGCTGATCTCAACGGTTTCAGCGGCACCGTAACGGTCAACGGCAACAGCCCTTATAAAGGATTTGTGCAAGCCAACGGCAGCAACTGGACACGCAGCGCTACCGGCGAAGCTTTCGTGCCGCAGCATGTGATGTATGCAGGCCCACAGTATTTTCGGACCAACGCTGAGTTGATTCAGTCCGAAATTAATCGCTTCCTAGATAACGGATTCGGCTTTACTGGCTTCCACGTTCCGGTCTATTGCCGCTGGTTCGATATCGATACCGCGCGCTGCACAGAAGTGGGCGACACCAACCCTGACCCAGAAACCTTCGCAGCCCTCGAAGCGTTTATTGAGCGCGTTTACAAGGCAGGCGGCACGGTCCACCTGTGGGCCTGGGGGGACAGCGGACGACGGCAAAACCCAACAGTATTGAGTTCTGAGACCGGCGTTAACGGAGTAGCAGATTTGCGGCTACAACGATATATCGCTGCTCGACTTGGTCCCTTACCCGGTTGGACAATGGGTTACGGCTATGACCTCTTCGAGTGGGTCGGCGGCGGCGACCTGACGTTCTGGCGAAACAACATGACCAATCTCATGGGGTGGCAGCATCTGATGGGCGCTCGCGGCAACACCAACTCCTTAGCGCAACCTTCCGAAGCCATGGACTACGCATCTTACGAATGGCATCGGCCCACGTTTGCGACCTATCGACTGAAAGCCTCGCAGCGCCCTGGCAAACCCTCGTTTTCTGAAGATCGATTCCGCTTCCGCGGCTCAAGCCAGCGCAGTAAAGACTACACCTTCGCTGAAATGGCTCGGGGCATGTGGCACAGCGCAATGGCTGGGGGCGTTGCCAATATCTGGGGCAATCTAACCTCCGACGGGACTAACCAAGACCCTCGAATCAACGAAGCTGAAGCGCCTTCGAGCAGCTTTCCGAATGGGGACGCGCTGCGCACCTATAGAACCTTTGTCGACAATTACTTCCAACTTGGCATGGTTGATTGTGATGCAGACGCCGATGCCAATACGGCTTGTCAGCGGGACGCCAACAACAGCGCACGCAACCTGTACCGAGAGGACACAACCGCGATCTCCGTAGATCTCTCTGCACACACGGGTAACACCAATGTAATTGCGGTGGACACACTCCGCGCCTGGGCGCCCGTAAGCCTGGGTCAGGCGAGTGGAAGCAACGCGCTAATTTCACTGCCCTATATGTCAGATTGGGCGGTAAACATAGGCGGTACTGGATCCGCACCACCTGCTCCGGCACCTGTTCCTCCGCCGGCACCTGAGCCTCCGCCGGCACCTGTACCTCCGCCGGCACC
>CAZFIA010000096.1:14242-15483 GCA_964519335.1 uncultured Pseudomonadales bacterium
TGCCTGTGCCTCCGCCAGCACCTGTACCGGCACCTGTATCTCCGCCGGCACCTGCGCCCACTCCAGAACCTGCGCCTGCGCCAGCTCCACCACCTCCGACGCCTGCGCCACCGCCGGTGCCGACACCAGCCCCCGTGACTCCACCGCCGGTGCTTGACACAGTGCCCCCGGCAACGGTGCGCAATCTCCGGGTGGAATAGTCACCTAACCGTGTGATGGAGTCACACTCCGGCGCAGCGGGGATTGCAGAATGCGAAACAGGTCGACATTTCACCCCGCTGTTACAAAACTGGCGTTTACTTGGGCCATCAGCTGCCCTAGTGTGCGCCTTGTAAATCAATAACTTGAAGCGATTCTCCGTGCCCCATATCAGGATTTTCCGGCACTATTTACACACACCCTATCTGGTGATGGCAGCCATTGAGACTGTTGTCCTGTTCGGTTGCGCGCACCTCGGTTATTTAACCCGCAACGCAGAGCTACCCCCGTTCTACGACTACTTCTGGGCGGCTACCGTATTTGCGCTTGCGCAGGTCATCACCATGGTGGCCATGGGCGTCTACGAGTCCCGAGTACGTGAAGGCTATACCGGAATGATGCTGCGTACCGCCGTAGCCATGTTCCTGCTTGGCAGCATGTTTATTGCCATCTTGTCGTACTTTGTACCCAACCTCGCCATGGGGCGAGGGGTGCTTTTGTACTCGATTCTCGAGGGTTTCATCATTGTAAGCCTCTTGCGCTGGGGTTCGAGCCACCTCATCAGCGAAGACACACTGAAGAAAAACGTGCTGGTGCTGGGCGCAGGTCAGCGGGCACTCAAAATTGCAACACGTATGCGGCGCCGATCTGATCGACGTGCATTTCGCCTCCACGGCTTTGCCCAGATCGACAACAGCGAAGATGCGGTATCAGCCCGCGGCGGTGAACTGGTTGAGCTGGATTGCGCACTGCCTGAGTACTGCGATCGATACAACATAGACGAGATTGTCGTAGCGGTAGATGAGCGCCGCCGCAATACCGACGCCGGCGGCGGTTTACCACTCGAGGAGCTGCTAAACTGCCGACTGTCTGGTATCGAGGTGGTAGATATTCAGGCCTTTATCGAACGCGAAGCCGGCAAACTGGATGTGGATCTTCTGCACCCCTCTTGGATCGTATTCTCAGACGGCTTTGTTGCCCACAGCTGGCGTTACGCGACTAAGCGTATCTTTGACCTGGCTATAAGCCTGTTTGCGCTGCTC
>CAZFIA010000097.1:0-2388 GCA_964519335.1 uncultured Pseudomonadales bacterium
AGGTCTTGCTTCGCCACATATTCCCGCGCCTTGGCCCAGGCCGTGCGATAACCGGCCATGTTGCCCATGCGCGTACCCGGCGCTTTGCCCTGATTGCCGTATACCCGCTTTGGGTTTTCACCACAGGCCATCTTCAGTGAGTGTTTGGCGCCCGGAAATTTCATACCTTGCACCGTTCGTGACGGCACGTTTTTTAGTGTGACACCGCGGCCACCAAACAGGTTGGCGCTACCCGGCAGTATTTGCAGCGTTGTTACTCCACCTGCAAGAGCCAGCGGAAACTGAGCGTCTTGCGGCCACACTGAGTGTTCTGCCCACACATGTGCCGTATTGGGTGAAGTGACTTCGTTGCCATCTGCTGTCGACTTTACCGATGGAGCCGGGTAGTCACCCAGATGACTGTGCACATCGATCAGGCCAGGCGTAATCCACTTGCCGGTACCGTCTATCTTCACTGCGTCGCCTGGAACATCACCCGAGCCTTGTGCACCTATCGATACTATCTTGCCGCCTGCGAGCAGAATCTCTGCGTCATCTAATCGGCTACCCGCGCCCGTTAGGATGGTTGCGTTGCTGATGACATAGGCTGGCGCCTGGCGGGCGGTGTAGGTGGAATCGTAGGGTTCCGCGTCTACATCAGAGGCACCAAAGGTAGCCGCGAATACGACAGATATAGAAATAGCTTTCGGCAGCATTAGTTCGCCTCAAGAGAGTTAATTTTGGCGGCGTCTGTATCACTCGAGTGATACACAACCCCTGAACGCATAACAAAATGTACCTGACCAAAAAGCGCAATGTCGTCGGTTAGCTTACCGGGCACGGCGGTTATATCGGCATGTTTGCCGGCCTCCAAACTGCCTAGCACGTCCCACTGATCTAGCAGCTCGGCTGCATTTTTGGTCGCGCTCTGCACCGCTTTGAGTATCGGCATGCCTGCCTCCACCATAAAGCCAAACTCTTTCCAGTTATCCCCATGCGCAGACACTCCCGTGTCGGTACCAAAGGCGATCTTCACACCCATTTCATAGGCTTTACCAAAGGTGTCCTGAATTTGCGGGCCAATGGCAATCGCTTTGGGCCGCACCAGCTCAGAGAAGTAGCCCGGCGTTTGTGCCTTCTCTTCTACAAACTTGCCGGCGGCAATGGTGGGCACGTACCAGGTGCCTTTCTTTTTCATAAGCTTCATGACTTCTTCGGTCATGTAGGTACCGTGTTCAATCGAGTTAACACCGGCCTCGACGGCCCGCTTCATTCCTTCAGCACCGTGCGCGTGTGCCGCTACGCGATAGCCATAGTCTTGAGCGGCGGCCACAATCGCTTCAATTTCTTCAACGCTAAACTGAGGATTAGAGCCATTCTTTGCCTGACTAAGTACACCGCCTGTGGCTGTTAGCTTGATTAAGTCAGCGCCATCTTTGTAGCGTTGCCGAACAGCCTTTAATGCATCAGCCGGGCTATTGACTACGCCTTCGGCCGGACCGGGATCGCCACGTAAGTCCGCGCGCACGCCATTGGTTGGATCAGCGTGTCCGCCAGTGGTTGCCAGCGACTTGCCCGCGGTGAATATACGCGGTCCTTCTACAACACCTTTAGCAATAGCATCGCGGAGTGATTGCGCCACGCCATTTGAAGTACCCAGGTCGCGCACAGTGGTAAAGCCTGCTGCCAACGTGCGGCGAGCGTAAAGCGCACCCAGCAACGCGGCATCTGCAGGCTCTTCCTTAAACCTGCGGGCATAGGTATCGGGCCCAAGCTCGCCATCAATATGCACGTGCATATCGATCCAACCGGGCATAACCGTCGCCTCGCTTAAATCGATGAGCCTGTCGTTTGGCCCGGGTTGGGTAAAGCCAGAGGCGGTGCTTGTCACCTTGCCGTCTTCAATGATCACGCTTCGGCGTTCGAGCAATCGTGCCGAGTTGGCATCAAACAGCCAGCCGGCGTGTACCACCGTGGCAGCCTGTGCTGTCCCAGCACCTAACCCGGCCAACACGGCCAGACAGAGCGTCAAACTCATGCAATTTACTGCTCTCACAGCTCACTCCCTTTTATGGATAGTCGATCGATTTATCGGTATTTGGGGCCAAAACCGCGGGTTTATAAAGGCACAACAATACAAAACATCGGTATACAGACCCCGGCCGCGCCACGATAATAAGCGGTTTTGTGGCTCTGTGTTAGCAGAGCGGAGAGCCCCCCTCGAGTTGGGGGGGTTGGGTGCAGAGGACGTAGAACAAACATGGCTGATATCGAGAAGATGGCGGAATCGGTTGAATCGATTCAATCCCATCTAGAAGACCACAACTATATTTGCAGCTCCCAGATCGCGACCGCCGTGTATCTGGCGTATCAGCTCAAAAAGCCGATTCTTATCGAAGGCCCCCCAGG
>CAZFIA010000097.1:2488-3942 GCA_964519335.1 uncultured Pseudomonadales bacterium
GAATTTTTGGAACCTCGTCCTCTGCTGCAGGCACTCAAGCACGAAGAAGGTGCGGTGCTATTGATCGACGAGATAGATAAAGCAGATCACGAGTTCGAATCTCTACTTCTTGAGATTTTGTCTGACTTTCAAATCTCTATCGCTGAAATTGGCACGGTAAAGGCAACCTCTGAGCCGCCCCTGGTTTTCCTCACCTCAAACAATACCCGGGAAATCTCTGACGCGCTTAAACGGCGCTGCCTCCACCTTTATATCCCCTTCCCCGATATGGCACTGGAGCAACGCATTATCGAGGCCCGGGTACCCGAGATTCCTCCCGAGCTGCGCAAGCAGATGGTGGCCTTTATTCAAGAGCTGCGCGGGCTTGACCTTAAGAAGGTGCCGGCGATTTCTGAAACCATCGACTGGGCGCGCACGCTTCTACTGCTTAACAGCGAAACGCTGGACCCCGATATGGTACGCGACACGCTTAACGTGATTCTTAAGTTTCAAGAAGACATTGATAACGTAAGCGTAGAACTCACCACGCTTACCAGCAACGCAAAGAAGGCGTCCTAAGGTAGTATAGAAGCAGATAAAGGTAGGTATAAAGACACCGTGGACCAAACGCTCACTCAGTTTATTCAGGCCCTGCGCAACTCTGATGTGCGCATCTCGCCTGCAGAGACCTTAGATGCGTTTGAGGCGGTTGACCTGGTGGGTTACCGAGATCGTGAACTGTTAAAACGCACCCTTGCCCTGGTGCTGCCAAAAACCGAAGACGAAAAAGTCTCGTATGAAGAGTGCTTTGAGCAGTTCTTTAAAATTGAAGACGTCTCCGCTGGCGGTGCACAAACGGATGGTTCTGATAGCGAGTCAGAAGAGGCCGAAGGTGGCGGCGACAATCAGGGCGGCGGCGGCGGCGAAAACGAAGAGACCGGCCAGGCCGAAGCTTCCGAGACCGGCAAGCGCAAAAAGAAAAGCAAAGGCAAACCTAAAGGCGGCCCCGACTACATCGAAGGGGTAGATGACGAAGAAGAAGACCTGGGACCCGGCGAAACCAGCCCCGCGCAGTCAGAGCTTGGCAAGCTGGTCATGTCTAACTCTATGGTTGAGCTTACCGTTGCCATGGCCGAGGGCGCGCGCGAGGTTAAGCTGGAAGAGATTCAGGTATTTACTCAAAAGGGCCTGTATACGCGGCGCATTATGGACGCGATGGGTCTTGAAGAGATGAACCGCGAGATAAGTAGTAATCGGCGTTCACCCGACGTGCCCGACCGACGCCTGTCACAGCAGCTGCGCGAGCGTCGCGAGCTGCTGCGCGAGCACGTACGCGACTATGTAGAGAAACAATTCTTGCTGTTTGCAGATTCTTCAGGCAAACGGCTGCGCGAAGAGCTGCTGCGCAAGGTGAAGCTATCTAATGTTGAGCACCGCAATTTTCGATTAATCCAAGAAATTGTGTTCCGCATGGC
>CAZFIA010000097.1:4042-15457 GCA_964519335.1 uncultured Pseudomonadales bacterium
TCTTCAGATCTTGCAGAAGTTACCGATCTGTTTGAACGCAACTCTATTGAAGATGCCATCACCAAAACCCTGCACGACTACAGCGGCGGCAGCACCGACTACGGACAGTCGCTGATCGACTTCAAGAAGATCTGCCTGGATGACGTCGACAACCGCACCACCATCATCATTCTGGGTGACGCGCGAAACAACTTCGGCGAGGCCCGCGCTGAGATTATGAAAGAGCTCTATGAGCGATCGCGTACGGTACTGTGGCTCAACCCCGAGTCAAAAGCCGCCTGGAATTCGGGCGATTCTGAAATGCGCAAATATGGCGCGTACTGCCATCAGGTGCATGAATGTAACTCGTTACAACATCTGGAGCGCATCGTCGGCAACCTACTGAAGGCTGTCCACGGATAACAGAACGGGCAGACCGGTTAGACGAAAACGGCGCATTAGCTACCCCTCAGCACGCGATTTAAGAGATAATAGCTTCGCTCAACCCAGCGCCAAGACTGAGGCTTGTTTCTTGTCCGATGACCACTAGCACTAGCACCACCCCCTCTCTCGACGCCACCGCCAACGAACTCAATCGCGCTGCACTCTGGCAGCTGGTGATGCTGATCATGGCGAGTATTGGGGTGGTTATCGCGGTGATGTTTGCCCTCAATTGGGCGGCCCAGGCGACCGGTACTGCCACAGCCACGACCGATGCGGTTAACTACGACGCCCGCAGTATTTCGATACTCCTCGAACAAGAGCCCCCACAGCTCGATGCCATGAAAGCCACTGACACGCAGAGTGCGAGCATTCTCGGCCACGTCATGGAAGGCCTGTTGCGTTACGACGTGAACAACAACCTGGTGGCAGGAACCGCCGAGCGTTGGGATATTCGCGCCGACGGCGCCACCTTTTGGATTAGAGAAGACGCCAACTGGAGCGATGGCAAACCCGTTACCGCTCACGACTTTCGATTTGCCTGGCGCACAGCACTCGAACCCACCACCGCCTCGCAATACGCCTTTATTTTGTTCCCCATTAAGAACGCAGAAGCAATTAATACCGGCAAGAAAACCGGCGACACACTGGGTGTAACCGCCACCAGCGACAAGGTGCTTGAGATTGAATTCGAACAGCCCATCGCGTTTTTCGAAAAACTGGTGGCCGCGCCCACCTACTACCCTGCCCGCGAAGATTTCTATGTCTCAACTAACGGGCGCTATGGCGCGGACGCCGACACCATGCTTTACAACGGCGCGTTTACCCTCACTAACTGGGTGCACAACTCAAGCTTGCGCATGGATAAAAACCCCCACTACTGGGATCGCGACAACATTTTCCTCGAAACCATTCATGCGCCTTTTATTACTTCCAATAAGCAAGCCGGAGTAAATCTGTTTAAGGACGGCCGCATTGCAATGGCGCATCTCGACGGGGAGACCTTGCCCGAAGCGCTGGCCCAGCGCTGGCAAATTTCTCGGCTGGCTGACGGTTCGGTGTATTACCTGGAGTTCAATCACCGGCCCAACCGCATAGGTGGCAATCTGAATTTTCGTCGTGCAATACAATACACGTTGGACCCGTCGGAACTTGTCTACAAGGTGATTAAAATTCCGGGCTATACGCCAGGGGTGAGCCTGTTTCCAAGCTGGTTAAAGGGCGGCGACGAACTGCTGTGGCAGCAATATTCACCCCAACGCATTCAACTTGATCGGGACAAGGGCCGGGCTTATCTGCAGGCCGCGCTCGACGACCTGGGGCTTAAAGAGCCGCCGACGCTGGTGGTTCTATCGGGTGATACGCCACTGTCGGTAAAACACGGCGAGTACTTGCAGGCCGAACTCAAGAAGCATCTGAACCTTGAGGTAAAGCTGGATCGACAAATTTTTAAACAGCGATTGGCCAAGATGCGGGCAGGCGAATTCGACATGGTGATGGCGGGCTGGGGGCCAGACTTTGATGACCCACTCACCTTCGGTGATCTGTTTTCTTCCTGGAACCTGCAAAACCGGGGTCGCTACGACAATCCAGAGCTCGATGCTCAGGTGCGCATTGCTCAGGGCTCAATTGATACTCAGGTGCGCATCGATGCCTTTGGTGAGATCCAGCGCATTCTTATCGACCAGGCGGTGGTTTTGCCCAACTATGAGCGCGGTCGGGTATTTATCACCGACATGCAAATACAGGATCTGGGCAGACGGGCCATCGGTCCCGACCCAGATTACAGTCGCGTTCGACTAACGCCCCCTAACGAAGAGACTCTGAACTAATGTGGCGCTACGCTGGCAAACGCCTTTTGCAAGGCGTTATCACCGTCTGGTTTATCGCCACCGCCACCTTTATAGCCATGCACTCGGTGCCCGGCGATCCTCTGCTTAGCGACAAAGCATTCACGGCAGAGATTCGCGCCAACCTGGAAGCCAAATACGGCCTCGATAAGCCCGTGTTTCCGAATCAATACTTCACCTATATGGGCAACATGCTCAAAGGTGACTTTGGTATCTCGTTTACCCAACAAAACCGGCTAGTTAACGACATTATTCGGGAGCACTTTCCGGTGTCGGCAACGCTTGGCATATTGGCCGTTATGTTTGCAGCCCTTGGCGGTATTTTGTGGGGCGCGCTCACCGCTCTCTACCGCAACAAGCTGCCCGACATCATCATTATGTTCCTGGTGATTTTGGGTATCTCGGTGCCAAGCTTTGTGTTCGCCGCCCTCGCCCAACTTGGTCTGGTTAGCCTCAACGGACTCGCCGGGCGAACCGTTCTGCCTGTCGCCGGCTGGGGCTCTGTCAGCCACATGCTGGTGCCCGCGCTGGTGCTGGGCCTTTCCACCATGGCCTTTCTTACCCGCCTAATGCGCTCGTCTATGCTCGAGATCGTTAACTCAGACTTTGTCCGCACCGCCAAGGCTAAAGGCCTGCCGCCAACCCGTATCTTTCTTAAACACCAACTGCGCAACGCCGTGTTACCCGTGGTTACCGTACTGGGGCCGGCAATCGCCGCCATCACTACCGGCGGATTTGTTGTTGAGCTGGTGTTTGCCATACCCGGTCTTGGTCGCTACTTCGTTGAGGCGGTACAGCAGTCAGACTACACCGTCATTATGGGCACCACCGTCTTTTACGGCGCGTTCCTGGTGTTTATGGTGATTCTGGTCGACCTTGTTTACGGCTTAATCGATCCTAGAGTGAGTGTCGAATAAGTGGACAGCAATCTTTCCAGCGGTAGCTCAGCCGCTACCGACATTGTGCTTGGTCCCGACAGCTTTAAGCCGCTACGGGCCACAGAAGATACCCAGAGCATCACCCGACCATCGCTTTCGTACTGGCAAGATGCGTGGCGCCGCCTTAAAGAAAACAATCGCGCCATTGTTTCGCTGTACATCATCATTGCGTTGCTTGCTTTCACGCTGCTGGGGCCGTTGTTGTGGACCGCTGATTCGTCTTTGAGCGACGTCGACCAAATCAGTCAGCCGCCGTTCGCTGACCGCAGCGCAACCATTGTGGCGCCGTTTAAGCCGTGGGACATTACGGCAGAGCCCGCAAGTACAAGCGGCCTCCAAATCGTAGACACACCCACCACGCAATCTGTGCGGCTGTCGTGGGAGGCAATGTCCGCGTCCACCAACGGCTATCGTATCTATCGCAACCTGTTCCCGACGGGTGTCGAACGCGCGCTGGGCTTGCCGCTGGGCGAAGTGCTGCCAAGCCAGGGCACCTACTTTGAGGATCGACTGGATCTACAACCCACG
Organism: uncultured Pseudomonadales bacterium; assembly: GCA_964519335.1. GTDB lineage: Bacteria > Pseudomonadota > Gammaproteobacteria > Pseudomonadales > Azotimanducaceae > JALZVT01. Next base: position 7,779 of record CAZFIA010000097.1, read on the forward strand.
CACTACTACTACACCGTAGTGGCGTTGGGCGAGAATTTCCGCGAAACCACAGAATTTCAACACACAGAGATTGATGTCACCCGCGTGATTACCGCAGATGAAGCCGTAGAAAAGGGACTCGTAAAATCGGCAGACGGCCTAAACCCCGGAACAGCGGTCAACCTTACCTGGCACCCGCTGGGCACAGACTATCTGGGCCGCGATATGCTCGCGCGATTAATGGAAGGCGCTCGCGTGTCGCTGTTCATCGGCATAGTTGCGCCCTTTATATTTGTGTTGATCGGCATCATTTACGGCAGCACCGCCGGCTTTGTGGGGCGCGGGGTTGATCAATTGATGATGCGCTTTGCCGACTTTGTGGTGACCCTGCCTTTCTTGCTGTTCATGATTGTGTTCAAGCTTGTCTTTGATGTGGAGTCAGGTGAGAGCGGTATCATCCCTATGCTAATCGCCATGGTGGTGTTGCTATGGCCAGCGACCGCGCGCCTGGTACGCGGGCAAATATTGCAGATTAGAGAAGAAGGCTACGTTGACGCCTCGCGTTTGCTTGGCGCGAAGTCATCGTACTTAATTGGCCGCCACATGATTCCGAACACCATGGGCGTCATTCTAGTCACCCTAACCTTCGCCGTCCCCAGCGCCATATTCACCGAGGCGTTCTTGAGCTTTATCGGCATGGGGGTGGCACCCCCCACACCCAGCTGGGGCGGCATGTGTAACGAGGGGATTAAGACGATGCAAACCACCCCTCACGAACTTATTTTCCCCGCGCTACTAATCAGCATCACGGTGCTTGCGTTTAACATGCTTGGCGACGGACTGCGCGACGCACTGGACGCCCGGATGCGTTCGCGTGAGTAACCCTGACATGACGACTGAAGCCGAGGACGAGTCCCAGCCTATCCTGTCCGTGCGCGACTTGCGCGTCGAGTTCGACACCTACGGCGGCATAGTACAGGCCGTGCGCGGCGTTAATTTTGATGTGCACTCCGGCAAAACCCTGGGCATCGTCGGCGAATCAGGCTGCGGAAAGTCGGTCACCGTGCAAAGTTTGATGGGGCTGATACCCATGCCTCCAGGGCGCATCACCGGCGGTTCGGCGCGCTATCGCGGCAAAGAGATTCTGGGGCGCACTCGCATCGATGGGCGCGAGCTGCGCGGCGCTGATATCGGCATGATATTTCAAGACCCAATGACGTCGCTGAACCCCACCATGACCATAGGCGATCAAATCGCCGAGACACTGCAGGTACATCGCGGCGTCAGTCGCCTCGACGCCCGCAAGCGAGCGGTCGAACTACTTAGCCTTACGCGCATCCCCGAGGCCAAAGAGCGGGCTAAACAATACCCCTTCGAATTCTCAGGCGGCATGTTGCAGCGCGCCATGATTGCCACAGCTATCGCCTGCGAACCCAGCGTGTTGATCGCAGACGAACCGACAACCGCCCTAGACGTGACCATTCAGGCGCAAATCCTTGATTTGCTGAACGATCTGCAACGCGACAACAACATGGCAATCATACTGATCACTCATGATCTTGGCGTCGTCGCCCGCATGGCCGATACCGTCGCCGTGATGTACGCAGGTGAGATGGTTGAACAAGGCAGCGCCCGGGACATTTTTTATCGCGCGGCCCACCCCTACACCCTTGGCTTGCGCGCCGCGATGCCAACCAACACAGACCAATCAGAGCAGTCGCTTAAGCCTATTGAAGGCAGCCCGCCAGACTTGTTTGCGCCACCTCCCGGCTGCGGTTATTGCGCGCGCTGTCCGCACGCAGCCCAGGTGTGCGCCACAACCCCGCCACCACGCTTTGAACTGGATGACGAGCATCGCGTGAAGTGCTGGCAACATCACGCAGACGCGCCATCAGCGCCTGCTGAGCTGTTTACGAGTAGCGGTTCATGAAGGCCCAGAATGCACTAGTAGAAGCCGTTGGGCTCACGAAGCACTTTCCGATTAAGAAGAACCAGGTGGTGCACGCGGTAGATGACGTTACGCTCACCGTGCACGAAAAAGAGATTGTAGGGCTGGTGGGCGAAAGTGGCTCCGGAAAATCTACCCTTGGCAAAACACTGTTGGGGCTGCATGACAAAACCGCCGGCCAGGTGATCTACGACGGAGAGACCTTGCCGCAACGCTACAAGCCCGCCGATTTTCTAAGCGGCGCGAAAAAGATGCAGATGATCTTTCAAGATCCGTACTCATCGCTAAATCCGCGCATGACCGTTGGTGAGATCATTGCCGAAGGTTTAAAGCTACACACTAATTTAGATGACAACACTATCCGCGAGCGCGTGAGCTTCTGGTTGCAACGCGTGGGACTTCACACCGATCATGCGTCACGCTACCCGCATGAGTTCTCAGGCGGTCAGCGCCAGCGCATTGGCATCGCCCGGGCGCTTATTCTTGAGCCCGAATTTGTGGTGTGCGACGAACCCATCTCGGCGCTCGATGTCTCGGTGCAAGCGCAGGTGGTTAACCTGCTCGACGAGCTCAAGAAATCGATGGGCCTAACGCTTTTGTTTATCGCCCATGACCTGTCGATGGTGCGCTATGTCAGCGACCGAATGGCAGTGATGTATTTGGGTTCGTTGGTTGAGGTAGGTGCCGCTGACGAGGTGTTCTTTAACCCGCAGCACCCGTACACGCAGATGCTTGTGGGCTCAAACCCCGAGCCCGATCCTCGAACCGAACGCGATCGTCCGCCCACACCGGTACGTGGCGAAATTGCTTCGCCCATCAACGTGCCCGCCGGCTGCCGCTTTGCGGCGCGCTGCCCCAAGGTGATGGATAAGTGCAAAAACACCACGCCGGAATTGATCACGCTGAAAGACCTGGCCACCGACACCGGTATGCGAGAGGTTGCTTGCCACCTATTCAGCGACGGGTAAATTTGAAACGCTTTGCACAGGAGCCGTTTTCGTGAAAAACAATCTGGAAGGAACCGCCGCACTGGTTACCGCGGGAGGAACGGGTCTTGGCCTGGGCATCGCCAAACGTCTCGCCGAGGACGGATGCCTGGTCACAATCTGCGGCCGCCGTGAGGATGTACTAAGCGCAGCACTCGAAGAGATTGGAAGTGATGCGCGCTATATAGTGTGCGACGTAACCCATGACGATCAGGTCAAAGCGGCCGTAGAGGCAGCCGCACAACCACTGGATCGCCTTGATATTGCAGTGGCCAATGCAGGCGGTGGTGTAGCCGCGGGACCGCTTGTGATGACCGACCTCGAGGCCTGGAACGCAACCATGGCCCTCACCGCGACCAGTACACTATCCACCATCAAACACTCAGCCCCCTTCATGAGCCGCGGCAACGGCGGTGCTATTGTCGCCGTGTCGTCCATCGCAGGTCATGTAACACACCGGAACCTTGGCCAGTACAGTGTCGCCAAAGCGGCTGTCGAAATGCTGGTGCGCAACAGCGCGGACGAACTCGGACGCTATGGCATCCGCGTCAATGGCGTACGCCCTGGGCTCGTGCCTACAGAGATGGCCGCCGGTTTAGAGCAGACGCCAGAGGTACGTAACGACTACCTCGCTCAGATGCCACTCGAAAGGCTTGGCACACCCGAGGACGTCGCCGCCGCGGTACGCTTTCTAGCTGGACCCGAAGCGTCCTGGATCACCGGGCAATTACTGGGCGTAGACGGCGGACACTCGCTGCGGCGCGGCCCTAATCTGGATGCGATGTTTGCTGAAGCCTTCGACCCGTTGATGGAAGAATTGATGAGCACAAAAAAATAAGACAAAAAAAGGGCGACCTACTGGCCGCCCCTGTTTATCTCTTTTCGTAAAGAGCTATTAGTTATCGCTAACTAGTCGCTAGTACTCAGGTCCAATCTTGTACTGGAGCTCAAGACCAAAGATACGCGGCTCGGTCACCTGACCAGACCGACGGTAACCCGTCGATTCCGTACCTAGCTCAATCTGTCGAACACCCACCTCGTCTAATATGTTGTTAACAAAGGCTGTCGCTGAGTACTTGCCCGTGACGCTCGTCCAGCTAACCCGGCCATCCCAGCGGAAGTACGACGGAGCGGTGTCCAGCTCTTCTTCGAACACAGTGAATGGCACATCATCAATCCAAGACACAGTGGTGTTCAGATTGAGCTTACCGCGACTGCCTAGATCGAAGCCATACTGCGCAAAAGCGGTGGCCTTCCACTCTGAAACGCGCGGCAGTGTTCTGCCATTAGCATTAATGGTGCGATCTTCTGGGGAGAAGATCGACTGGGGCGCATTCGGATCAAAATCGTTGATCACAAAGAAGTCTTCGGTGAACTTACTGGGCGTGAAACTGAAGTTACCGCCAAGGCTGAGCGCATCGTTTACAAACCACAGTGCGTCCGCTTCGATACCGAAGATTTCAGCACCGGGGGCTGCAACCACACTGTTGGTTGTACCACCAGTCGCAGCAGCTTCAAACACAACCGAGTGAATGTTCTCGTAGTCGTAGAAGTAGACGCTGGCGTTGGTCTGAAGGGTGCCATCAAGCAGCGTGCCCTTGTAACCAATTTCGTAGGCGATCAACTCCTCGGGATCGTATGTAGGATTTTGGCTAAAGAAAACCAGGTTAAACCCACCTGATCGATACCCGGTGGTAGCACCAAAGTAGAGCAGTGAATTGTCCGTTACCGAGTAGTCAAAGTTCAGGCGCCAGGTGACGTCATCATCTGATCGCTCTACGGGGCGGTACACCGAGAGGCTAACCGGCAAACCCAGTGTAAGCACGCCCACGCCGTTGTACTGGAGCTGACCATCAGCGTCCAGTGTCGGTACGCCGGTCGCCGCGTCACCCACGATGTTGCCCAGAGCAATATTGGTTGCAAGTAACGCCGCACCACCGCCGATGGCGTCTGCGTCAACAATGCCTTCGCTATAGCGGAACAGGTTTTCTTCGCCATCCAGGTTGTCTTGTGCCCAGCGGACTCCGAAGGTTACTGACCATTTATCGCTAATATCGAAAACGCCCTGGCTGTATGCCGCAAAAGATTCGCGCTCGGTACGCGTCTGGTATTCAAGATCGGTACCGTTAGTATTCGGTCCGCTATTGATCCTCGTACCCGTATCTCCCACAAAATCACCTAGAAACAGCTGGGTAGGGTTTTGCCCGTCTTGTGTCACTGGCAGCGGAATTCCGACACCACCTGATTTGCCATCAAACAGGCTGGCTGTTCCGCCGGCGCCAAGGGGGTTGATCGGCGATGGATTCACGAAGCGCGCCTCGTCCACTGACGAGTAGAAATCACCACGCTGAGTGAGCTTAGAATCATAGGCAAACAAACCAGTCGTGAAGCTCAACCGATCATTGACGGTAAAGAACCACTGCAGTTCGTGAGATACATACTCAGCTTCCTGGCTCACATAGAACTGTCGATCTGACTGCTGGCTATCGATGTTATCGGTATCGGTAATCCGGTCGTAAAAGAAGTCAGTGTATCCAAAGATATAGGTGAACGAGTGTCGATCATTAAGATCCCAGGTCGCATCAAACGACACCGACTGATGATCAAACCTTTCCAGATTCAGGCCGTTGGATAGGGAACAAAGGTCATCGCCATCAATGTTATCGAGATCATTGAACACACAGCTGTTGGCCACGCTAACGTCTTCACCGAAGGCCGGGTTATTTTGACCCGTACCCACACCGAACGCCGGATCCAGTCCGCCACGAAGGCGCTGGGCTTGAACCTCTTCACCGGTAGTTGGGTTAGTGAAATTAAATATTTCCTGATTTGGGTCCAGAAACGTACTGTCGGTGAAAGTTGTGGTCGCAGGATCAACCTGACGAAAACCAAACGCAGGAGAGAAGTTGTTGCGCTCGCCGAGACCTTCCTCGGAAAAGACAATCAATCCGGCGGCATCCGCACCACCAATCGTGCGGCTTACAGACCGCTCATTGGCGCGGGTGTGTACTGAGAAATTATCGGTAGGCGTCCACTCCAGCTGCAGGGTGTAGTTCTCATCACCCAAACTGTCGAAGTCAGGGCCGATCTGCTCGCCGTTTTCGTCCACACCCAGCTCGTCAACGATACCGTCGCGCGTGCGCTTATAGCCGGTAATACGGCCCGCAAGCTTGTCTTTAATGAGTGGACCTGAGACCACACCAAAGACCTCGAAGCCGTCAAAGTTGGTGAAAACGGTTTTGAAGTCGGCCTCGAACTCTTGCGTTGGACGCTTGTTAATAAAGTTAACCGCGCCACCCACAGCGTTTCGACCGTAGAGCGTACCCTGCGGGCCACGCAATACTTCTACCCGCTCGAGGTCCCACAAACCGCCAGAAGACGCGATGTAGAAATCTTCCGAATAAACACCGTTAACGTAGGTGGCTACACCCGGATCACCGCCCAGGGCACGGAAAGGTCTGCCAATGCCGCGAATCGACAAATCGTAAGGCTCGATTACCGTTGCTGGAATAAGGTTCTGCAAATCGGATTGGTTCCGAATGCCGAAGTCTTCCAGAAAGTCGCTGGTAAGCGCGGTAATTGAGATGGAGGTGTCTGAAACCGAGGCTTCCTGCCGTTCTGCGGTGACTATCACTTCTTCGATACGACGAACTCCGTCGTCTTCTGCTGCTAGAACAGATACAGGCGCTGACAGCGAGCCAATAATGGCTGCCGATAGCGCACTAAGCGTGCGTTTCATTATTGCTATCCCCTGGTTGTTCGACTGACAGCTGAAGCTATACAGAGCAAACACATTTAACTGCTGTGACTTTTACGCCACTCTGTTTTGTAACCGATTCATACAGTTGTGGATATGAACACCTGACTTCAAAGCTGCGGACGAGGCCGAAGCTAAACATGTATTCAGTTTCCATCGAGCGGCATTGTTGTCTCAGGTGCCGCTACTAACGGCCTACAAGTCAACGAATGTCTCCCCACTCACCTGCGTTATATGTCAGCACGCTGCACGAGTCAAACCCGTGTCCGGCTAAACAAACTGCCACCCATCAATGCTCCCGCAAAGATTTGTTAACTTAGCTGCCTATGCAGTTGCCCATATAGATAGCCAAGCGACGTGCGCAATTCTTCACTAAGTATACAGAAATTCTCATGAATTCCTCCACAATTCTCGGCTGAATCCAATCCTAAAATTCACAGATCGTTTGAATAGTGCCGCAAATATTTGTCGCGCATCCGCAAGATAGTGCCTTCCTGGGTGTAGTCAGTGAGGCTGTCAATCGGCACCCAGGCTAAATCAAGACTCTCCTCGGAGATAACAAAGTCTTCAGAACCAACAGTTTGCATAATGAAGCGCACATCATAGTGATGATGCTCCGGGTCATTTTTGCGGGCTGGAATCGGGTGGACATCAACATCGAACAGTGCATCAGTCAGCAACTTCACCTTAAGCCCTGACTCTTCGCGGGCTTCACGCAGCGCAACGGCCGCCGTATTCGGATCGCCGTCGCTGTGGCCACCCAGCTGCAGCCACATCTTTAGTTTTTTATGGTGCGTTAGCAGCACATGAGTGCCCGCGCCATTGACCAGCCAGGCCGACCCGGTGATGTGGCCACGCCAGCAATCTCGCTCGAAGCAGCGCGGCTCTTCGACTAACAGCTCACGAAACCTTAGAACCTCAGCCCGCTCCTCAGGGTAGCGCCCGCCATAGGCTTCAAATTTGGTCAAAAGCCCGTCAACAAATACCTGTTGGCTCGCCACGCCGTGCC